>JBBQSE010000064.1:0-24337 GCA_038214195.1 Planctomycetales bacterium
CAACTCTCAACTCTGGAGGCAGGAGCCTCCTGGCAGTGTGTTCCGAGGCTGGAGCCTCGGAACAAGAAGAACTCGGAACAAGAAGAACACAGAAAACTCCACCTCACGCCAGCGTCCGATTCGCCAAAAACGACTCACCCAACAAAACGCCCACCAACACTAACAAACACCACGGCCATAGTTCATCCTGTCGCAAATCAATTCCTGCCTGAGCCACCGCTGTTGGCTCCCCGGCAGCAACTGTCTCATCCTGATTGAGCGTCAGGCCAAACCGCTCTGCAAACTCATCCACAGAGCAATGCTCACCCTCAGATTCACGAGGACTGCAGTTTACGACCTCCCAAAACCGTCCTTTTTCAGAAACACCCGGTACTGTATCGGGTGACAACTTATGGTCGCTGTCGATCAGCACTTCACGCACGGGACCTCCGTCCGTTAAGCCGCACAATCGTCCGGTCAGACGGTGAACGAATGGAAGAAAGAGACGACTGCGAGTCCAGTCGCTCCATTGCCGATCGCAGCCGCTCATAAACCAGAGAACGCGACCTTCTCCGAGATTACGTTCGACAACCGCCGGTACCAGGTCGCGAAACGACGCGATCGCTGTCGAGTCGTCGTTCAATTGAATGCGAGTCACGCCGCGAAACGCCAGCCGCCGCAGATCACCATGCTGAGGATCATTAAACGGCTGCATCACCGCATGTTTTTCCTGCCAGGATGTAAATCGCCACGGCAAATCAGTCGCCAGTTCCACTCCATCAATTCGGCCAACTGTTAACTGCGCGTCATTCAGATGACCACAACTCCCCTTGTCCACGTTGTCGCCACAAAACACCAGAAGTCCACCACCCGCCTTGACAAAGGCATGCAGTTTCGCGGCATCTGTTTTTGCGAGATCTGCGACGTTGGTCAGAACCACGACTTGAAAACCGTCAAGCTCCGGAAGGCTGCTTCCATTATCACCAGCGACAACCGTCGTCTGATACGGAGAGCCTTCATATTTTTGGCCAGGCGGCGCAAGTCGCAATGCGGCCTCCAGAAAATAACTGCCAGCCAGGATTGGAGTGTCGCTCGATCGACCATCCACGATCAGCACGGGAATCTGGTCATCCACCATCACCGCCACATGTCGCAAATTGTCGAACGCCAGATCGTCGGTCACCGACTGCAGCTGAATCGTGCCCTGCCAGAGCCCTGGAGTCAGTGTCTCGACTTCGAAATCGGCTGTCACCAGTGAACCCGCAGTCAATTTCATGCGTTTTTCAACGGACGTTTTCTGCTCGCCCTGATGCAAATTCAGCGTGACAATCTGCTCCTCAATCGGAAACGCACCTTCGTTGGAAATCGTGGCCGACACTCGGAACGGATCGCCAGGACGAATCAATGTGCTGGCTGGCGATGTAGACGCCACCGACACGTTGCTCACGATCGACCGTCCGACGTCTCGTACTTCCGCAGTGACCCCTTCAGGAAACGAGTCAAACGTGTTGCCCGCAAAGCCCGACTGCTGCAGATCGGTAAAGATATAGAGCTGCTTCTTCGAGGCATCGGTTGCGACCATTCGATCCCGAGCCCACGTCAGCGCGGCCGAATAATTGGTCGCTCCGAAGCACAGCCCGGGCGCTTTCAGTGAAATCTGGGCAGCGTTCTGTTTTGTGTCCGTAACAGGAGTCACAGCGTGATCAAACCATGCGACTTCCGCCGTTGTGTTTTCGTCGGCCGCTCGAAGAACATCCCGTGCCTGGCTGAGCGCTGTATCGACGAGACGCTGCCCTTCGCTCTGAAGCTGCATCGTTGCCGACTTATCGATGAGCAGAACGAGATGACGTTTGTTGCCCGCCTGTTTCTTTTCCGCAAAATACGGACGTGCGAAGAGCAGCACCAGGATGGCGACAGCTCCCAGTCTCAGCGTCAGCAGAATCCAGCGTTTAATTTTCTTTCGACGGGAACTCTGTTCAATCACTTCACGCAGAAACCTCAGCGTCCCCAGCTGAACCTTTCGGCTGCGACGTTTGAAGAATAGATGAACAATCACCGGAATCACCAGCGCCCCCAGCGCTGCGAGAAATCCGGCCTGCACGAAATTCATGAATCAGTCCTCATCCACTTGCCGCCCGCTTCACCAAATAATCCAGCAACGCCTTGTCCAGTGGTTCGTCTGTGACCAGTTCCACTCGTTCCACCGATCGATTTCTAAACTCCACATCCAGGTGTTGTCTCCATTCGGTCACGGCGCGGATGTATTTGTCTCGAATTCCGTCGGCATGAGTGGTCAATTCAAGCGATGTTTCCAGATCCTGAAATCGCACGTTGCCTTCGAGTGGCAGGTCGCGTTCCCAGCGATCGAGAACGTGAAATACGATGACCTCGTGATTCCGAAATCGCATGAGTTCAATGGCCGTCATCAACGCATCCGTGTCATCGAACAGATCGCTGATGACAACGCAGATGCCACGATGCCGCGCCAGTTCGGCGCACTGCTGCAACGCGCGGCCAGTCTCGGTGACTGGGCGCGGTTTTGCGCTCTGAATCGTTCGCAGGATTTCTTCTAGTTGATGGGTTTTGGATTTTGGCGGAAGGTGCGCCACGACCTGATCGGCGAACAGCGTGATTCCGACCGCATCGTGCTGTTTGAGTGCCAGATGAGACAGAGCCGCTGCCAGCGAAGCGGCGTAATCCAGTTTGCTGATGCCTGTATTGGCACACTTCATCGATCCACTGATATCCAGCATGATGTACAGATTCATGTTGGTCTCAGCGTCGTACTCCTTCACATACAACCGCTTCTGACGCGCGTAGATCTTCCAGTTCACATGCCGAAGATCATCCCCCGGTGCGTATTCGCGATGGGAATTGAATTCCACGCTGAAGCCCACGAACGGACTGCGATGCAGCCCGTGCATGAAACCCTCGACAATCCCGTGCGCACGCAGTTCGAAGTTGTCAAGCTTCGAAAACAGCGTGGGGGACGTGTAGGAATTGAGGTCGGTGGTCATTAAAGCGTTTCTTTGGTAACTGAGTCGGGATGCGCCATCATAAAACTCTCAAGAAAAAGGTTCTCGGATTGTCTCCTCTCCCCCCGCTGTAACTTTGCCATGGTCCTGAACTCGCCACGGGGGGAGAGGGTTAGGGTGAGGGGGTTTGAATGCTTCAAGATTCGTCACTTTGTTAAGTTCACACGTGGCCAACCTCTCATCCGGCCTTCGGCCACCTTCTCCCCTTGCCAGGGGAGAAGGGACGAGATTCAATCCGTTATTCAGGCCTCCTTCACTCCCTTCAACAGCCGATCAACAATCGCATCCGCATCCAGCCCGTCCGCGCGAGCGTGGAAGTTCAGTACCAGACGATGGCGATACACGTTGTGCGCCACGGCACGGATGTCTGCAAAATCGACGTGATAACGGCCTTCAATAATGGCTCGCGCCTTGGCACCGAGGACGACATATTGCGAAGCACGAGGACTGGCTCCATAGCTGATGTACTTGTGCAGCACCGGATCGCCAATGCCGAGTCCCGGGCGTGTGGCAGCAGTGAGTGTTGCCGCGTAACGAACTACTGAGTCGGCGACAGGGACGCCGCGAATCAGTTCCTGCAGCCGCAGCAGCTCTTCTGCAGCCAGAACCTGATCGGCCTTTGATGTCAGCGTACTGGTTGTCCCCTTGATGATCTGAATTTCCTCATCCACTGTCGGATACTTGACCTTCAGGCTGAACATAAATCGATCCAGCTGCGCTTCCGGCAGCGGATAGGTGCCTTCCATTTCGATGGGATTCTGGGTCGCCACCACAAAAAACGGCGGTTTCAGTTTATACGTTTCGCGGCCAATGGAGATTTCTCCCTCCTGCATGGCCTGCAGCAGTGCGGCCTGGGTCTTGGGAGGTGTTCGATTGATTTCGTCAGCAAGCAGGAAATTTGTAAAAATCGGCCCCTGCATAAACTTCAGCGACTGACGTCCGGTCGCGGGATCTTCTTCCATCACGTCTGTGCCGGTAATGTCCGACGGCATCAGGTCCGGCGTAAACTGAATCCGCTTGAAGTCCAGATTCAGCGTGGTGGCCAGTGTCCTGGCCATCAGAGTCTTGCCGAGTCCCGGCACCCCGTGCAGCAGAATGTGCCCCCGGCACAACAGGCCAATCAGCATGGAATCGATGACTCCTTCCTGACCCACGACGACGCGTTTCATTTGCTCACGGATGCGGTGTCGAGCTTCGCGCAGCTTTTCGACTATCGCCAGATCGGCTTTGGAATCGGCTCGATTCGCAGTTGCCGTTGAATTCCAATTGTCCTGCATTCATTTATTCCCTGGTTGTTATGAACCTTGGTTCATGCGATTTCGCGACATGGAACCGAGTCGGATGGAGAGCTTAGATTCACGGCGTTCAACACTGCACTGCTGGCGAGCGTTTTGGTTGTCGATGCTTCTTGACATGGTGTGTTGGGCTTCGCTTCACACACACTACAATTCTCATCCATTTCCTTCGGCCTCCGCTTCTTTCAAATCGATCAGACCATCCCCGTCCACGTCGATACGATCAAAATCTTTGCGAGATCCAAGGAACTCTTCCCACGCTAAGTCGCCGTCATTATTTCGATCCATTCGCTGATACCACACAGGTCCTCGCGAGACACGGCTGACATACACGGGAGTCTGAGCAACCGCCATACTCCGAGGTTCAATCTTGCCAAACAGCACAAAGCTGCCGCGCGTGAATTCGATGCGGTAATTCCGAGTCGGCTCAGTCGGTGCCAGGCCAGGAATCCCGTCGCGGTCCATGGCGGTCAGTGACTTGCCGACATCCCTCATTTCACGAGCCGACAGCCGACCGTCGCTGTTCGTGTCAAGAATCTGGAAGAATCCGAATCCGGTGTCGTACACATTCAGACGACATGTCGAAGCCACGGGAATACCGGCCACAGAGACGAAGTCTTTCATTTCAGGGCCGAAGATCTTCCCATCGCGATCAGTGTCCATCATGTCGAACAGTCCGCGCTGCATCCGAATTCGCTGACTGGCCTCTGTCACATCAACATAGCCGTTTCCGTCGGTGTCCAGCTCGTTGAACCCCTGCATCGCATTGCTAATGCCCTCCTCGATCGGATCGATTTTTCGGGACACCAGCATCAGAGTAAAGGCGGGGCTTTTCAGCGTCACCGCGTCACTGCGGCTGGAAATGACCTCTGCGTCTGAGTGAGTTTTCAGGACAGAAATCGACGGCACATTGTCATCTTTCGGATTCAGTTCCACTGTTAGCTCAATATCGAACGGAACGCCGGGTGCAGCATGCAACTCGTAAAGATCCAGGTCCCCGTCCTGATTTGCATCCATTTTTTCATAGACGACTATCGGCCAGTGAAGTTCATTGGCCGAAATGTGCTTGTCTTTATTCACGTCGTATTTCTTCAGCAAGGCAGTCCGCAACTGACGTGAAGCCTTTGAGCGGATCATCATATCCGACAGTACTGACTTCGCCTGTTCGTCTTCCGGCAAACCGGCGACCACCAGTTGCTGATTCATCACCGTTGGCTGAAATTCTTCGAAGCTGACACACTGATCGTAGTCGGAATCCTTTTGCCGCAACCGCGTCTCCGCGCGTGACAGTTCATCGGCGTCGATGAGTCCGGAATTATCGGCGTCGATTAGTTCATAGATCAGCGTATCGTCCTTAGCTGTGGACCCATCGGCGCGTATGGAAAGCATGGCACCGCCGGAAACGCGGGTGAACTGAGCGCGAATGTCATCCGGCTTTGGGTCGGGCTGCGGTCCAAGCGTTCTAAGAAACTTGTCCGCTTTCGGGCGCACAACTTTTCGAATCAGGGGCGATTTCTGAAACTCCGCGTGGCTGAGTTTTCCGTCATGGTCGGAATCGAGTCGCGTGATCAATTCCTGAATGCCGTTTTCGCGTGCCTGACTGAGCGAAACCCCATCAATCGTAATGCGGAACTGCAGATGAATCGGACGCTCATCCAGCAGCAGGAAAGAACTGGACCATTCCTGTTCTTCTTCCGACATCATCGGTGCCTGTGCTGCGGGTGCGTCGTTGCCGGTATTCCCGGCGACCGCCAATTCCGATGTCTGCGCGTATAGCGACCGACTGACGATGACAGCCAGAAGCATTGCTGCAAGTTGTCGGAATCCTGGATCCATGTGATTTCAAGAATGACTGTTTAAAGTAGATGGAGTCGCGAACTAGACATGGAATATTCTTAATAGTCCCTTCTCCCCCGAAATCGGGGGAGAAGGTGGCCGACAGGCCGGATGAGAGGGCTGGTTTTGCACTATCCCTGCAGCACTTCCTTCACCGCCTCCGCCCCCGGTTCGGCCAGCGAAATCGGTCGTCCAATAGTCGAAATGTTTTCCTTGCTCGGATTGAGTCCCAATGCCCGGCAAATCGTCGCGTAGAAATCCTTTACCTGCACCGGGCGATCGACAACTTCTGTTCCAGCCTTGCCCGTATCTCCCACAGTCTGACCTCCTTTGAGCCCGCCACCTCCCATAACAGTTGACCAGGCCAGCGGGAAATGATCTCTCCCGCCGGATGGATTGATGATCGGAGTTCGACCAAATTCGCCCATCCACACGATCGTGGTTGTTTCCAGTAGTCCTCGCTCGCGAAGATCATTCATCAACGCGCACCAGGCCGGATCGAGCACATCGCACAGAGACTTTACCTGAGTGAAATTGTCTGTATGAGTGTCCCAGCCGAACGCATTTCCAGAGTTTGTCAGTGAAACTTCAATAAACGGCACTCCGCGCTCAACCAATCGACGAGCCAACAGACAACCCTGACCGAAGCGATTTCGACCGTACGCCTCACGCAGAGGATCAGGTTCTTCGTCCAGGTTGAATGCATTGCGGCCCTGAGTTTCAACCATCCGAATGGCGCGATCGTAATTCGCCTGATGAGACATCGCTGCGTCACTGGCGACTTTGGACGTGAACTCCTGCTGCAGAAACTGCAGCATCTCGACGCGAGACTTGATGGACCCAGCGGACACATGAGCCGGTGGCAACATGTTTTCCACAGTCAGGTCGGCCCGCGCGTTCGGATCTGCGCTGTTGCCTGTGACAGTCAGCGGAGCATATTTTGGCCCCAGAAACCCCGGACCGCCAACGCCACCAAAGCGGAAAGGTGAAATGCTGACAAAGCCCGGTAATTCGCCATCCGCCGGAGCAAGTTCTTTGGCGAGAAGCGAACCAATCCCCGGATAGTTCACCGCTTCGACCGGGCGATACCCGGTCAGCATCAACTGCGTTGCTCGACCATGGTCGCCTTCCTTCGACGTCATTCCGCGGAGCAGCACCAGGTCCTTCATTTGCTTTGCCAGACCGGGCAGGTATTCACTAATCTGAATACCGGGGACCGTCGTCTCAATTGGCTTCACCGGTCCGCCGTTTTTATGCTCCGGTTTCGGGTCAAATGTATCCAGCTGACTTGGACCGCCACCCATCCATAAGAGAATGCAGGCACGACCGTTCTTCTTCACCGTCTCTGCCTGCGCGGCGAGCTGCGGCATCCAGCCCGAACAGGATACTCCCGCAGCACTGGCCACCATCATGCGGGCGATGTCTCGTCTTGTGAAGTGATCAAATCGTGTCATTGTAGATTTCCTGACTAACTCTTGTTCCGAGGCTCCAGCCTCGGAACACATTGCCTCGGAGGCTCCTGCCTCCACACTGCACATGGGAGGCGGGAGCCTCCCGTGCAGTGCGTTCCAGGGCTGGAGCCCTGGAACGAGACAAACAGTTACCGACTCAACACAAATTCCGGTGAATTCAACAGCGCCCACATAATGTCTGCAAACACGGTCCCTGGATCGGCCCCTTCTGCCTTCACACTCGCCAGAAGCACTTCTCGTTCACGTTCCGACGGTTTTCGCGTCAGCGTTGCCAGGAATAATGTCTCCAGGCGTTCCTCATCTTTCATAAACGGAGCATCCACGACGGCTCGCAGCGTTCTGCTCGTCTGCAGATTTGTCGCATCAGAAATCAGTGTCCCGTTCATCATCATCAGAGCCTGAGGAATCCCGGCGCTGAAGTCTTCCGGCAGATCACTAAAAGCCTCATTCATGCGCGACACAATCGTCGCGCGCTGCCCATTGAACCGAGCCGCGTTGTCCGTCCGACCGACCGGCAGCATCAGAGCCTGCTCCATCGCATCGAAGACCTGTTCGGGCGACAACGTCTTCAGCGGACGAACATCTGCCACCTGCAATTGACCACCCAATTGTTCGGGAGACACTGTACTGCACTGATACGCCTTGCTGCGGCAAATTGCACTGATCAGGTGACGAAGATCATACTTGCTCTGCACGAACTCCTGCGCCAGTCCGTCCAGCAGGATTGCCCGCTCCTCGGCGTTGGCCTGGTCCAGATCATCGACGGTACCGGCCAGACTTCGGCCGCACAGATGCTGCCAGACTCGATTGACAGCGGTCGCCGCAAAATTTGGATTGTGCTCGGAGACAACCCAATCCGCGAACACCTGCCGCGGACTTGCGCCATCGATCTTCGTTTCGTCTTCCCATAAGAGTTTGGCGGTATACTCCACATCGCCGTCAGACGGACGAATAGTAGTTCGCGGATTGTCATCCACAGTGCCATTCTGAACGCCGGCAAAAAAAGCGGCCATGCCCCAGAAGTCCTTCTGCTTCCACCGAGCAAACGGATGGTCGTGACACTTGGCGCAACCGAGACGAACTCCCAGAAAGAATCGCGTCGCCGAATCCGCAGCCCCTTCGGCGTTTCCGCCCGCAGACTGATAAAACATAATCGCTGACGCTGCGTAAGGTTTCGCCGGGTCCGTTGCATCTGTGGATTTCACAGTCAGCAGGTTGCGTGCGAACTCATCATAAGGAGCATTGCGGGCAAACTGATCCTTCAACCACGGTTCAATCATCTGTCCCATTGCTTCGCTGGGTGTGCCGGTGGGCACGATCATCCTGCGCCAGACGCGAGCCAGATGATCAGCGGACCGAGGCTCTCTGAGCAACACTTCAATCGCAATGTCGCGCTTATAGGAGTCCGTGCTGTCCAGAAACTCCCGAGCGGTTGCCACGGAGGGAATCGTTCCGGTTAAATCCAGAAACAGCCGACGCAGAAACGTGCCATCATCCACCAACACCGGCGCGGCAACCCCATCCTGATCCCAATGTGCCTGCGACTTTTCATCGATCCAGTCCGCCAGTGCTCGTCCGGCATGCAAATCCACGTCTCGAACAACATCACTGCTGAGCAGCTGACCGAAACAATCGTTGCGGCAAACAACAGCGATGCAAATAAAAAAGCCGCTTCGCAAGACAAAAGACTGCAATCGCGAGGTCATAGGAACGTACCCATCAGTAGCAATTCGAGTCCAAACGGAGCCAGTGTAGACACTATGTCTATAAAGTCAAGGCAAACTGGTGCCGCAGGCTTCCTGTTCGATGAAATGTCGGATACGTTGATGTTCGCGACTATAGTAGCCGTCACTCTTTGAGAGGATGTTAAGGAATTGCCGTGGGGAAGGTTTGCAACCTGCCGGTTCCTTGAAAATTACAGCCTCTGAAAGACGAATGCCCCAAGGCCGCATTTAGGGCCAGTGTCACTCAGAGAGTGACGTCCGTTTCCATAGACGAAGTAAAGGTCTGCGAGTCGCCGCCCGGATCAGTCGCTGAAGACGGCAAACCACACTATTGGAACTTTCTGGAACAACTGCCAAAACCGGATTTCGAACCGTAGTTTTCTACTCCACATTGCTCATTAAACGAAAGATTCATCATGCCCAAACTTCGAACAGCAGCATTGCTGACACTTACGTTGATTTCCGTTACCGTCTCGGACATCGACCAGGTTTCTGCGCAGGACGTGATCGACAAAACTAGTGGTGACTCAGAAGACTCGTCGCCCAAAGATCAGGCTTCGCCGAAGAAGGAGTTGTCGCCCGCCATGAAGGATGCAATCGCTCACATGGCGCGACTCAAGGTCTTTTCATCGGCAAGTGGTGACGAGGCTGAAGTTGAGCTGAATCCGAATCCGGTACTTGTCTACGATGATGTTGTCCGCGGGCACGAGTCCGGCACACTGTGGGTGTGGGGCAAGACTGGACGACCGGTCGCGTTGATGGAGCTGTATCGCGACGGCGATAAGGCCCAGCCGACGATTCACGCGCTGACTATGACGTCACCCGATTTGATTCGATTCAAAGGACATATGGGGCCACAATGGACGCCCGAATCATCCCACTTCAACTTGCAGGACGTTCCCAATAGTCCGGAAGTTGGTGATACACGCGTCGTTCGCATGCGTCAGATGAAAGCTGTCGCCCGCCAATTCACTGCTCACGAATTGTGGGGAGGCCGTCAACAACTGCGCCTCTTGATTCAACCGGTCCATCGTTATGAGGACGAGTCCAACAACGTGGTTGATGGAGCGGTCTTCGTCTTGGCACATGCCACTAACCCGGAAGTCATTTTGCAAATCGAAGCTATTGCTGACAACGACAAGCAACGCTGGAAATACAGCCTCGCTCGACTGGGCAGCGCGGAGCTTCACGTCGAATTCGACAACAAAGAAGTATGGTCAGCTCCTTCAACCGGGACTGGAACGCCGCTGGAGCCATATTGGCTGCTCTACACACCCGCGTCGGGCAATGAGCTCAAGCCTGAATGAAGTTTCCCCCGGGACGGCAATGCGACAACCACCCTGTTAGGTTAAGCGAGACTTGAAAAAGCAGACGGGATGTCTATAGTTGTGGCGTTCGACTTGGCGACGGGATGTCGCTGATGGGTTCAGTTTCAATCCTTAAGTCACTTCTTTTTTCTTGAGGCGAGGTTCACTGTGGCAAATTTTCGATTGGCAATTGTCGGCACGCTGGCGTTCGTTGTAGTCGGCGTACCCAACTTCAGCAGACTGCATGCACAGGACGCAAACGCAAAGCCGAATGCTGACTCAGAGGATTCGACTCCCAAAGATGAACACTCCAAAGCGAGAAAGGAGCTGATTCTGAACGCGATGAAGAAGTACACGGTCGTCATGGATGATGACTCGGAAAAACGGGCGACACTGGATGAATCAGTACTGCTGCGATGGTCAAATCCACTGGGCGATGTCCAGGACGGTCTCATGTCAGTCTACACGGTCGGCCCCGGTGAACGCCCCGCAGTGATTGCTCATATTTACGTTCACGGTGCGGTCCTGAATGGCCTGGCGATGCAGGAATTTGCAGATGTCTATCCCGGAGACCTGGAACTTCGGCGAGGCGATCACAAGGTCTGGAGTCCTCGTTCGCGATACAGCAAATTCGAAATCCTGCCGGATGCGCCAGTTCCTGTGGAAAACCCTGTGTTGCGGCTGAGTCAGATCAAGCAGATGGCGGCTCGCTTCGAGATCACTGACCATTTTCGTGAACCCAATTCCGAGCCAAGTGCGCATGTGCTTCGAATGCTCTCTCGACCGACATATCGCTATGGGAAATCTGATGGCGAGATCATTGATGGTGCGTTGTTTACCTTCGTGATCGCAACTGATCCCGAGGTGTGTCTGCTGATTGAGATTCACAAAAAAGCAGATGTAGTCTCCTGGGAATATATGTTGCTTCCGTTGTCCATCTCAGAACTCGATGGGAAACTGGATGGCAAGACTGTCTGGAAAAAACCGGAGGCGGCGGTCTTCGGCGATTCAACCGCTCCGCATTATATTGATCCTTATCGTGGCGATCCTGGTGAACCGTCGTTTCATTCCCTGCTTCCAAAGCAATAGCGGATGACTGACGAACTGGAAAACACCGGAATCAACCACATCGTTTCATCGTTCATTGAAAGTGCCGGACTATTTCGATACCCCAGAGGAGTGATTAATGAAAGTTCCATCTGCTCTCTCAGGAATTACGCAACTTGTCGTGCTTGGCGCGAGTATGTCGTTCCTGCCGGCACGCGGAAGCGATGAGCCAATCGTTGTTTCATCCGCCAGAGAAGAAGAGCCCGAAGAAGTTGCGAGCACAGGCGAAAAGGCGAGTCCCGCGATTTCAGCTCGCATCAAAGACGCGATCGCCCACATCGAAAATATTGAAATCACACTTGCCAATGAAACGCCACCACAAGTCCTTAAAGCCTGCGAACATCCTTTACTTGCCTTTGGTGATCCGACTCGCGGCAATGAAGCCGGTACGCTGTGGGCGTGGGGCAACGGAGGTCGACCGGTGGCGATGATGGAACTTTTCAGACTGAGTGACAATGACACAGTTTGGATTAGTGCATGGACGCTTACGTCCACTCAACTCGTATCCATGACGTTGGACGGAAGTCCGGAGTGGACTCCTGCGAACAGCGATTTCAAGCTCCGGGATTTTCCTGAGAATGCCGCTGTGAGTGACCGCCCGACAATTCGCCTGCGGCAGATGAAGGACATGGTTCGACGATTCGAATCCCATGAATTCTGGGATCCGGGTAATTCTCGCTTTGAGTTGCGCTGCCTTGACACTCCCGTGTTGCGATATTCTGACGAAAAGCAAGGCATCATCGATGGATGTGTTTTCGTGTTTGCTCATGGAACGAATCCGGAAATTCTGCTTCTTGTGGAAGCTCAGGGCACCTCTGTCGAAATGGCCAAATGGCAGTTTGCGGCATTCCGCCTCGGAAGCGCAGAACTGCATCTGGAAGTTGACGGAAAAACGTTGTGGTCACGCGACCGAGCCCCTGGCCGCACAGGCGCGCCAAACGACCACTTCTGGGTGCAGATCATGAATCGACAATCACCGGAGGCAAAGCCGTGACGAGCCGATTCAACAGCACCGCGTTTATTTCGCTGTATCGCGGAGATCTCGGTGAATCGACTTTTCACGACGTTCCAAACGCCGACGCCCCGGTCGCGAATGAGCGGCGGATGGCAACGCTGATCGATCGCTAAACACCCTCGCGAAGTCAAGTCCCTGGCAATTACGCTTCCGTTTCCTCTGATTGAAAACAGGATTTGTACGTGAATCCGGCAATGACCGCACCGATGATTGGTGCGACCCAAAACAACCACAATTGCGCCAAAGCCCAGCCCTGGACAAAGGCGGCTGGCCCCGTGGACCTTGCTGGATTAACAGACAAGTTGGTAACGGGAATGCCAATGAGATGAATTAATGTCAAACCCAGGCCGATAGCGACTGGCGCAAAGCCCGTCGGCGCACGTTTATCAGTCGATCCCATGATGATCATCAAAAACATGAACGTAAGCACAACCTCAGCGACGAAACATGCTGCCATCGAGTACCGGCCTGGTGAGTGGTCGCCGTATCCATTTGAGGCAAAGCCTCCGGCCAGCGAAAACCCTTCATGTCCTGACGCGATAAAATACAGCACCGCCGCACCAGCAAGGCCACCAATCACCTGTGAAACAACATACGGGAAAAATTCCTTAATCGGAAAACGCCCCCCGGCGACTAGTCCTGCAGTCACTGCCGGATTGAGGTGGCATCCTGAAATATGCCCAATGGCATAGGCCATCGTTAGAACAGTGAGCCCAAAGGCGAACGCAACGCCAACAAAACCAATTCCGAGGTTAACGGTCGCGCCATCAAGCGGAGCAGCGAACGTTGCGGCCAGGACCGCGCTTCCGCATCCACCGAAGACAAGCCAAAACGTGCCGATGGTCTCGGCCACACAGCGTTTACTCAGTTGCATGTTTTTCCCTTCAATTGAAATTGTGAGCAGAACGAATTGAGATCTACGCGGCAGAAAATTAGCAGGACGGCAGATCGCGGGTTGAACTTTTCCGCGTCGTGAGGCCGCGAGTTTGGGTGGCTTAGCGCGGAATCAATATAGTTGGCGAAGCGACGTGCGTTGAATGATACACTCTGAGTGGCGGTGTGTCACGAGCACTGGAGTTGGTGAACGTCAACTCGAAACCCAGGGGCTTCCTTCGCTCCGCTTCGTTCAGCTCCGGTCACCCGTGCTGTCAGTTGTTGTTGCTGCTCGGCGGATTCATCCAGCCGGGCAGTCGCCTCACGTGCAGATAGATCATCGTCGTCGTTGGGAAATTTTTGTGACCGAGCAGGCGGCTGACCGTTTCCCCGCAACCAATCAATGCGCGTGAGTGCGATGCGGCTGTGCTCGAATAAAGTGGTCAAGTTCTTCGGCCGACTGTTGCCATTTGTTTGTGCGGGCCAGTTTGATGATGCCGCCCAGGTCATCCATCGCATCGATTGACAGTTTCTGTTCCTCAACCAGTTTTCTTAGATCTGCTTCAACGCTGTCCAGCAGATCCAGCTGGCGCGATGTGACTGCGGTGTACAGAGCGTCGGTGGACTGGTGAGCTTCGTCGCTGTCAAGAACGGCCGGGCCGCATCCGCAAATCAGGCAGACAAGGACGAAGACGGGTTTCACAGCACGAGCGGGTTTGGTTCCGCTGTTTCGCATCAGAACTCTCCCGGCAATTCGCCGCCGCCGCGTGTACAAAGCCCCGACCAGACGAAGGCATCCATGTATTGCGAAAAGAAACGAACCGAACCGTCGCCCAGCAGACAGTGGCAACCACCGGTATGATCTGATTCGAGCTGATCGGGGTGCTGTGCAGGATGATTCGGCTGATGAATGATCACTTGTGGGTGATCATGCGAATCAGGACCGCTGTGCCCCTGCACAAGGGCTCCGCCGCTGTCACAATCGTCCGTGAGACTGCCACGAATCTTTTTGCAGGTGACCGAAAACGGCACGACGCCAACCCATGTCTTGTCACTCAGGCGTGAGGTGTGCTCGCCGACAAACACCGTGTTTGAAGTGCCGTCCGTAATGTCGGCCATCCGAATCCTGCTGTTGCGGTAGAACGCGCCATCGATTGTCGCTGACCCGACACCGGGGATAGGTTCCGGGTCAGAGAAATCGTTCGAATACGCCGTCGGTCGTCCCCAGGGCCCCTGCGACCCAGCCATCGTGACATAATGTGAATGTGCCAGCAGGATGCTCGGTGTATACGCCTGTGGATTTCCCGGCTCCTCGTTCGTGCCCGACGTATACTGCCTCAACTGGAATCCGTCACTTCCGCCTACTGCGCTCGCACACAAGAAAGCTGGCAGTTTTGTTTTCATCGCTGCTGCATTTTGAGGAGACCAAAACGGCAGCGTCGGATCAAACTGCTGATAGAGCGCCGTCTGCTCGAGGAACGGAAGAATCATCGTGCCCCAGGCCAAACCGGATGGGCCGTTGCGATTGTCGTCGGGAAAACTAACGCCGAATGCTGTCCCGTTGGCAAATGGGTCGCCCAAATATGCTGGAGGAAAGACACTGTGTGCATCATGATAGTTGTGTAGCGCAAGTCCGATTTGCTTGAGGTTGTTCTTGCATTGGGTCCGTCGAGCTGCTTCGCGGGCCTGCTGCACGGCGGGCAACAGCAGTGCGACAAGAATCGCGATGATCGCGATGACGACCAACAACTCGATCAGTGTGAACGCTTTACTTTTCGTCTTCGATCGTAGTTCGCCAAGGCCTTGCCAACAATTTGCGCCCATTTTCTGTTACCTGATTGCGGTGCTGAGAAAGGAATCACGCGGTCAAGCCCTGAGACATCAAAAGGCTTGTTTGTAGCGCTGGCTACAAACGCAGTGTAGCCAGTGCTACATTTTCGTCAATGGTGATTCCTGGGCAGGAAACAAACAGGTAAAATACGGACTCAGAATGGAACGAGTCGTGAGTGAGCGGGATTTTAGGAAGAATCGCGTCGGAATAATTTCCGTCTTCGGTCTTGGACAATTTGAATTGTCGCGACGCTACAGCATGCGGAACCAAGCATCAGATCAGAAGTAACGTGGCGTTAATTTGTATCGGTGGCATCCTGCCGCCCCTATAAATGCACTGTTTTTCGGCGGCAAGATGCCACCGATACACCAATCTACTTGTGCATGGGTGCTTACAGCGAATCCCGTGACAAGTGAGCCGATATTATTGCTTGAGACGCTCTGGTTTGCAGAGCATCTGCTTGTCGTTGGCGGCCCGACCGCATTTCGTGCAGACATGTGTTGGGTCGCAGACATACAACTTGAACGTCGTGAAGTCGGACTTTAGAACTTTCTTGAGTTCGCACAGTGTCTTTGCCATCGCCTGAGTTTCCTCTTAAGATTGAATGCCCTGACAATCTATCTGCAGCGAGCCAACGGAATCCGCCAGCCCGCCGCCTTCGATGAACCAGTAATACCAACTAAAACTCGCCCGGAATCTCACCACCCGCCCGAGTCCCGGCGCCACGCCAGAGTCCTCGATCAATATTGTCCGAAAAGCCTCGCACGGAACCGTCCATCAGCAGCCCCTGGACGATTCCGGTGTGGAAACTGCGAGCAGTGAAGACGCCGTACGTAGATTCAGCCGCGTTGTTGCCTTCCCGCAGATTGACCCAGTCGATATCCCGAATTGTGCCACCATCGTTGTGTGGCACTTTCGTATTCGGTGTGAAAGTTGTGGTGAAGCTCGTTTGATTGCAGCGACTGTCAACCCATTCTGCATGGCCAGAACTCTTCAAATTGCCGCCCAGTCCACTGACGGCAGCTGGGTCAACCGGTACCGGCGGATTCGCAACAGCCCCAACATCGCGAAGGTAATACTGAAATGCCTTAACCTCCGCCATAGCCAGCGTGTTGCTTGTGCCATCTGTGAAGTCCCGCATGCCGGTTCTGGCGTTTGGGCCAAAAGCTCCTGTGCCGAATTGCCCACTTACTGGATTCCACACAAACCACTCACCGTAATTCGCCGCGTAGTTGACTGGCCAGTGCGTCAGGGCACCATCGGGATACGCCTTGTCGTTGACTTCACTGGGACACATCAAGGTCGCCACCCGAAAATGAGTCACCGCAGGCTGAACATCGTAGCCACGACTGAAATCGATCAGGTTCGTCAGGTTGGCCTGCTCAATAAATGGAAGCAATCGTGCCTGAATTGACCAGCCAGCTGGCTGAACGGTGGCGGCGTGATAGGTCCCGCCTGGCGGAAAGACGTTGTAGACGTCGTGATAATTGTGCAAAGCCAGCCCAATTTGCTTGAGATTGTTTTTGCACTGAGTTCGCCTTGCCGCTTCGCGCGCGGCCTGCACGGCTGGCAACAGTAATGCGATTAGAATCGCAATGATTGCAATCACAACGAGCAACTCGATCAACGTGAAGCCTCGAACAGCGCTCCGGGAAGACATTTTCTTCATCACTAACCCCTACTTCAGTGTTAAGCAGAGCAAGGAAGGCCTAACGTTCGAAAGGAGCCCAGTGCTCCCCACGTGCCGATTTGCATCTGCTGAACTGGCAATTTCCATCCCCGAGCATGGCTGGCGTCCGCAAAAAGCGGGAATCAGGCTGGCTGGAGCACCGAAGCATTGAAATTGAGACTCAGTCGCAACATAATAGCGAGGCGCTGATTCATGTCAACATGAATGGCAGAGGAATCCCAGAACTCAAGATTTGGCAGTTTTTGACGGGCAGGACGCGTGAGCAGAGACCAGGAAATCTCTTCCATTAACACTCCTCAAGCCGCTGATTCACGTGGTGGTACTGACCTATCCGGCCAATGCGAAGGCGCTGGGAACTCCGGAGCAACGACCGAAATTCAGCGAGTCGTTTCGTTCGCCGCGATCTCAGGTGGTACCGCCGAAGTCGTCATTGAGCACGAAGGTCAAATGTACCGCCTGCGCGCCACTCGCAACGGTCGCCTGCTGCTCAATAAGTAGCCACAATGAGTAGAACAGTTGTCTCAACTGTTGCGGGCTTCGATCAGTGTCTCGTGACCCATTGAATCACGAAGGCATCGTCGAAATTTGTCGCGCCAGGAACGTCTCGGAATTGCAGCTTGCGACCAAAGACCCAGCCGAATTCCCACGCGGAAAGGCTGCCATTTTTACTCGCTGTTTCGAAGCCCAGCAGCAGTCGAAAGTCGCGATATGTCATGACTTGATTCGATTCGTCCGGAAAGTCGATCTCCCATGTGCCGCCATTCAGGGTGCCTGCAAGGTACATCCGGTCCGTATCAGTCAGCATGTAGTCGATGCGCGGCCTCGGAAAGACGAGATCCATCCGGAGGTTTTCAACAAACACGTCCCGCAAGGAGACGCCGATCACGGGCAGCACGGCGATATCGTCACGGTCGAGGTAATCGACGCCAAACACGAAGTCAGTGGAGTGATTGACGTGGAACATACCCACCGCATGACTCGGAAATCGAATGCCGTCGCGGGCACTGTCCTCGAAGTCGCTCCACGCTCCGATGCTGGTGTAGAGATCGTAGCTGAACTGGTCGGAGATGTTGTTGCGCGTCTGAAATCCCAGCACGAACTCATACAGCCGCGGAGGCAGCGGCGATGAACCTGGTCCTGATAACCAGTGAACATTCATCGCGCCCGTCACGCCGTGTTTGGTTCCGCGTTTTAGATAAGGATCTGTTTGCCAGTCGATCCAGCCAAAATGCTGACCGTGTGCCGGAAGCCACGCCAAAGTGCCCTGTTCGGTGCGATACACGGAATACGGCTCATGCATGATGCGACAAAAACTCAGGCGTTGATCAGCATCGTCCGGCACTTTGAAATCATGAATCTGCCCGTCAGCACAACTCGGAGCATCAGTCGGTGGCACCGTTGTCAGGGGCGGTAAAGCTGGCACTTCAAACGGATCATCCACGGCTGGCGGAAGGTTGGAATCCGGCATTGCCGGGATCTCGAATTCCAGACGGTTTTGCTCAGGGGACGGAATGTAAACGACATTTTCGCTAAACAACTGCTTCGGATCAGTGGTTTTGAAAACGGCTGCCGTTGCCGCCGGATCGCGTATGGGCGTCTTTGCAAAGCGATCGGAGGATGCTTCTGTCTTGCTGTCTGGGGATGCGAGTTCTGTTGGAGTCACCTGCGACATGGCACTGTCTCCGCACGCCAGCAGCGCAGTCGCCAGCACCCATCGGCAAATGCTGATGGAGGTATGGCTCAAACTATCTTTCCTGATATTCAGGGCGCATACTCCGTTCAGCAGACTGGAATAATTGTTCCGTCCGGTTCGCTCGAGGTGCTCTAAGGGAACAGTTGGAACAGCGGTAGTGCCGTGGCATTCTCGACCGTGTTGGCGCTTGCCACAAGACCGTTTTCTTAAAGCGTTGAGCGGCAGATTCTGCCGGTCATTGAAAGGAGTTTGCATCTTGGCGATGTCGCAAATCAAGACTCAATATGACGTGGTCGTTGTGGGCAGCGGGCACAATGGACTTGTCGCCGCCGCTTACCTGGCAAAGGCCGGGCTGTCGGTCCTGGTACTGGAACGCAGCGACTACCTCGGCGGCGCCACGGCCTCACAGCGCGTGTTCCCGGACTATGACGCTCTGCTGTCACGTTATGCGTATCTTGTTTCGCTCCTGCCACCTTTAATCGTCGATGAACTGGGGCTGAATTTTCAAACTCGAACACGCCGAACGGCGTCATTTACACCTTACCGTGGTGCTGACGGCCGGGATCGCGGACTTGTGATTTCAAACGTGGATCAGCATCGTTCTCATGAGTCAATGCGAGAACTGACCGGAGGTTACACTGCCTGGGAAGGCTACGAAAAACTGCTGGGACTGGAAGCCGCGATCGCCCGCGTCGCATGGCCATCGCTGCTGCAGCCTCTGCGCAGTCGCCAGTCATTTCGCGACGCTCTTCAGACTGACGACGAACAAGCCGCATGGCGCGCCTTTGTGGAGCGGCCGCTGGGGGAAGTCGTAGAGGAACTTGCCGAACATGACGTTTTGCGAGGTCTATTAATGACCGACGGCAAGATTGGCGTCTTCACGCAACCGCACGATGCCTCGCTGCTCCAGAATCGCTGCTTCCTGTACCACGTCATTGGCAATGGCACGGGCGAATGGCGAGTCCCCGTCGGTGGCATGAGATCGCTCGTGGATTCTCTGGTCAATTGTTGCACCGCATTCGGCGTCACGTTTCTCACCAGTACAGCTGCTTCGCATATTGAATGCGGTTCGGCATGTCATACCGTGTCATTTACCCGCGCCGGCGTTGAACAGCACGTCGATGCCACACGCGTGCTGGTCAATGCCGGACCGAGAACGTTTTCCCGGCTACTGGACGAGCCGTGGAATCCGGTGCCGACGGACGAAGGTTCGGTCGTCAAGATGAACATGCTGCTGCGGCGTTTGCCACAGGTCAAAGGTCGGGGCGTCACGTCCGAGGAAGCGTTCAGTGGCACGTTCCATATCGACGAGGGCTACGAACAAATGCAGGCGTCGTGGGAGCAGGCGTCGCACGGAGAAATTCCAAATCCGGCCCCGGCGGAAATGTATTGTCACACGCTCACCGACAATTCCGTTCTGTCACCGGAACTGCGAATCAATGGCTATCACACGCTGACACTCTTCGGGCTCGATATGCCATACCGCCTGTTCAGGGAAGATAACGAAGCGTGTCGGGAAGTCGTGAAGCAGCGATACCTCACGGGACTTGAACACAACTGCGTCGAATCTTTTGTCGAATGCCTTGCGAAAGATCAAAACGGCCAGCCATGCATCGAAATCAAAACGCCCGTCGATCTGGAACGGGAACTGGATTTGGATCAAGGGAATATTTTTCACAACACACTGTCATGGTTCTTCACCGACGATCCGGATCAGGTCGGCCAATGGGGCGTTGAGACACACCATCCCCGCATCTACCGTGCTGGCGCATCCGCGCTGCGTGGCGGCGCGGTGAGCGGAATCCCGGGACGCAATGCGGCGATGTGCGTACTGGAAGAACTTGGGATTAATGAGCGGCAAGGCGCTAGCCGCCGGTGATTGTTGGGAAATTAATAAAAAACCGGCGGCTAGCGCCTTGCCGCTCACGATTCCGGATTCGGTCAACGGCCTGAAAGGGAGGGGGGAAAGTAGCCGAAGGCTGGTTGAGATGGCGTGAATTGTGAGCGTGTGAATTCTTGAACGATAGCGATATACAAGCAGGAATTTGAACTATGGATCTGGGACTGGAAGGCAAAGTCGCGTTGGTGACCGGCGGATCAAAAGGAATTGGCCTTGGAATCGTCCGCCAGCTGATCGCGGAAGGCGCTCGAGTGGCCAACGTCAACCGAAGTGCGACCGAGGGGCGGGCGCTGGAGGAAGAATACGCTCGGCAGGGCCGCGACTGCCTGTTTATTCAGGGCGACCTGGCGGACGCGGATGCGTGTCGTAATGCGGTTGATCTGACGATAAAGCGATTCGGTCGAATTGACATTCTTGTCAATAACGCCGGTGTCAACGATGGAGTTGGACTGGATGCCGGTGTCGATGAATTCCTTGGCTCGCTCCGCCGGAATCTCGTCCATTACTACGCGATGGCTCATTTCGCTTTGAACGCACTGAAGGAGTCGAAGGGCACGATTGTGAACATCGGCTCCAAAGTCTGCGAAACGGGCCAGGGCGGCACATCAGGTTATGCGGCGTCCAAAGGAGGCATCAACGCACTGACTCGTGAATGGGCCGTTGATCTCGCTCCTCATGGAATTCGAGTCAACGCAGTTCTGCCTGCGGAAACCTGGACACCGCTTTATGAAAAATGCCTCGCTGCCATGCCCGACCCGGCGGCAGCAAAGGCGGAGATGGAGAATTTAATTCCACTGGGCCGACGATTCACGACCATCGAAGAACTGGCCAACATGGTCGTTTTTCTGGCGTCTCCCTGTTCCAGTCACACAACCGGACAGATCATTTTCGTCGATGGCGGCTACACGCACCTCGACAGAAAATGCACCGCCCAAAGCGACGTCACTCGCTTCGGAGCGGCAGCGACGTAATTCAGTTCAAATTATGAAGTTCGCTGAATTCCGTGGAAGAGGGGAAGAGGGAAAAAGCCTGCCATGTGGGCTTTGTACTTATTCTAAAAAGTAGAATGTCCCCTTATTGCTCTTCCTTCCCTTATTGCCTCCCACGTGCGATCGCCTTTTCTTCAGTCCGTCCCCTGCAGGACTCCTCAACGTTCAACGTTCTGCTTGGGGTGCATTGAAAAAGGGGAACATTGTACTTGTCTGAAACAAAGTAGAATGTCCCCTTATTGCTGCCTTCAGGCGCTCAGCCAGGTGACCTTTTGTGTGATGCCGCAGACGCTGCACGGATTCGTCGGCCCGAACGGTGCCGGGAAGACGACGACGCTGAAAGCCATCTGCACGCTACTCAAGCCGAGCTGGGGTGAAATTCAGGTCTTTGGCAACAGCATTCGCACGGATTCCATCAGCGTGCGACGTCGGATCGGATTTATGCCCGATCACTTTAGCATGTACCGTCAGATGACAGTGTTCGAATATCTCGACTTCTTCGCGGCCGCATACGGTCTGCATGTGAAGCAGCGTGATCAGGTGATTCACGACGTCCTGACACTCACTGACATGGATGGACGGCGAGACGATCTGATCAGCGGACTGTCACGCGGGATGCAGCAGCGCGTCAGTCTCGCCCGCGTCCTTGTTCACGACCCTGATTTGCTGCTGCTGGACGAACCCGCCAGCGGACTGGATCCTCGCGCGCGGATTGAGCTGATGGAAATCCTGCGTGAACTGCGGCGGATGGGGAAAACCGTGTTTATCAGTTCGCACATCCTGAGTGAACTAGCTGAACTTTGCGACAGCGTCACGATCATCGATCGCGGCGAGATAAAATTCAGCGGTCCGATGGACGTGCTGCTGGAAGCGCCTGAAGAACTGCCGACGTACAATCTCCGGCTGGCGAACGTCTATGAAAATGTCATTCAGCAAATCCGCGCCCTGCCTGGTGTTGATGACGTGAAGGAGCCGGAATTTGCAACCGGCCGCGACTTCAATATCCAGCTTGCGGTCAATCTGTCAGCCAATGATTTCCTGAGGGAACTGCTGACTCTGAATCTGCCGATTTCCTCGTTCAGTCAGCAGCGGCGTCATCTGAATCAGGCGTTCATGGATCTGACGACTCGCGGAGTGCGCACGTGATTTCAGGAACACTGACTCTGTTCAACTGGACGCTGAAGATGGATTCCAAATCCATCTATCCCCACATTATCCGCGCCGCGTTTTCGTGCTTGATGCTGTTTGCAATTTCCATGGCGTTCGCTGATGCGTTCGGCACGAGTCGCATGGGACTGCGTTTCTTTGAGGCGATCTGTTTTCTGAATGTGGCGCTGATCACTGTGTCGGGCGTGAGCTATTTTGTATCGGCGCTGACCGAAGAAAAAGACGCGGGGACGTTTGCACTCTTGCGACTGGCCGGGATGACCGCATTGTCGATCACGCTTGGCAAATCAACGTCGCGGCTGGTGAGTTCCCTCATGCTGCTGGTGATTCAGCTGCCGTTCACGTTCCTCGCCATCACGCTGGGTGGCATCCTGTGGCAGCAGATTATCGCCGCATATCTGGCGCTGGCCGCCTGGATGGTGCTGGTGGCGAATCTGGCTCTGTTCGGCAGCGTGCGGTGCGCGACCGCCGGGCGAGCCGCAGGCATGGCCGGTTTGATTCTTTTGCTTTTCTTTGTGCTGCCGAACTTGATCACCAGTGGACTCGCCGCATGTCCCTCAGGCGCAGTCCCGGTGTTTGTCAGTGATACGCTCCTCACCGTTCCACCCGCACTTGCAACGATTGATATCTTTGAACGGCTTCGTGTTCTGCTGCGAACCGACGACCCGGTGATTTTCCTTGGCCGGCAATTCTGGCTCAGTATCGGAATTGCCGTCGCCCTGTTTGGCCTCAGTACTTTGACGCTCGATTTCTGGTCCACTCCGGTTGATGTCGGTGGCCCGTCTGAGAATCCCGCCATTCGCCGCTGGTCAGTCGGTCGCACCTGGTCCATGGCCGTGATGTGGAAAGAGTTTCTGTTCTTTACGGGCGGTCGTAGCTTTTTTGTGGCAAAACTGCTCGGTGGTGGAATGCTGTTTGCCGGATTCGTCGCTCTGCAAAATGCCAGCGGCTACGCGGGGAATTTCCTCCTGCATGGGGACTATGCATGGGCGGCGTTTCTGACGTTTGCCGGTTTCCTGACGCTTGAAGTATTGCTGTATTCATCGGGCTGTTTATTCTGGGAAATTCGTCAGGCGACACAATCAACTTTGGCGTCGATTCCACTCACAGGTACCCGCATACTGCTGGAGAAAGCAGGCGGCTGTCTGATCGCTCTGATCCCGGTTGTGTTCTGGCTCGGCGTCACGGTTGTGTCAGGCTACGACGGAATCGCGGCGGAATGCTCTGCGACAATGGTGATCAGCTTTCTGATCATGCTGGGCTTCGGCAGTCACATCGCCGTCATTTTGTCGCTCTACACGCGCTGGGCCGCGCTGCCCCTGACAATCCTGATTTCCGCCCCGGCATTTTTCTGTCTGGCCGGCCCGATTTGGGGCCTGACCGCCGCAACAACTGTCGTCGCCCGCAGTCAGCACATCGAAATG
>JBBQSE010000065.1:0-24245 GCA_038214195.1 Planctomycetales bacterium
GGACCAAGGTCTCATCGATCTGCAAGCCGCTGTCGCGACAGGACGGCCATCCCGGCGCGACGATCTTCGATGAAGGAGATTAGAACTCTATGCGGCTGTCAAGTGCTCTCGACAAGCTATAGGGTGTCGAGCTGCAAGACATTAGGGTGTCGAGCTGCAAGACATTAGGTCTCTTTGATGTAAGAATTGGTAGACATTTCTGATCAACCTCAATCGTAAAGTGACGAATGGATGTTTTTCATTGATGCTTTCAGGACGAAATCATGCCACACGTCCTTGACGTCTGCCTCAAAGAGACCTGCCCCCTTTGACGCTCCTCACCAGGAAGACTCGGGACGCAAGTGTAGACAATGTGTCTATAATGTGCAATTGATCATGATTTTCGATTGAACTAATTCAAGATCGACGCAACACTCAGCGCAAGGGGTTCACCTGGACCGCACAGCATTAACCAGGTGAGCGGCTAGCGCGTCGGGAAAGTTTTCCCTCACTGACGCTTCGGGTTGTCTTTTTGACAAGGAGTTTGTCATGCGGCGAGTTGCTGCAATTTGTTGGCATCTGAGCCTGTTGGTAATGTGCCTCGTGACATCGGCAGCCGCCGATGACGAGAATAGGGCGGCGACCGACGGGGCGAAATCCAATGAGACCGTTCAACAGCATTGGCTGAAGGTCTCGCAGTCGATGGCAGAGGGATTCGTTTTTGAACCAGTGTCGAACGAAGATCCCGCCAAGCGTTTTCAACGACACGAACATCCGGTATTCCGACATGCTCAGCCGGCACGTGGAAATGATATCGGGACTGTGTATTTGTGGCTGACTGAAGACAAACGTCCGGCTGTGATTTGTACGGTCTTTGCGTGGTCAGATTCCGAAACATCCAGAGCGGTCTGTTTTGAGGCACATTCCCTCACAATGACGCCGCTGCAGTTAACGTCGTCCGACAGGCGGCTATGGACCTCACCGACGCCTGGTATCGAATGGAAGGCGTTTTCCCATCAGGTTCTGCCAGCGGTCGATGACCGCCGTCGGAAGATCCAGGCGCGCCAACTGTCACGGCAGTTGACGGCCAGCACAACTTCTCCGGACAACCAGCGAACGGAGCTACGTAATATCGCAACGCCGATGACGAATACTCATCCGCATCAGCGGGGATTTCCTACGGTGCGGTATTTGCTCTGTGCGACGGAACAGATACTGAAGTCGTTTTGATGCTGGAAGAAATCACCGGAAGCCCGACCAACGCAGGGCAGAAACCGGGATGGCGTTACGCTCTCGTTCCTTTCACCGACTACAAGGTCCATGTTGAATACAACCGAGAGCGAGTATGGGAATCTCCGCCTGTGAAATACGGCGAAGACGGGAAGCCTCATATGATCAATTATCTTGAGTCGCAACCGAAGCCGACGATCGAAGTTTCGAAGCAGCAGTAGAGAAACATCTAAGAGGGGTCTCTGTGATGTAAGAATTGGTAGACATTTTTGATCAACCTCAATCGCAAAGCGACGAATGGATGTTTTTCCTTGATGCTTTCAGGATGAAATCATGCCACACGTCCTTGACGTCTGCATCAAATAGGCCCCTTTGACGCTCTCTTCGGTTTCTGCCCCGGGGTTTTCGAAACGGCGAATTACGCCGCGATGTATCGCAACTGCTGGCTCGACCAGCCCATGACCTGAGCCCCGGTCAGATGACTTATCAGCTTCGACGTCTTCGCCTGCGCAGTCTGATCATACGCATTCCCGGCACACAATGTTACGAAGTGACCGATTCCGGGCAACGCATGGCTCTGTTCTGGCTGGGCAGCCTGTCAAAAACCATTCGACCTCTGGCCACCACCCTCACCGACGAGACCGTACAGCAAAAGATTCTCATCCAAATCAAAAAGACAATCGAAAGAAATGCAATGGCTGCTGCCAATTCTAAAAACTTGACTCATCTGCTACATGTTTCAAAAGGTAAGCGTAGCTATCCAAGAATTAATTTTTCGGAAACTTAGTCCTTGATGAACATGTCTGCTGTCTTCAGAATCTCGGATCCAGAGGGTGTCAGTAGTGCCTTGAATGTCTCTGCGTTGACGGTCGGTGACAGTCGCCTGATCGCTCCGTCGAATGTTGCAGTTTTGAGATTGGTAGTCGCCAGGAGTCGATTTAGTGCATCGTCAGCATTTGAGGCATCGAGATCAATCAGAATATCATCGGGGCGAGTCCACGGGACCGCATCTGCCGCTGGAGCCTGAATGAAATGAATTGTCTGATGAGAGCCGTCGCGAATGTCCCTGCTCTTGACGGCGCGGCCGACCTGAGGAAACGCTGTTCCGCGTCCCATGATCCTGACAATTCTTGTCGTGTGACTTTCTTCGCTGTCGTCTGCGGCACGAAAACAGTCGGGCATGCATGGCAACAACTGTATGTTGTGCGGACTGTCCCACGGCTCTTCAAGGCGAAACTGATTATAGAGGGATGCATGGTTCAGCAACGGCAGCAGATGAACACGCCAGCTTAACATTGATGACCGCAGAGAGATTTCATCGACCGGCTCGTCGCGCTGCAGGGGTGAATAATTTAGATACGCACTTTCGAAATTCATGGATGCGAGTACGATAGTCTTCATCTGTTCCGATTCCCATTGGGTATTTCTGATGGGCGGAAACAGAGCTTCACCTCGCTTGTGAATCAGCCATCGCCGCACGGTGGCCGCATCAATCAATTCATGACCGTTCGCGGTGGCCAGAGCTCGAAAAATGACGGCAGGAGTGTCGCGGGAAAATGGCAGGACGAGACCGTCGCCCATCAGGGCATGGATTTCCTGAGCGTCACCGAAGAGTTTTTCGAAGTCCAGCGAAGAGACTTCCAGGTCGATGTCCGGCTTTGTCCAGGGTTGCTCGGCTGGCTTGCCTGCGAGCAGCAGCATGATCGTGTTCGGCAACCCATCCTCAGCTCGGAGCCACTGTTTGTTGGCTGCAAAGAGACTCCCGTTGCCGCTCAGAACTCTTAGGCTGGTTGCGGTGGGGGAATCCGATGAGGTTCGAAAAACCTCCGGCATGAATTCCAGCAATGAAAGATTGTGCTCACTGTCCCACGGTTCCTCCAGATGGAATCGATCGTACAGCGTCTGCTCTTCCAGGAACGGCAGTAGATGAACTCGCCAACTCAGTTGGGAACGAACACCGGCTCTTGTGATTTTATGCGACGGAGACTCACCTGTTGCGTCCGCGCATGCAAAAACTGCATAGTTCAGACGGCGAAATCTTAAAGCATCTTTTGGCGGAACTGCGGGCCGAAGCGCTGCGACCTCGGTATTCAGTTTTGGCAACGTAATCAGGTCGGTGATTGGTTCTGCCGGTTTGACCATCGGTGCTCGGCGGAGTTTCTGGTCGGGAAACTTAAGAGCTTCCGCTAGATCAAACACCTCACCGCCCCGCGTGGAAAAAAGGGCTGCAAGTTTGGTCGGATGAAGATTTCCGGGAATCTCGATCGTAATGCCTTCCAGTGTCGTGGCAATGACGGACGTCCGATCAGACCAACCCAGCGCCTGTTGCGGAGATCCCTTAAAGGACTCGAGAGTGTCCGGTTTTGTCCAGACGGTTCCTCGATGGGGAGCGGCCACGTACAAGACAGTCGTCAATCCGGGTGAATCCGTAATTGCTCCGGCTGAAGGAAGTTCGCCAAGACCGCGCGGACAGTCTGCAGGAAGAGAAAGTAGAAAGCGAGTTCGACCCGTGATCGTTCCCATGCGATAGATGTCCGGCATGGCAGGAATAAGCTTGAGATTGGCTTCGCTGTTCCACGCTTCGTTGAGTTGAAACTGCTTGTACAGTTTCTCCTGTCCCAGAGATGGCAACAGATGAACTCGCCAGGAGAGCTGGCTATTTTGTGCGGGCTCGGGTTTGGGATTCACTTCTTTGTCTCGCTGCCAAAGTGCGAGTGCAATTTGGTTCATTTTTGCAGCGGCGTCTTTGGACTCCTGTTCCGGATCGCGTTGCTGGAACGACTGGAGATCTGTGGATGGCGACAGACCGGATAGCCGCGCCGAAGAAATCTCATCGAGCAGCCCACCTGCCAGAAGCTGATCATCCAGCACTTCGCCCCATGCCGGAGTGCCGATGGCGCGCAGCACATCGGGCGGAAGATTCTTCGCAGCCCAGACGAGATGATTCCCGCAGCGGGTGTAACGCAATGCTTCGTCTGCAGAAATTCCAAGTCGCTCGAACGTCACTGGCGTGATCGCGGGAACATCGTCTGGCTGTGTCCACAGAATGGATTTTGATTCGCCGACGTAAAACAAGAGCGCGGTCTGTTCCAGTCCGTCCAGAATATCGCCCACGCGCGTATGGTTTCCCTCTTCGCCGTCGAGCCGCAGGAATGACCGGACGCGAGTCAGACCGGTCTCCGATTCCGCCCCAAAGTAAGGAGGCATCTTCGAAAACAGAGTCCGGTTGTGCTCGCTATCCCACGCTTCGTCCAGATGGAACTGATTGTAAAGTTCCTGCAGCCCCAGGTCCGGCAGCAGATGGACACGCCAGGACAGGTTTGAATCCCGTTCCGGTCCGGGAGCCAGAAATCCATCGGGGTCATTAGTATTGATCTGCTTGAACAGCGCATCCTGAATATAATTCAGACCACGATCAGATTTCTCTTGCCGAACGCTCTTCTCGGCTTCCAGATTCGCGATCCGTTGTTGTTCTTTCATCTCAGCCAGACGCTCAGTCCTCAGCCGGGCTTCGTCCTCCTCACGACGTTCGTTTTCCATGCGTTGCTGTTCCTGAGCCAGTATGCGTTCTGCTTCGACTTTTTTTCTGGCTGCCGACTGTTCGCCTGCCATTCGCTGCTGGACAAGTAATTCCTGCTGTCGCATTTCAACCAGCCTGGCCGCCTCTTGGGCTTGTCGGGCCTGCTGTTGCTGATAGGTCCAGACGACACCAGCGATGCCAAGGGCTACGAACAATCCGCCAGCTAGCAGCATGCCCCCAAGCACAAGGAAAACCGTTTTGTGCGAAGGATTCACGGACTTTTCCGGCAGCCATTCGACAGGCGTTTCATCCGGCTGTTTTCTGTTGCTGTCTGGATCCAGGCGTGGTTCGTTATTCATTCGAAACGTACTTTCCCAAGGGGGATCGCATAAGGCGGGATCGCATAAGGATCCCATAAGCCGACATTCTACTTATCCGCGAGTTTTGGTCTACCACTCGGGCGAAGAGAAGATTCGAGGCCGAACTCTGCTGCAGTTTTCGTTTGCCAGCGAGCATCACCGAACGGTGTACCCCGAGCAAGGCTGTGTCGCAGCGACTTGAGTTCGGCTTCTGTTTCCACACCGTTGACATACCGAGTCCACTGAGCGGTCTTCAGAATCGGTCCGTCGCACAGCAATCCCTCGGGACCGCTCCGAGCGGTTGGTTTCAGGCTGGACCACTCCCAATTCTGACTTCGCTTAACCATGTTCGCCCGCAGCGGGTTGCGTTCGACATAACGCAGGACTGCCAGATAATGCTCGTCCGACTGAACCGGAAAAGCCTTGAAGCGACCCTGCCCGACATGCCCGCTGCCCTTGTAGTGCCGATGATATCGCCGGACATGAGACGTCATCAGCCATTGCATCCAGCGACTCAAATCTCCATCCTCATGCGGCCATAACAGCAAGTGAAAATGGTCTGTCATCAGGCAAACCCCCGTCAAACATCCAAACATCTAAGGCGTCAGGTCGCTGTGATGTAAGAATTGGTAGACATTTCTGATCAACCTCAATCGTAAAGTGACGAATGGACGTTTTTTCTTGATGCTTCCAGGACGAAATCATGCCACACGTCCTTGACGTCTGCATCAAAGAGACCGGACCCCTGATGCTCCCGGAAAGCTACAGGTATTCACGAGTTTCTCGTGCGGGAGGTGCCGATCCCGGAACATCCCGTCAGTGACGATTCCAACGGGCGGTAACGGAAAACAGCGAAGGGATGGCACAGCCTTCACTATTTTTGCCTGGCCTTTTGCTCATCGCTTGTCAGGATTTTTCGATCGGCAAAGAAGAACATCCAGTTGTCGAAGACGTTTTTCTGCATTGCCACCGGCAGGCCATCAACCGTCCAGACCCAGAGCGTGGCGTCGTAGAAAAATCGTGGCTGATCGCTGTATCTAAAGACCGGCTTGGGGTGCAAAACAGCGACAATTTCGTTGCCATTCCGATTGATCACACGCACTTTGGTGTCCTGCTTGCGCCGTAACATTTCCTCCAGCATTGGATCGCTGCCCGTGTCATCGGTCCCTGGTGCTTCCTTATTCGGAGTGACCGTATCTGTTTCGGAGTTTTTGGTTGCTTCAGTATCCACTACCTCCGTTGACTTTCCGTCCTGTGCAATGACATGTGGTGCGACGGCAGCACAGGCGACCAAAGTGACGCAGAGCTTCCGAATAATTGACTTTGCAGAATCTGTCATAAACGTTGCTTTTTGGAAGAGGACGGATGCTGGCTGATGAGACTCGTCAGACAGACTCAGAAGGCACGTGTAGACAATGTGTCTATAATGCGCAATACATCGCAACTCGCGCATTGAGATTGCTTACAGCATCGCGTTTCTGACTTTTGCGTTGACAGATTTTCGCGAAGCGTGGGAACAGTCATCGTGGCTGATCTGGATCAAGCTCATCAATCTGGCGATACTGTTCTGGTTGCGGCGTGTCGTCATGCGACGATGGTATCCGGTCGCCCGAGTCTTCTGACGCGAACAAAAGATGATTTCCACGAACCCATATGCGCCACCAGAGGTGGTTGAAAATCTTCCGCTCCGAGTTTCGTGGCTCAGAGTCGCCACGTGTTACGGCGGATTTGGCCTCATTCCTGCAGTCATCTGTGGCTACCTGCCGCAGCTCGCGGGAGGAGAAGGAGCAGTCATTGGCGTCGTGGCAATTGTAACGCTGCCGTTTGCATTGCGGCTCGCGACATGGTCCTGCTTTCGCATGCGATGGCGGGAAACACCATGGTTCGTGGGGCTGTTTGTCGCTGTACCAGCGAGTTGCCTGTTAATGGCCGGTTTGGGACTTGCGGCAATTCTGGTGATGCCTGATTTCGAGCTGGACTCGGGAACAGCGTTTTGGACGGTCTGGATTTGTGCGGCGACTGCAATCGCTGTGGCAGTGGAACTTGCTGTGGCAAATCAACTTCACCAAAAAAGCACGGTTCGAGACGCTGCCATCGCCGCTGGAGTCGGCTTAATTTCGATCGGATCAACCGCCATGCCTTCGGCATCGGTTTTGTATCCGGCCGACTCCGCGCTTTGGTCATACATCATGTACTCGTCCGCACCTTTCGCTGGTTTCCTCACCGAAGGAAAGACGACAGCATCGGTCATTGGCTTTCCGCTTTTGTCATACACTATCAAGGTCTTCTCGACTGCGGCCTGCAGCTTGAACCGAAACGGCTCTCTTGGACGAAAATGCCCGCCGCGTTATCAACATCGCCGCCCGGAGCGCTGCTACATCAAAAGGCAGGCAGGTTGCCAAACGCTGACAATCATGATTGTCGCTCTGCATTAGCACGCCCAAATTATCTCGTCGAAGCGTTACTTTCTTGCGGCGACGATCATGGCCTGCCCGGCGTAGGCGCTGTCGGTGGAGTAGACGAAGTTCTTGAAACCGGCAGATTTGAGCAGGTCTGTCATGTCATCGACGGTCCAGCGGTAAAGGCTGGAGCTGAGTACTGCGCGGTTGATGTTCCAGACGCGGTGAAAATCATCCTGCAGTTCTGTCATTCGTCCTGTGACTTTGAGATCGTCGGCGATTTTTGCAAACAGCAGTTCCAGATCCGTTTTTTTCTGAGGCCCGCTGACTCGGATTTCACCATTGCGCTTGAGGGCTCTGCGGACCTGTCGAAAACACGGGACGGGGTCTTCGAGTGAATAGGCGACGTTGTTGAGAAATGCATAATCAAAGGTACCGTCCGGGATTCCGAACAGCGTATTGACATCCTGCTTGATCGCCAGAATTCCTGGGCTGCCGTCATCTGATCGCAGATACTTGTCGCACTTACTCCGCAGCAGATCCAGCATGATCCGATTGTTTTCCAAGGCAAAGATTGTGTAGTCCTGTTCCTGGCTCGCCAGTCGCCATGCCAGATTACCCGTGCCCGCTCCGAGATCGAGTACGCGCGAGCCCGGTGCGATTTCGGTGAGTTTTCCGTTCCCTCCGGGGGTAACTCGTTCTCCTGTGATGTGAGCAAGAAGACTTTGGTAGGTCTCAGATGAGCACAAAACACGATCATATGACAATGCATATTCGGACCAGGTCATGTCCTGGCGGATGGTCGCGAAAAGATCCCGGCGAAAATTGAGAAGCGCCGTTTCGTCGGCAAAAGTTGTTTCCATTGTCACGAGCCAGCCGAGCATTTCTCCGTCGTCTTTGGGCAATTGATAGGCGCGCTTGATCGCCTGAATCTTTCCGAAACGCGGGCTCGTGTATTCAACCGTCTCAACGTGCAGACGCGGCAGGTTGTTCGGATCCGCAAAGTCCTTCGCGGCCTGCTTCAGCGACTGTTCATAGTTGTCCCAAAAGTATACCCATTCCAGAACGCTTAACCCACGGCGCCCCTCCATCGTCCGGTCGTAGGCAAGGCTTAAGGCCAGGTTCCAGTCGACAATTCGATAGTGTTTGTCGAGCAGATACGCGGGCACCAGTGGATCCGCCCAGGGAATCACTCCCAGCGTCAGAAAATCGTTGACGAGATTGAAGCTCGGAGCATTGCGTCCGGGCACCGCGACCTTCTTTGCAAAGCGTTCTCGCTGATCAAGGACTTCCGGACTTAGCTCTTTCGCGACCGGCGCGTCACACGGAGCCGTGGCGATCGGCAGCGATCCCTGCAGACTTCGCAGACTCGCAACTTCTTCACGAAGCCTTCGCAGCTCATCCATTGTGGCATCGTCAGACCCGGTTTTCGTCGCCAAAGATTCTTTTTCCATGGAAATTCATTTCGTATGATCAAAATGCTGTGATCGCACAATTCGTCGCGCAGTATGCCTGATCTTGGCCTGGAAATTCCAGCTTCAGCCCCGAACGACTACGCCTTCGCTTTCCAGTTTTCGTTCCATGGCAAGACATTCGACCGCATAGGTCAGAAACTGCTTGCCGGCGACGCCTGGGATCGTATGGAATCCACTTCGCTGATAGAAATCGGCGTGTTGAGTCTTGCAGGCAAGGAACAGTACCTGAATGGAATGATCGATTGCCAAAGAACACAGCGAATCGACCATGACCTCACCCAGTCCAAGCTTGCGACAGGCAGGACTGACGACGACGCGGCTGACCTCCGCCTTGGAAATTTGATGGACTACCAGATCCCGGTAATACTCACTGAATCGATCGAGTTCCCCCAAGATGTCGAAGGGATGGGAAAGGGCATCGGGATTCTCGAAGTTTCGCATCAGGATATTTGTGCCGCGGTTTCGGAGCATGTGGCTGATCGTCTCAATTTGCCGCGCATCCTCTTCGCCGAAACCACGCACAAGCCGGGCCGCTCCCAGCAATCGTCCGTCGGCTTTCGAAAACAGTCCGAGAGGAATTGAGGTTCGATCCGTGTAATCAAGTTCCCACGGCGTTTCGGGACATGCTTTGTTCGGAGCAAGGTAACCGAGCTCAGTCCAGACTTGGTATCGCATTGAAAAAAAAGCCTGAAGATCTTCCGGTGTTCTCATGACTCGCACTGTGGCACACTGGTCCGCCCGGATCTTCAGAAGCGCCTTTCGCAGCGAGGACAGCAGTGTTTCGTCGGAGGTAACGGCGCGCACAGGCCGCAGCATTGACGCTGATGCTTCGACAAGAGCGAAATCCTGCATCTCCGGTTCATTGAAGATGAGATTGCATGGCAATTCTGTTTCACCAGGCAGCAGGAATTCATCGAGTTGCTGGCCAGTTGGTTCGAATCCGTCCAGGATCAAAACGGAAGACTCCGGCCGTTTGCGTGCCCAGTTGATGGCATCGCCGGGGCTGGGGGCTTCGACGACATGGGCCGCCAGGCCGTCAAACAGAGGATCGTTTGGATTGAGGCACCACTTGCGAAGCTCCGCAATTTTTTGTCGTCGATACTGGTCCACGAAACAAACAAGCACATCCGGCGTCGCTTTCGTGATTGAAGCCTTCAGGGTTTGGGCAAACTCTTCGTCGGATACTAGAGGTGGATCCTGCGTCGGAGTCGCTACCAGTGGAGGCGCCAGCAGTGGAATCGCTACCAGCGGAGGCGCTAGCGGCGGAGGCGCTAGCGGCTTTTGGTCGCTAACCGGTGAAGGTGCTGGGGCGTTCGTGGGCTCACCATTACGCTGCAGTGTCGCAACATTGGCTGCTGCCTCTGCGTTTGCACTTTCCTCCCACACGTCTCGTTTAACCAGCTCGCCGAATGTTTTGTCCAGAAACTCAGAAAGGCTCTTTGTAATGCTTTCGTAGGCCTCGTCTCTATTGTCCCACTTGTCAACTGATTTGCTGTTTTTCGGCAGGACCATAAATTGTCCGGGCGGGGCCTCGGCAAACATGCACGATCGCACGAGAACGGGCACGATGATCGTTTTTTTTGCTCTGTGGCGGCTCATGGCCTCCGGCCATTCTCGCTCCGAGCAATATTTCGATGCGAAAAAGTTTGCGCTGATCAGCAGCAGAATGATCTGAGAAGAGCAGAACTTCGCATAAATCTCCGCCTCCCATTCATCGCCTGGCTTCAGGTCGCCGTCGTACCAGATCTGGATGCGTCCAAGCAGTTCAAGAATCCGCAAGTGGGTCCGGAGTTCTTCGCAGTGTTCCTGATCCTTCCGCGAATAGGAAATAAACACACTGACAGGCTGCGACAGATCTTGCGTGACCGCCATTGACAAGTCCTCTCAGCATCCGGATTTCACGAACGAATTTCCGCTGCTGCACTTAATTCCCTCGAACAAATGTCGGTTCAGTTTGCTTCGGAGGCGCAGCGGAAGAGCCAGTGACCCACCAAGAAGCATAAAGAACCACCCTTACGATCCTCAGGATACCGCAAATGGACGACCGATGTTTGCAATTTGCAGCCCGGAAAATTGTTTTTTGCCGTTACGATCCGCCCGGTCCACATCGGCGGGGAAGAATGGTTAACTTCAGTTGGCGAAACTAGGGCACATCCGTTCAGATACTTCAAATTTGGCTCAGACTTTTCCCGAGAGTCGGTGCGAACGTGGTCCTCCAAACCGAGGCATCGCAGCTGGGCATTGGGCCTGGAATGAATTTGGCCTGCCACGCGATATCAACGGTCATTCAAGCGGCGACATCGAATTAGACGAGAAATTCACAGCCTCTCCGCGATCAGGTTGAGGCTTCGCTATTCGAGCTTAAAACCATCCTGATGCCACCGATACAGTACTTCCCCATCGATCAGGATGATGCGACTTGACTTATCAGCGCTTTCCCGGGCTTCATCTGTGAATCGACTTGTCGTCACAAAGTATCCACGATAAGCCTGTTGCTCTTCGATGACACCTTTGAATTGCTGCACTGCAGGCCGCCCGACTGGATTGTTGATCGCATATCGCTTGCATTGCACGACGATGATGCCGTCAGGATGCATCACGAATCCATCGACTCCAAAGTCGTTCGAGCGTGCAGTCAACCCTGTCGGATGCCCGCATTCTTCAAAGAAGCTCATCACGTGACGTTCAAAATGGATTGGATCCATCTGCGTGACGAACTGCTGGAATGCCTGCTGTTCCGCTGGCATTTCTGCGCGCTCGGGAATCATCGCATCTGCACGCAGGGCATCAAGAAGCTCTTTCTTTGCACGCCGAGAAGTTTCAAACGCCACAAATGTCAGCATCAACCGCGTGAGTGGATCGCGAACGTCGCGATCGCGGATGAATGCTTCGATGATCGAAGTTGCACCTGCGGTCCCAAGAAAGAGCAGAAGCGCCACAGGGGCTCCGATTGCGGTGCCGAAGGCGGCAATTCCAGCGCCTTGAGCGCCAAGGATTGCTGTCCCAACGGCTGTCAGCTGACAATTGACTTGGCCTTCTGAATGAATCGGCCAATTTTCTTAGTAGTTCCTTCAGAACCAACTCGGGGAGTCACTGAATCTGCTGGTTCCAGATTTGACGAATCCGAAGGTGTCGATTGGGCCTCATCTGGCATTGGTTTTGCTCCGCTTAAGGGCCCGAAGATCGCTAAGTATCGAGCGATCAAAAATTGTCGTGACTGAATCAGCCGCAGAGCGCTAGCTCCCGGTTCTCACGGAACCGGACGCTAGAGCGTTCCGGCTGATAAGAGAATAATAAACCACTTGTTGCTAAACGGCTATTCGTCAGGCGATTCAGCCGGCTTCTCACGAGTCACTCGAGTCTTGTTCGGCTTAGCTGAACTCCTCGCAAGATAACGCACAATCGTGGCAGGCTGAATCAGTTCACATCGCAGCCAGCGCCGAACGATTCATTGGTACTGTCAGTCGCGGGCAACGGAGTTGTTGGCTCAACTTCTGTCGGTTGAACTTCGGTCAACTTCACGGATGCGGCCGGTTTTGTTTTTGTGGCTGCGGAGCCGCGTTTTTCAAGAGACTCCTGTAGCGAAGCAACGGCATTGCAGGCGGCCTGCTGTTCGGCTTCCTTTTTGGTTTTGCCGATTCCTGGTTCAAACTGCGACGTGCCGATGCGCACCGCGATGCTGAACTCGCGCGCATGGTCGGGACCTGATTCCTCAACGATCACGTAGTCCGGTGTTCTGCCAAATTCTCGCTGAGTCAGCTCCTGCAGCTGACTCTTGTAATTTTCTGCATCTTCCGGGCGGCACAGAGCCAGTTCCTCTCTGAACGAATGCAGAATGAACTGCCGCGCTGCGCCCAGGCCACCATCGAAATACACGCCGGCAATCAGAGATTCGACCATCGCCGAAAGAATGGAATCAGGTGTACTTTGCAGGCCGCGACCTACCAGGATCAGATCCTGCAATTCCAGCAGACGGGCCACGCGGGCACAAGTCTGGCGGCTGACGAGCCACGACTTCATCTGAGTCAGCTGCCCCTCCCGCTGATCCAGGAAATTTTGGAACAGGTATTCGCAGATCACGACGCCCAGAACCGCATCACCAAAGAACTCAAGCCGCTCGTTCGAATCCAGACGTGTTTCCGCAGCGGAGCTGTGCGTAAGACAACGCCGGAGCAATGATCGATCCGTAAACTGGTATCCGATCCTCGCTTCGCAGGTGGAGAAAATGTCGTCGGGTGATGACATGGAAACAATGTTAGTTAAAGAAATGATGAAGTTGGTGGCCGGACATGGCGCATTCACACGGGTTAGCGCGTCGGATCAATGATGACCTTCATCGCACCTGGTTCACCAGCATACAGGCGTTTGAACCAGCCCGGGCCTTCTTCCAGCGACGACATTGCGGTGATCAAAGGATCGACACGAATCACGCGACGCTCCAGTAAATCAATGCAGGCGGGGTATTCGCCGCGAGACCCACAACTGCCGTAGATCGACAGTTCTCGCGTGACGATCACCTGCAGGGGCATTTCGACGTTGGGAGACAGATTTCCGACAAGCGTGACGCTGCCGCCTTTGCGGGCACACGCGATCGCCGTATTCACAGTCGATGTCACGCCGACGACTTCGACGACAACATCCGCCCCGCGACCGCCGGTCAGTTTTTGGACTTCGGCGGGCACATCGACCGCATCGGCCTTCAGACCAACATCGGCTCCCAGCTCTTTGGCTTTTTGCAGGCGATTCTCTTCCAGATCGACGGCGATGATCTGGCCACAGCCCGCGAGTCGAATGGCCTGAATGACGAGCAGTCCGATCATGCCGCTGCCAACTACGACGGCTGTGTCACCCAGTGAAACGGGCGTTCGATTGGCGGCATGGACCGCGATGGAAACCGCTTCGATCATCGCCGCGTGTTCAAATGGCAAGCCTTCGGGAATCTGATAGCAGATGTGCGCGGGCACGGCTACGTATTCGGCAAAGGCACCATGCCGCCGGTATTCGCCGCAAGAAACGCCCAGCACCATGCGGTTGTCACACAGATTAATATCGCCACGACGGCAGAAAAAGCAGTTACCACACGATACGGTGGAGTCAAACGTGACCCTGTCGCCCACTTTGAATGCAGTGACGTCGCTTCCGACTTCTGTGATCACGCCAGCGGCCTCATGGCCCATCACCAGTGGCGGAATGCGGCGTCCGGTGCTGCCATCGTAACCATGGATGTCGCTGCCACAAATCCCGCAAGCGCGAACCTGAATCAGAACATCTGTGGGTGCAATTTCGGGCTTTGGGAATTCTGTCACGGACAGATTCTTGTACTCGGTTAACAACATTGCCTTCATCATGAATGACCTTGAGAGATCCGTGAATTGAAATAGAGCAACCGACAGACGCGGCCCGAGCTGAGGAATGGATTCTGTGCGACTTGCTCCTGATCAGCAAGCGAAGTCCATGCCGAACGTCGTCGATTGAGAAACTCAGTGCCGTAGAGTCGCCGGATGCCGTCAGTTGAGTAGAATCCGGTATCCGTTGCAGGACGGGCACTTCTGCCCGTCGCAGTCGTTGACGGGCAAGAGTGCCCGTCCTACAAAGATTTTGGATTTGCCGCTCGCCTCAATTAAGTCTACGAACATCTGGTATCTTCCATGAATGGTCAGGATCTTTCTCAGTTTCATCAGCCGATCACTGACCTGTTTGACGCATCGGCGTCAGAAGCGGAACGCGCGCAGTGGAAGCTGCCTGTGGAGAAGTTGGCGTTTTTTCATGAACATGGATACGTCGCAGGGCCAAAGGTGCTGAGTGACGCGCAGATCAGCCAGTTGCGTGCAGAACTGGCGACGCTCACCGAACCGGGCCATCCGGGTTTTGAGTTCTGGTACGAATACAATTCGAATGAGTCGCCGGATCCCGGCAAAGTCCTGTTTCACGCTCTGGGTGCCTGGCGAATCACACCGGCTTTTCACGATGTGCTTTGGAATGCCACGTTCACAACTCCGGCCGCCCAATTACTCGGCGGATCGGTCCGTTTCTGGCACGATCAGCTGTTTTGCAAACCCGCCATGCACGGCGGCGTTGTGGCATGGCATCAGGATTATTCCTATTGGACTCGCACCAAACCCATCGCCCATCTCACGTGCTGGATCGGCCTCGACGATAGCACGATTGACAACGGGTGTGTGCATTATGTGCCTGGCAGCCATCGCTGGGATCTGCTGCCGATCACGGGTCTGGCGGGTGACATGAATGCGATCCAGGGCGTTCTGAGTGACGAGCAGTGGCGGCAGTTTAACAAACATGTTCCGGTTGAACTTAAGGCTGGGGAGTGCGTGTTTCATCATCCACTGACGATCCACGGTTCGTTTGAGAACCGGACGCCGAATCCACGCCGCGCCGTCGTGATCAATGTGGTGCTCGACGGCGTGCGGAGCGAATCGAATGAACCACTGCTCGCCGGAATTCCCGTTATTCCGCCGGGGCAAGCACTGGGAGGACAGTTTTTCCCGATGCTGTATGATCCGTAAACCACACGCGTAGTCGGGGTAAGCATCGAGCCGTTAATTACTGTCTTATCAGCCGCAACGCGCTAGCGTCCGGTTCATTGAGAAAACCGGGGGCTAGCGCCCAGCGGCTGATTAAGAACCGACAGCAACTCGAATTGTTTGGGCAAATCATGAGCGAAGAAGAAAAGAACCTAATCCGGCAATTGACCAGACTCCAGCGACGAGTCCTCGGAACTCTAATGGAAAAGGGATTCACAACCCCCGACCAGTATCCGATGACGCTGAAGGGCGCGACCACGGGTTGCAATCAGAAGAGCAATCGTGACCCGGTGACCGAATATTCCGAAGCTGAGGTAGCGGATGCGCTGGAGCAACTGCGTGAACTCGGCCTGGTCGCGGAAGTCTTCACCGACGGTGGCCGCGCGCCGCGGTATCGCCACTACGCACGCCACAAGTTTGATTTTACTGAAACGCAGTTTGCGGTCATGTGCGAGCTTTTGTTGCGCGGGCGGCAACAGCCGGGCGAATTACGAACTCGCGCAAGTCGCATGGCAAGAATCGAAAGTCAGGATCATCTGAAAACTGATCTGCTGTCGATGCAGGAAATGGGCTTCGTGCAGAGCAACGGCAGTCTGGAACGTCGTGGGGTCGAGGTCGATCATTCGTTTTATCTTCCTAAAGAAAACATGACGATGACCGCTGGAAACCTGGCGGATGAAGAGGATGTTCCTGCCAAGTCGGTGCCGACTCCACGTCCGACTCCAGTCGTGTCTGCACCGACCGCTTCCGCCGCAGCCGCACCCAATATTGATTCCGCGCTGCTGCATGGTCTGCAAACGCAGTTGCGGGAACTGACATCTCAGATGTCAACGCTGCAAAACGTGCTGGATTCCATGCAGCAGCGACTGGAGCGCCTTGAAAGAGACCTCGGGGTCTGATTGAAGTTGTCACATGGGCTATGCCAGTCTGCAGGAATGTGTACTCGATCTGGAGCGCCACGGTCAGCTGCTGAGGCTAAAGGTGCCCGTGAGTGCGGATCTTGAAGCCGCCGAGATTCATCGTCGCGTCTGCGAACGCGGAGGTCCGGCGATCCTGTTTGAAAATGTCGTCGGTTGCCAGTTTCCCATGGTGAGCAACCTCTTTGGGACGCTGGATCGCGCGAAGTTCATCTTTCGCGATGCGCTGCGTGGAGTTGAGGCACTGGTGCGCATGAAACAGGATCCCATGTTCCTGTTACGCAATCCGCTGCGAATCCCATCGACGTTGCGAACGCTGCTGTCCATGCGATGCGCCAGGCGCAGTTCGGGGCCGGTGATGGAACGACAGACGACGCTGAGTCAACTGCCGCAACTCAAATGCTGGCCAAACGACGGCGGGGCTTTCATTACTTTGCCGCAGGTCTATACCGAACATCCGGATCGGCCGGGTTACATTCATTCGAATCTCGGCATGTATCGTGTTCAGATCAGCGGTAACCAGTATCAGCCGGACCGCGAAGTTGGACTGCACTATCAGATTCATCGCAGCATCGGTTTTCATCACGCGGCGGCAATTCGACGAGGTCAGCCGCTTCGAGTCAACATTCTGGTCGGCGGACCACCGTCGCTGGCGGTCGCAGCCGTGATGCCGCTGCCGGATGGAATTCCGGAAGTCGCATTTGCCGGAGCGCTGTCGCGACGGGCTCTGCGAATGATCCGGCAACCCGGAGCCCCGATGATCTGCGCCGATGCGGATTTCTGTATTTCCGGGACGATCGACCCGGACCGCTTGCTGCCGGAAGGACCGTTTGGCGATCATCTTGGTTACTACAGTCTGGCTCATGATTTTCCGGTGGTGAACGTCGATGCGGTTTACCATCGACATGACGCGATCTGGCCGTTTACTGTCGTCGGCCGACCGCCGCAGGAGGATAGTATTTTCGGCGCGTTGATTCATGAAATGACGGGGCCTGCCATTCCCACGGTGCTGCCAGGCGTGTACGCGGTTCATGCCGTGGATGAAGCCGGCGTGCATCCGCTCCTGTGCGCGATCGGCAGCGAACGTTATGTGCCGTACGGAGCGGAACGCACTCCGCAGGAACTGCTGACGAATGCCAACGCCATTCTGGGGCAGGGACAGCTGTCGCTTGCCAAGTATCTGTTGATTGTGGCGAAAGAAGATGATCCTCAGCTCGACATCAACGACAAATCCGCATTTCTGCGACACGTGCTGGAGCGAGTTGACCTAACCCGCGATCTGCACTTTCAGACTCGCACCACAATCGACACGCTCGATTACAGCGGCAGCGCTCTGAACTGCGGATCGAAACTTGTCATCGCCGCCGCCGGGGCAGTGCGTCGCGCGCTGGCAACCGAAGTGCCGTCGGGGCTGCGACTGCCAGACGGCTTTTCAGGTGCCAAAATTTGTCAGCCAGGGATTCTGGCCATCTCAGGTCCGAAATGGTCTGTTGGGCCGCACGAGCCAGATCCCGCTGGACAGAAGCTGTGTGATGGGTTGCAGCAACTTGCCCCGAGTGTGCTCGCGGGATTTCCGCTGATAGTCCTCGTCGATGACGCGGCGTTTTGCAGTGAGTCGCTTAGTAATTTTCTGTGGGTGACGTTTACCCGCAGCAACCCGGCAGCGGACATTTTTGGTGTGCATGCATTTCAGGACCAAAAGCACTGGGGATGCCGAGGTTCGCTGGTAATCGATGCCCGCATCAAAGCACACCTCGCACCGGTGCTGGAAACGGACCCTGCGACCTCGCGTAAAGTCGATGCCCTCGCCGCTCCCGGAGGTCCATTGCACGGGATTTGTTGAGAGCCGTGCTGCGGAAAGTCGTTTGCTGACACATACTGACGCAGGAAAGGCTTCGCATCGAGCGGTCAATAAGGCGAGCGGAAGAAACATGATTACCGGAGATATCGCGTCGCCCAGGGAATCCGACCTGAGACAGGTCGGACTACGTAGGCAGATCTGTCCTCAGATCTGCTTCCTTTGGCGTGGTTCAGTCGGGCAACAGTTCCGTAATCTCCCTTGTCGAATCGGTCTCGACGCGACAGATCGAAATCGACCATCGCCCCCGAATAGAATCAATCCGCCATTCTCCTGCCATTGAACCTTCAACATCATAGGCCCCGATGTATTCGACACTGTGTCTGCCAAGATCGTAAACGTGGTTGAAAGTGAAGAGGGTATTTTTGTTGGTATGGGTCCGTGTCGTGCAATTGACCCCGTCGTCAACGGGGATCAGAATCAATTCCGGAAGATTTCCTTAGAATCGACTGGCTGACGTTTGGCAGATCGACGGGACCGCTACACTTCCGCCATTGAAGTCAAACTGGTTTTTGAAGTGACGGATTCCTTTGAGTTTGACTTTCGCATTCAACGGACAGCGAATCGGTAATGCCTGTACTCATCGTGACGTCGAACCCGGACGACTGGCCATTCGAGATTCCGGGAGTCGATAAGATTGACGCCTGGAGCTACCTGACGTCTCCCGAGGTTACTGACAAGAACTCGGGATCGAGATCAACGCGCGTCTTTAATCTTTGCCGCTCGTACCGTTACCAAAGCCTCGGGTATTACGTTTCGCTGCTCGCTGAAGCACGCGGACACAAGCCGCTGCCGGGCATCATAACCGTGCAGGATCTAAAAACGCGGTCTGTGTCCCGGCTGATTCCGGACGACGTCGATGAGTTGATTCAACAAAACCTTGGGCCATTAGCATCCGATGAATTTACGCTGAGCGTCTACTTCGGCCGCAACTTCGCAAAACGTCATGAACGACTGGCGCTGCACCTGTTCAACCTGTTTCCCGTTCCATTGATAAAGTTCGGATTCTGCAAGCGGGATGACCGCTGGCAGATCAAAAAAATCGCGGCGATCTCCGGGGCGGAGGTTCCTGAATCACATCGTGACTTTGTGGCGGAATCTGCGACGCGTTATTTCTCGGGAAGAGCGTCCTCACTGAAGTCTCCGAGGCGCACGCGGTTCGACATGGCGATTCTGGAAAATCCGGACGAAAAGGACAATGCGCCGTCGGATCCAGTCGCACTCAACAAATTCATCAAGGCCGCTCGTGAACAGGGGGTTTACGCGGAACTCATCACCCGTGACGACAGCGGGCGATTGCTGGAATTTGATTCCCTGTTTATCCGCGAAACCACGGCAATCAACCATCACACCTACCGATTCTCGCGTCGAGCCGCCAGCGAAGGAATGGTGGTGATCGACGATCCGGTTTCAATCTGTCGCTGCACGAACAAAGTATTCCTCGCCGAAATGCTCACGCGGCACAAGATCGATATCCCGACATCGATTGTTGTCCACCGTGACAACGCCCATCAAATTGGTGAGCGACTTGGTTTCCCCTGTGTCCTGAAGAAGCCGGACAGTTCATTTTCAATTGGTGTCGTGAAGGTCAAGTCGAACGAAGAGCTCCAGGAGCACCTCGAAGATTTTTTTGGCGAATCCGATCTCCTGGTCGCTCAGGAATATCTGCCGACAACCTTCGACTGGCGCATCGGAATTCTGGATCGCAAACCTTTATATGCCTGTCGATATTTTATGGCTCCCGGACACTGGCAAATCATCCGGCAGGAGCAGAAGGGCAATGGCCGCTATGGAAAAGTGGAAACACTTCCCGTCGAGTTGGCTCCGCCGAAAGCCGTCCGCGCCGCATTAAAGGCGGCAAATCTGATTGGCGATGGTCTGTATGGCGTCGATGTCAAGGAATCGAACGGACGCTTTGTCGTGATCGAGGTCAACGACAATCCGAACATCAACTCCGGATTCGAAGACGCTGTCCTCAAGGATGAACTTTACCGTCGCATCGTGGAAGTTTTTGTAAGACGCATGGAGCAGAAAAGGGCACGCTACGATGTCGACTGAGGCAATCCCGGAGGCAACGGATGAAACGGAACGCAAACGGCTGAACCTGTTTGAGGCCTTCGGCGTCGAGTTGGAATACATGATCGTCGCATGGCATTCGCTGGACGTTTTGCCGGTGGCGGATGAACTCATCCGAGCAGAAAGTGGTACCATCCAGTCCGAAATCGACCTTGGAAAAATCTCCTGGTCCAACGAGCTGGCACTCCATGTAATTGAACTCAAAACCACATCGCCGGAAGCCGACCTGACTTTGCTTGCCGATGACTTCCAGCAGCATGTACAACGAATCAACAAGCGTCTGGCAGATTTAAATACTGCTGGTCGCCTCATGCCGTCCGCCATGCATCCGTGGATGGATCCCTTCCGCGAAATGCAGTTGTGGCCGCATGAATACAGCGCTGTGTACGAGGCATACAACCGCGTCTTCGATTGTCGAGGTCATGGCTGGGCTAATCTGCAGAGTGTGCATCTGAATCTGCCATTCAACGGCGACGAACAGTTCGGTCGATTGCATGCCGCTGTGCGACTGATCTTGCCAATCCTGCCCGGGCTGGCGGCCAGTTCGCCGCTCAAGGATGGCCGATTGACGGGACTTCTTGACAATCGGCTGGACGTCTATCAGGGCAATTCGGCGCGTGTGCCGTCTTTGGCGGGGCGTGTGATTCCAGAGCCGGTATTCACAGAGGAGGCATACCGTCGGCAAATCTTTCAGCTGATGTACGACGATATCGGCCCCCATGATCCGGACGGTGTGCTGCAGGATGAATTTCTCAAGTCCCGCGGCGCGATCGCTCGGTTTGGACGAGGTTCGATTGAGATTCGGGTCATCGATATTCAGGAGTGTCCGGCAGCGGACCTGGCTGTGCTGCAGGCCACGGTGGCGGTCTTGAAGGCATTGTGCAGTGAGCAATGGAGCAACCTCGCCGCCCAGCAGGAAATGGGGGTTGAACCGCTCTACGCCGTTCTCTCAGCGGCGATTCGAGATGCCGATCAGGCAATCATCAACGATGCGGACTATCTTGCGTTGTTTGGTTACAGGGGAACGCAGTGTACGGTCAGGCAGCTGTGGCAGCACTTGATCCAGCAAACGGCACCGGCGATGAATCATAAAGTCGCAACGGCACTCGACGTTATTCTGTCTCAGGGACCTCTGGCCCGAAGGATTGTGGATCGTCTCAGCAGAAGCGGCAATGACCGCGCCAGCATTGCATTGACATACGCGGATCTGTGCGATGTTCTGCAGTCAGGAGTCATGTTCAGCGTATGATTGCGAAACGTTTGAGGACGATGGATCGGGATTCCGTGAGTCGCGGACGAACTGGCCAGGAAACCGAATTTGTAGTGACTTGCGAGCACGGAGGAAACCACATTCCCGCAGCTTATCGCCCGCTGTTTGCAGCGGCGGAATCCACTCTGAAGTCGCATCGCGGCTGGGATCCCGGAGCCCTGCGAATTGGAAAAGTGATGTCGCAAATCCTGGACACCAGGCTCTTCTTTTCAAAGACGTCTCGCTTGCTGATCGAACTGAACCGTTCTCTGGGACATCGATCACTCTTCTCCGAATTTACGGCATCGCTGCCATCGGAAGTACAACAGGCGATTACAAACAAATACTGGCTGCCGTATCGCAACGAAGTCACAGCCTGTCTTGACACGATGATTCAGCGCGGCAGCCGCGTCATTCATCTGTCGGTTCATTCGTTCACGCCAGTCTGGGAAGCCAAACTTCGACGTACCAACATTGGGCTGCTCTACGACCCGAGGCGGGCGGGCGAACGAGCGTTCTGCGGACAGTGGAAGACAAATCTCCGAGCAGCGCGGCCGGACCTTGTGGTTCACAGCAACCAGCCATATCAGGGCAAAGCCGATGGATTCACCACCTCGCTGCGTCGCCGATTTGACCAGGACGGGAGTTCACGCGGCGAATACATCGGTGTCGAAATCGAAATCAATCAGGCCATGATTCATCCGGCGACTGCCGCTCAAATCAAGTCCATCGCAAGATTGCTTTGTGATGGTTTGAACCGATGACAGAACGTTTCCAGTCGAAATCTGTTTTCCTAATTGGACAGCGCCAGTTTTGGCGGAAACCGTGCATTTTTGCAGCCCGAAGCGTGAGCGAGGGATTGAGCCTAACTCGGTCCCTCGCTAACGCTTCGGGCTACTACTTCGGATAAAGTGGCGCTGTCCAACTAAACCTTGCAGATGCGCTGAAAGCGTTCCCAGGCATCGCTCCAGGCGTCGGCATTCTTTGGATGGAATTCGGTGATGGATTCTGATCGGCGGACGACGTCGCGGATGTCGCTCAGTGAGGAAATATCACCGGCGGACATGGCCTGCACGAGAACATTCCCCAGCGCCGTGGCTTCAACCGGCCCGGCGATGACGGGAACTCCGCAGGCGTCGGACGTGAATTGATTCAGCAGCGCGTTCTGCGCGCCTCCGCCGACAACATGGACAACTTTGACTGCGGTTCCGGTGAGTTCTTCCAGCCAGCCCATCACCATCCGATACTTTAAAGCCAGGCTTTCCAGAGCGCAGCGGATAAACTGACCTTCATCTTCCGGTACAGGTTGTCCGACTCGGCGGCATTCGGCGGCGATGGCGGCTGTCATGTCTGCCGGACGCAGGAACTCGGGCCGGTCGGGATCGACAATTGATCGGAACGGCGTGGCTCCGGCGGCTTTGCGGGTCAGTTCCGCATAGTCCGCTTTGAGTCCTCGTTCTTCAAAGGCGACCTTGCAGCGCTGCACCAGCCAGAGTCCCATGATGTTCTTGAGCAGCCGGTACGTGCCGTCGATTCCGCCCTCGTTAGTGACATTTCGTTCGAGAGCCTTTTCGGTCAGGATGGCATTTTGGACTTCGACACCCATGAGCGACCACGTTCCGCTGCTGATGTAGGCCCAGTCCGGATTGCCGGTGTGCGACGTCGGCACGGCCGCCACTGCGGAAGCCGTGTCGTGTGTGGCGGGAGCGATGACTTTCACATCTTTCAGGCCGGTGAAGTCCGCAACTTCCCGACGCAGGCCGCCGAGCTGAGTTCCGGGCGTGACAAGATCAGGGAACATCTCCGTCGGGATTTCCAGCTTCCGCAGCATTTCCACGGCCCAGCCTCGCGTCTTTGCATTTAGCATCTGAGTGGTGGTGGCGTTTGTGAATTCGACAACTCGGCTGCCGCTGAGGCACCAGTTGAAGAAGTCCGGAACCATCAGGAATTTCGTCGCCTGCTCGACCAGTTCCGGATCGCGTTCGCACATGGCGAGCAGCTGATACAGCGAATTGATCTGCATAAACTGCAGCCCGGTCGTGGCAAAGATCTGCGATTTCGGGACACGCTCCAGGGCTTTGGCCAGCATGCCGTCGGTGCGGGAATCGCGATAGTTCCATGGTTGGCCAAGGAGTTCATCGTTGCGATTCATCAGAACAAAATCAACGCCCCATGTATCGACGGCGACGGACGACACGGATGCTCCATACTGAGAGGCAGCCTCCCGCAGGCCGTTCTGAATTTCCGCCCACAGTCCGATCAGATTCCAGCGGAGAGTGCCCCCCAGTCGCACGGGGCCGTTGCTGAAGCGGTGGATTTCATGCAGTGAAATATGCTGGCCATCAAATCGCCCGGCCATCACTCGGCCGCTTTCCGCGCCCAAATCCACTGCCAGATACGTCTTTTCTTTCATTGGTGGGATCACTTTCTGTGCATAGTCTGGCGAACGTCATTAACGGCGTGTCTTACTCAATACGGTGAGCCTGATGCGGATGAGTTTTCGGCGGGGTTCCGGAGCAATTGTTTAACCCGTGGTGGGCGCCCCCGCGTCCCCCGCCCGGGCTTGGGCCCCCGGGTTAACAAAAAAAAAAAAAAAAGAAACCCCCCCCGGAGTTAGGGGGGGGAGAATGGGGGGCAAAGT
>JBBQSE010000066.1:0-23919 GCA_038214195.1 Planctomycetales bacterium
TCTTCAATCACTGCAAAGACGAACTGATGGCCGGGCCGTGGAAGTGGGCGCAGCACGGTGAGTCGGGGCAGTGGGTGTCGGAACTGCTGCCGCATACAGCCAGGCATATCGACGAGTTGTGTCAGGTTCGGTCGATGTTCAGTGAAAGTTCGAATCACGCGCCGGCGACTTACTTGATGAACACCGGAGCGATCCTCGGCGGCAAGCCGAGCCTTGGTTCGTGGGTCACATACGGACTGGGTTCGGTCAATCAGAATCTGCCGGGGTATGTGTTGCTTTACAAAGTCGGTGGTCTCGGGGGCTCAGCCAACTGGAGCAATGCATTTCTGCCAGCCGCATTTCAGGGGACGCAGTTTCGGCATGAAGGTTCGCCAGTGCTCAATCTGCAACCTCCGAGCGAATTCGCGGACGTGCAACGCTCGACGCTGGATTTCGCTCAAGTGCTGAACCGCAGGCACGCGGCCGAGCGACCAGGGGTGCTTGATCTCGATGGCCGCATCGCATCGTATGAGCTGGCTTATCGCATGCAGTCGGAAGCTCTCGATATCGGTGAACTGTCGCTGGAGTCGCAACAGACTCAGGACGCCTACGGTCTGCTTGACACAAACAGCTCGAAGGCGATGTTCGGTCGCATGTGTCTGCTGTCGCGACGACTGGTCGAGAAGGGCGTCCGCTTCGTACAGCTCTATAACGCGGTCGATAAGCTGGGCTGGGACGGGCACGACAACAACACGGACTACAACAACCGCAATGCCGCTCAGACCGATCAGCCGATCGCCGCGTTGTTGAGCGACCTCAAGCAGCGAGGATTACTCAACACCACGCTCGTCATCTGGGCCGGTGAGTTCGGTCGCACGCCTATGATGCAAGGCAACAACGGTCGCAACCACAACCCGTATGGCTTCACAATCTGGATGGCCGGTGGGGGCGTGAAGGCTGGCAGCGTGATCGGTTCCACCGACGACATCGGACTCCGCGCCGCCGATCAACCGCAGCCCGTGAAAAACCTGCACGCAACGATCCTGACGGCCCTGGGTCTCAATCCCGACGACCTCTTCTTCGAACACGCCGGCCGACAGGAACGCCTCACCGGAGTCGCCCAAAGCTGGAAGACGATTCCCGGGGTCCTTGTGTGAACCTCGCACCTGTCTGTGTCCACAGAGCTTCGCGTCTGGAAGGAACGCGGCGGTAAGCATCGAGCGGAAAACAACTGTCGGTTCTTAATCAGCCGCTGGGCACTAGCCCCCCGTTTTCTCAATGAACCGGACGCTGGCGCGTTGCGGCTGTTAAGACAGGAGCCGCAGTGACTTCGGGAATGATCATTGCGGCCCTCGCGGGACGATTCGAGTACACGGCGATACAGTTTGATAGACGTGAAAACTCCCGAGGATTTGTCAATGGCAGTACACTGGACGCATCATTATCGCTACAAATGCGGACTGATTTCATTCGGGGCGAATATCTGCCTGCACTTAACGAACCGTCGTTGCTATGAAAAAACTTCTGATTTGGCTCATCGTTTTGGGAATCCTGGGTGGCGGAGGCTTCTATGGATACCGCAAAGGCAATGAATGGCTTGCTGAACGCAATCGGCCGCGATTTCGCACGAGCACTGTGACAACAGGTGACATCCGCGTCTCGGTTAACGCGACTGGTACGGTCAAACCGGTGTTGCCGCAGCATATCGGCAGTTTCGTCTCCGGTCCGGTTGAAAAGCTTTTCGCAGATTTCAACGATGAAGTGAAGGAAGGACAGATTCTGGCGAAGATCGATCCGCGGATTTACATTGCCAGCGTTTCACGCGACACGGCGACACTGATGACGCGGAAGGCGGAAGTGGAACGCGTCAAGGCGGAGCTTCAGCGAGCACGAAATGACGAGAAACGAACAATCGCGCTCAAGGAGGAGAATCCAGACTTCATTTCTCAGGCGGAACTGGATCAGTACCATTTTGGTCGCATGTCGCTGGAAGCTCAGTTGGACATTGCAAAAGCGAACATCATGCAGGCGGAGGCGAATCTTGAGAACTCCAAAGCCAACCTAAATTACACAGACATCAAATCGACCGTGGATGGAATTGTGACCGAACGCAAGATTGAGCCGGGTCAAACTCTGGCTTCGCAGTTTCAGGCCCCCGAGCTGTTTGTGATCGCTCCGGATATGAAGAAAAAAATGCACATCTTTGCATCTATTGATGAGGCTGATATCGGATTGCTCAGCGAAGCGCATGATATGAAACAGCCGGTGCATTTCTCGGTGGATGCGTACCAGGATCGCGTTTTTGCCGATGGCGTGATCGAACAAATTCGTCTGAGCTCCACCGCCAATCAAAACGTTGTGACATACCCTGTTGTCGTCGCAACTCCCAATCCGGACATGAAATTGTTGCCGGGTATGACGGCAAATCTGTCGTTCCTGATCCGCGAATACAAAGATGTCCTGAAACTTCCCAACGGAGCGTTGCGATACTTTCCGGACAAAGCGCATGTGCGACCCGAGGACCAGTCACGTCTGGAGTTGAATCTCACCAGCACATCGCAGGAGGACATTAAGGAGGCCGTGGGAGAAAAGCCGCCGGTGGAGGACGCCGTCAAGGCGGCTGTGGCTGCCACCAAAAGGTTTGTTTGGGTGAAGGAAGGTGACCTTTTGAAGGCGATTGACGTGACAGTCGGGGCCAGTGATTATCAATATACTCAAATTCTTGAGAGTCAGCTCAAAGACGGCGATGAAGTGGTGCTTGGACTACAGACGGGACCGTAACGATGTCAATTCTGCTGACGATGAGCGTTGCGGTCCGAGCTCTGTTGCGCAATAAAATGCGTGCCGCCCTGACAGTCCTGGGGATTGTCATTGGGATCGGTGCTGTTACCACGATGGTGTCTATTGGAACGAGTGCCGGTCAGCTGGTTCAGAATGAATTGCAGTCGATCGGCACAAATTTTATCTTCATTCAGACGGCGGTTCGCAAACGTGGCGGGGTGCAGTCGGCGGGCAATCCGACACTCACTATTGGTGACGCTGAAGCGATTGGAACCGAATGCCAGAGTGTCCTTGCGGCGTCACCTCTTATCGGCACCGGAGGAATTCCAGTCGTTCGCGGCAACAACAATATGCAGCCGAATGACCTGCATGGCGTTGGTGCGGATTATCTGCGAGTTCGCAACTGGCAACTGGAAGCGGGCGCGTTTTTTGCCGAGCGCGATATCAATTCCGCGAGCACGGTCTGCATTGTGGGACACACGGTCGTGCGAGATCTGTTCCAGACAGAGAATCCGCTGGGGAAGACCATTCGAATTCGCAATATTCCATTCACGATCATCGGTGTCCTGCAGGCCAAGGGAGCTTCGCTGGGCGGGCAGGATCAGGACAGCGTTCTGCTGATGCCATTTACGACTGTTAAAAAGCGATTGTATGGATCCTCATTTGATGATGTCCATGCCATTTTTGTCGCGGCAAAGTCACCGGAGCGAATGCGGGAGTGTGTGTCCGAGTTGCATCAGTTACTCATGGATCGGCATGGAATTGCTCCCGGCCAGAGACCCGACTTTCAGGTTCAGGGCAGCGATGAAATTGCATCCATCCTTGGCACGATTACCGGCATCATGACAGGGTTGCTGGCTTCGATTGCGGGGATTTCGCTGCTGGTCGGTGGCGTGGGAATCATGAACATTATGCTCGTGTCTGTGACTGAGCGAACTCGGGAAATTGGCATCCGAATGGCGGTTGGAGCACGCGGCCGAGATATCCTGATCCAATTTCTGATCGAATCAATTGTCCTCTCTTGTTTCGGCGGCGTGATCGGCATCGCGCTCGGCGTCGGGGCGTCCGTGGGGATCACCAAAATCATCAATTCGATCACTCCAGGTGCAGACTGGCCCGTCATTGTTTCCATTCCCGCAGCGATCACTGCCCTTGTCTTTGCAGCCTTTGTTGGAATGGTCTTTGGATTGTACCCGGCATGGCGTGCCAGCCGACTGGACCCCATTGATGCGCTGCGATACGAGTAGCCGACAGTACGTCAGGCTTTCCAGGCTGACCTGAGCTTATGCGTGTCAGGCTGGAAAGCCTGACGTACTTTTCAGAATGTATTATGGCATTAATTGAACTCAAAGACGTGTCGAAAACCTATGACCTGGGCGAGGTCAAGGTGCATGCGCTGCTGCCGACGACGCTCAACATTGACAAGGGCGAGTACGTCGCTTTACTGGGACCTTCGGGTTCTGGCAAGTCCACGCTGATGAACACACTGGGATGCCTGGACCGCCCGACGACCGGCAGTTACCTTCTGGACGGTGTTGAAGTGGCAACGATGTCTCGAAATGCTCGCGCCAAAATTCGGAATCAGCATCTGGGGTTTGTGTTTCAAAACTTCAATTTGCTGGCACGAACATCAGCCCTTGAAAATGTGGAATTGCCATTGATGTATGGTGCCGCGATTTCCGGTCGGTCACGACACGCAAAAGCTCGTAAAGTTCTGGAAATGGTGGGACTGGGCGATCGACTCGATCATCATCCCGGACAGCTTTCCGGTGGTCAGCAGCAGCGAGTCGCTATCGCCCGATCCCTGGTCAATTCTCCGTCAATCCTGATGGGTGATGAGCCTACGGGGAATCTGGATTCGAAGACCAGTCGTGAAATCATCGAGATGTTCAAGAAACTCAATGAAGAGCAGCAAATTACGATCATTCTGGTGACACACGACCTTAACGTGGCCCGGCATGCGCGTCGTATTCTGGTATTGCGGGACGGCGCGATTGTGACGGATACAACGTCGTTTGACGAAGCGTTCAAATCGTTGAACTCGCTGGAATCAGAATCGGACTGACGCGTCCAACGCAGAACAGTTAGCGCGATTGATTCGGCTGAATTGTTTGTACAGATGTATCCGAAGAAGCGATGTACATGGATCGTGCATCAACTGACGCACGGGAATCTCACTCCGATTCTCAACGCGTTAACGTCGCCACTTGCAGGACGCAAACATCGTGGCCAGTCAATCAAATTCCAGGGTCCGCCCTGAATCCCGTCAAGGCATCTCAGCGTATGTCGCAACGATCCTGATCGCCTTGTCTGTTGTCACAATGTCGCCCGCCGCCCTCGCGCAATTGTCGGTTGATGAACAGCATTCCATGCAGTTTGCGGATCCATCCTCCGTATCTCGTTTCCGACGACCGCCGACCCCGGCACCAGTCACTGTTGCCTCGCCGAACGTTGAAGAGTTCGAAACGATGCTGCCTCTGGACGAGGCGATTCGTTTGGCATTGGAGTATTCCGAGGTCGTTCGCGTTTTGACTGGAGTGTCTGCCTCGTCCTCTGGGCGCACGATTTACGACACTGCCATTGCGACGACCGCAATTGATCAGGCTGTGGGTAGATTTGACCCGGTGTTTACGGCGAACAGCGTCTTTCGCCACAACGAAACGCCGTTCGGTGGCACCAACCCGGGTGACCCATTGGGCTCAATCATCGGGGACGCGGCTGTTGGCGGAACTGATCTTTCCACAGCACTGCAGAAGACGAATCGAATCGGGGGGATGGGACAGTTTCGCGCAATCGACAACTGGAATCAACGTGGCGCTGGTTTGCCAGGGACCGGCTCCCTGGACAACACACACCAACCGTTCCTGGAGGTCAGTTACACTCAGCCCCTTTTGGCAGGTTTTGGCCGGGCCGCAAATCAGGCACCGATTGTCATTGCGCAGCTGCAGCAGGACCAATCGTACTTTCAATTCAAGGGCAGCCTGCAGGAGCTGGTCCGCGGAGTAGTGACGGCCTATTGGGGACTTGTTCAGGCTCGCACTGAACTCTGGGCAAGAGAGAAACAGGTGGAGCAATCCGAGTTCGCGGTGCGGCTGCAAGAGGCAAGCTTTAGGGCTGGACGCGGAGACGCTGGTAATGTGTCCCAGGCTGAAGTTTCGTTCAATAATTTTCAGGCCAATCTGATTGCTGCTCGTGCTAACGTGATTCAGCGGGAAGCGGCCCTTAGAAATCTGATCGGACTGCCTCCTGAAGATGGCCGACGACTCGTGCCGTCAACTCCTCCCACACGAGATCGTATCGAGTTTAACTGGGATGAGATTATTGAAACTGCGCAGTCGAGACGTCCGGATCTGGCAGAATTGAATCTGATTTTGATGGCTGATCAGCAGGGACTCGTTCAGAGCAGCAATTTGGCGAAGCCAACTCTCAACGCCATCGCGCTTCATCGTTGGAATGGCTTGAGTGGGACAGCACTCAACGGATCGACTGTCTCAACATCTATGGACAACCATACCGACTGGACGATGGGTGTTTCGTTCTCGGTTCCATTGGGGCTTCGTCAGGCCCGCGCCCAGCTGCGAAGCCGCGAATTGCTCATTTCACGAGATCGGGCCAACATACAACAGAGTATTCATCAAATCGAACACGCAGTGGCAACATCCGTTCGTTCAATTGACCAAAACTTCCTTCAGTATGAAGCGTTCCGCAAGACTCGTAACTCCGCCAGAAAGAACCTTGAAGTCCAGTTTGCACGAACGGTTGTCGGTAGAATTACTTTTCTCTCTGTGCTGCAGGCCATCACCGACTGGGGAAATGCGGTCTCTTCAGAGGCTCAGTCGCTCACAGCCTACAATTCAGAACTCGCCAATCTGGAAGTTCAGTCCGGCACAATCCTGGAAACACATGGTGTTCGTTTCATGCAGGAACGGTACAGCAGCCTTAGCCCATGGGGGCATCACTTTGAAGACGACTGCTATCCGCTGGATCTGCAGCCGACTGAAAATGAACAGCGATACGATGATTCATCAGAAGCGGCGGAGAATGCCTTTGATCTGGACGACTACCCTCAACGTGACCCAAATCGAAAACCGTTGGAATTACCACAGGATCCAGTCGATCGGTTCCAGGAGTACGATCCCAGTCTGCCGCCGAACAATTCTGAAAATCCCGGAGTCGATCCAGCTCCTCTGCCAGCCTCGGATGTAAATCAGTCGCAGGGAAAAGTTCGATCCCTGTTCCGCCCTGTTTCGTTCGGCAGACTGTTTGGGCGGTAGGCGATTGTTCGCCGAAGCCGTTCGGTGCGATCCCGAATAAAAGTACGTCAGCCTTTCCAGGCTGACTTGTCCTGCTGGCTTGTTCTGTGCATGGTGTCAGGCTGGAAAGCCTGACGTACGTTTTGGGACTGTTGCTGCGACGGATGTCGCGTCACGACAGGATTTCTTTGACAACGTCTCCATGCACATTGGTCAGTCGTCGCTGGATGCCGTTGTGGTAGAACGTGAGTCGTTCGTGATCAATGCCCAGCAAGTGCAGAATTGTGGCGTGCATGTCGTAGGTGGTGACGGGATTTTCAATGGCTGAGTAGCCAATTGCGTCCGTGGCACCGTAGGCGAATCCCGCCTTGAGACCACCGCCAACAAGGACGTTCGTAAATCCATCCGGATGATGATCGCGACCTTTGCTGAGCTGCCCGGAACCAGCCTGAGCGTACGGCGTGCGTCCGAATTCGGTCGTGATCATGACGACAGTCGAATCCAGCAGATTTCGTTGTCGCAGATCGCGAATCAATCCCGCGACGGGTCGGTCAATCCGCCGCGCTTCGCCCGTGTGACTCTTATATCCGTTGCCGGTGATGTCTTCATGGGCGTCCCATGAAATGCCATCGCCCGTCCAGACCTGAACCGTCCGCACGCCCCGTTCAATCAGTCGTCTGGCGGCCAGACAATTGCGGGCGGTGCCACGGCATTCGTCCCGATCAAGTCCGTAGAGTTCCTGAATGTGTTGCGGTTCTGAACTGAAATCCATCGCCTCCGGAATCGCATTCTGCATTCGGGCAGCTAGTTCATAACTGTTAATACGAGCGGCCAGCTGTTCCGTATGAGCCTGCGTTTCCAGGTGCATCTCGTTCAACTGTCCCAGCAATTCCAATCGCTCGTGTTGAGCATCTGCGCCCAGGCCACTGGCGGGCTGAAGATCAAGAATCGGCGGACCGCCTTTGGTGTTGAGGGGCACGCCCTGATGCTGCGGCGGCAGGAATCCGCTCGACCAGCTGAATGAACCGCCAACGGGATTGGGATTGCCCCGTTCATCCGGCAGCACAATAAAGCTGGGCAGGTTGTCGTTGTCATTTCCCAGCCCGTACGACAGCCAGGACCCCATCGCCGGAAATCCCATCTGTCGAAAGCCGGTGTTCGCCTGGAAACTGCCTGGCGTATGATTGGCCGTTTCCGCAACCATCGAGTTGATAATTGTGAGTTCATCGGCCACTTCATTGAGACTCGGAAACAGCTCAGACATCCACAATCCACTCTCGCCGCGCTGCTTAAACGCATAGTGAGATCGATGCAGTTTACCAGCCTTCCCCATGAACGGCTCGGCTTTGCCGAACTCGGCAGGCAGTTCCTTGCCGTGGAATTTCTCCAGTTCCGGTTTGTAGTCGAAGGAATCAACCTGACTCAAACCGCCGCCCAGATAAATGTGGATCACATGTTTCGCGCGAGCTGCATGATGCAGGCCGAAAGGTTTCTTTAAATCAACTTGCGCAACGGCATCTCGTTGCAACATTTGCAAAGCGGCCATGCCAGCAACACCGAAGGCTGCGTGTGAAAGAACATTGCGACGTTTCATAGCAGTACTTCACTCCACAAACAAGAACTCATTAGTATTCAGCATCACCACACAGAACTGCGACAGTGATTGCTTCCGGATAAACTCGCGAGCCAGTTCCAGCTCACGAGGTTTCGGATCGCGGGAGAGGACCAATTGATACACCTCGCTGATTCGTGAATCGATATCATCGCCCACCTGCTGCGTGACCCGCTGAGCCAGGCGTTCCGCACATTGTTCAACGAACCGATTATTCAACAATGACAGCGACTGCACCGGCGTGATCGTCTGCGAGCGCCGCGCCAGCATCACAGACGGATCGGGACAATCCAGCGATTCCAGCAGCGGATTGTTTCCACATCGTGCCCACAGACGGTAAACGGTTCGACGGTTCACATCGTCGTTGAATTCGCCCGTTGGACCAGCAAACGTGTGATCGTATTCCAGCTTCGACGTCATATCGAAGTAGCTCGGTCCACCGGTTTTACGATTGAGTGCTCCGCTGATCGTCAGCATTGCGTCGCGAGTCGATTCTCCGTCCAGCCGTCGCAAAGGTCCGCGCCAGAGCAACCGATTGTCGATGTCCTTCGCTTCCGCAGCGGCGTTGCGAACGTTGGATGCCTGACGGTATGTGGCCGATGTGACCATCAGGCGGTGCAGATCCTTCAGTTTCCAGCCGCCATCAACGAAGCGCCGCGCCAGCCAGTCGAGAAGTTCCGGATGGCTGGGGCGACCACCGGAAAAGCCAAGATCGCTCGGTGTGTCCACGATTCCCTGACCGAAGTGATAATGCCACAGGCGGTTCACCATCACTCGAGGCGTCAATGGATTGCGCGAATCACTGATCCATTTCGCCAGAGCCACTCGCCGCTCTGATTCAGGAGCATCCGGTCCAAGGCCAAAGTCTTCGGACACACCCGCAGCAGCCAGCGCCAGCAGGCCGCGCGGAGAAACAACTTCGCCCGGATTGCGGGAGTTGCCGCGAATGAGCACATGAAAAGTCGGCGGTTGTTTCGGAATGATCACATGGGCGGCACCTTCAAACGGCTGACCGTTGGCAGGTTTGAGCGTGATCCCTTTCCGCTCATCGACATCCTGATTGACTCCGCCCAGCAGTGATGCAAACTGATAGTACTCTCGCTGCGAAATCGGGTCAAACTTGTGGTCGTGACAGCGAGCACAGTTGATCGTGAGTCCCAGCATAGACTGACCGACGGCTGCGACCATGTCTTCGAGCGCATCCTGGCGGACGGCCTTCTTCATTTCCGGCGAACCCATTTCGTAACCGACCATGTCATACGTACCGCACACCAGGTAACCGGTCGCGATCAGCGCGTCAAAGTCATCTGGGGCCAGCACATCGCCAGCAATCTGCATGCGGATGAATTCGTCATACGGCATGTCGCGATTCAGTGCTTCGATTACCCAATCGCGATATCGCCACACATTGGGTCGAACTCGATTCCGCTCGAACCCCTGACTTTCGCCGAAGCGAATCACGTCCATCCAGTGACGTCCCCAGCGTTCGCCATAGTGAGGAGAATTCAGCAACGCATCAACCACGGAGTTATACGACGCGCCGTAGTATTGAAACGAATCCGGGTCGATTTCGATGCCCAGAGTTTCGTCTTTCCACTTGCCGTCCTCGGTTTTCAAGACCGGCGGTAACCCAATCAGGTCGAAGTACAAGCGCCGGAGCAACGTTCGTGAATCCGCCTGTTTCGCCGGAGCCAGTTCAGCAGCTTCCAGTTTTGACAAAACAAACCGATCAATTTCATTTTGAGGCCAGTCAGTGTTCGTCACCCACGGCAGGTCCGGCTGAACGATCGGCTTCAGCGACCACCAGTCGTATCCAGCCCGATCGTTCGACGAGTAGCGAAATGGATCAATCGGATCGGACCCCCATTCGGCACCGTCAGCAATCCAGCGCCGCAATACTTCCTTTTCGTCGTCCGAAAGTGGATGTTTGGGAGGCATTTCGTCGTCGTAGATTCGTTGCCACAATAGACTTTGATCCGGCTTTCCAGCCGCTATCGCGGAGCCGCTATCGCCGCCCCCTCTTGCCGACGCTTCGCTCAACAAGTTCAGCCCGCCTTTATTTTCAGTTGCGTTATGGCAACTCAAACAGCGACTGGCTAACAGTGGCGCAATCTGTTGGTCAAACGAAACTCTCGAACGCGGATCAGCCAATGCCCGGTCGCTTTGCGCCGAGATGATCAGCGCGATAAGAGCGAGAAGTATAAAGTGACTCTGATATTTTGGTGTTCGAATTTCCATTTCTAAATCTTATTGTAACGCCAACCGTACGCCAGCTTTTTCGGGCCGACTTGCCGAACTGTACGTCAGCCTTGCCAGACTGACCTGCCGCCGATTCAATATTCCTGTCAGGCTGGAAAGCCAAACGTACGTGCCTCACCGCATTGCATCTTTCTCCACGACTTCTGCCGGCAGCAACAGTTGTTCGGATGTAGGAGCCAGATACGGCGGCACAGTCATCAACAGACGTTGGCCCTGGCTGTTTTCGAACTTCCAGAGCTTTCCGTCCTCGCCTTCAGGAACCGGCACTCTGAACCATCCCTCTTCGGCTTTTCCGAAATCGAACGCTTCGCGTCCGGAGCCGTCGAGCAGTTTACCCGAAATCCGCGGTGCCCAGTTGGCGATTCGCGAAGCCCAGCCGCCAACGATCTGTGTCCCCTTCGGTACGTAGAAATAGAGTGACCACCCGCCACGAAAATGCTCCGTCACGCTTGGCGTGTCAATTCCCGATTCCACAGTGACGGGCATGCCCTGTGGCCACTTGATAAACGTATGATCGCCACCGTCGATCGTTTCGACGCGGTGCAGACCTCGATAAGGCGTGGCGAGTTTCAGTACACGCTCGATCCCGTCAGGCGCGTAGCTTTCGTCCGTCGCTACGGGTTCGATCTTCACTTCTTGCGGCGAAAAGAGACTGAGCTTCGGCATCCGGTTGGCCCAACGCTTAACGACGCGAACCTGCAGGTTCAGTTCCTTCGTTTCTTCATCAAGCCAGATAAAATACCGCTGCCGATCCTGCGGACTGTCGGGCCAACTTCCCGGTTCGACATCGGGCAGGTTCAGCGGAGTCGCCGGTACAATGTTATTACTGAAGGCGACACTCTCAAAACCGGAGTCAACGGGTTGGTTGTTGGCGATGCCATCCCGCAGCATTGCTTCGATCTCAGCGGCAGTGAAGGGTTCCTCGCTCTTCCAGGGATGGCCGTCCGTCAGCGCCGCCTGTTGACTGACCAGCCGCGACCACAGTCCATAGCTGTGAACCATCATCGTTTTGCGAATGCGATAGGCGTGACGAGCGACATCCTCGACCGATCTCTGGCCCGCTGCGAAACTGTAATACAGTTCGGCGTATCGTGTGTAGAGAATCAGGTCGTCGAGCCGAGCGTAAACGCTGCTGTCGCGAGTCGCCTGGCGGGCTTCGTCGAGCGCACGATACATACGTCCGACCATGTCAGCCGGTGGCCGACGACTGTTATCCTGATTGATCAGGCGATAGAACTCACGCATCGGTTCCTTCGCGGTCCCAAACGCTCGCCCTAGAAAGTCGTCGATGATTGCGTCGGTTTGTTCGGCTTCATCGACGTTCCACATCAGCCGACTGGCTAGAAAGTAACCGAGTCCGCATGGCCCCCAGCAGTCGCCCGATTCTGCATCATAGAAGCGAGCACCCTGCTGATGAAACCGCGGCAACGACGATTGGACCTCGGCAATTCGTCCAGCTTTGCCACCACGCGGCAAGTTCCAATCCCAGGCGACGACGCTCAAATAGTCATAGACTCCGGTCGTCGCGCCCTGGGTTTGCCAGCCTTCGATGATTTGATCGAACGTATAACCACCTCGCAGAAACGCCGTCGTGACGCTGATGATCAGGTGCGGATCGGCCTTGACCTTTGGCGGCGGCGAGTGCTCGTTGTAGGCGTACATGCCAACGTACTTGTCACCAAGTCCGAGTTGGTTAATCGCTTGCGCCACTTCGTTCGCCAGTGTCAGCGCGCGGTCGCTGGGGCTTCCCATCTGGCGACAGGCATCGCACGTACACCAATTGCCGCCGTCGCTGGGATCCATCGAAACGCTGTCAAGATCCGGAGTTGCCTTGACCGTGCGAACTGCATGTTCGACGACAAGTTTGCGTAATCCGGGATTGGAAATACAGAACTTGATGTCGCCGCCTTCCGTCCGCCGTTTCCCATCGATCTCGGCGAAGTATTCCGGATGAGCGGCGAAGGCATCCCCGTTCGCGGCGAGGATACTGTCGTAGGCGTGACCACTGTTCAGTCGAAAACCCTGGGTTGCTCGGTTGCGAACGCACCACTGTTGGTACGGTTGGTCGTTGTAGCCCCACAGACCCCAGTTGTACCAAATGCGTCGTGCGTAAAAATCGGGACTCTCACTGGCATCGACCGCCAGCTTGAGATCGCGTGCCTCGGGAATCACCTCCCACTTCGGCCCCGGAAAGAACTGCCGATAACCGAGGCGATACAACAAGTCCCAAATGGCATGGGATACCGCAAGGTCCGATGCTCCCAGCAAGTATAAACCTTGCAAATGCGAACGCAGCGCGTAGTCTTCGCGATGAAATGGCCCCGACTCAAAAGCCAACTCAAACGGCAGCGAGGCAAAGTCTGTCGGCTGTCCAACAACAATGCCACGGCTACCATTTCCGGTTTCGATGACGAAATTCGCACCACTCATCTTTCCCAGATAGCTGGCCAGCTCGTCGGCCAATTGCCGGACGTCAGCCGACGCCTGTTCGCTGATCATGATTGGTAGAGACGCGACGGAATCTCGCGATAATTCGACCGCTGGTGTCTCCGCTGCTGCTGCATCCGTCAGCAACGCTATCGTTAGTAAAGCAATGGATGGAGACAGTCCACGAAGGATGAGTTGCGCAAAGTGCGGCATAGCAGTTTACAATAAAATAGTGAATTGTGCTCAGTCACAGTTGGAATGAGGGATCGGGTGGCCGGGGTTTCGAGCTGACGCTCGCCAACCCCGGCGGCCACCCATCAATCCATGAGTGTCAGAGCACTAGCCTCGGTCAGTGACGCTCGCCAATAGAATACAGGTGCGCTGCCGCGTTGTCGATGTTGAGGTACTGGGGGAACGGAAGGTGGCCGCGACTCGATGAATTGACCTAAGACCAATTTGCCGCTCAATTCTACGGTGGTCCGCAGCCACAATCATCAATGTCACGGCAGCGGTCAATGCAATTGGCAGGACAATTTGGAGCAAGACGATGAGATTCGTATTTGTCGCTATGCATCGTTGTTTGAAGACTACGTCAACAACCGCGAAAAGGCTATGATCGAAATGCGGATTTCAATTCATCCGGGCATGCTGTCGCGGATGGTGTACGATGCGAGTGGAACTTACACCGATCAGTTGTCAGCAGGTGACGACTACACAAAACTGAATACAACGAGTTCGATCGCGACTGAGTTGAACCGGCCGACAATCAAATCGGTCGGGCCACAATACAACGCCGACAGTTCGCTGCAGGCGGTGACGCGGCACGCTGCTCTGACACAGACAAACACTGAAGCAGGAAGCCATGTTCATTGTCGTTCCCGGATACGACGGATCGCAGATTTTGAAAATTGCAGACAACTTTTAGGGCTGAAATCAACCTCATTTCCGCGATCGATCGGAGCTGGGATTTGAGCGTTACATATCCCTGGGAATTCTGGGCCGCAATCTGCACGTTCTGGGCCGCCTGCTGATCGCCAGGGAACAACCCCGGTTCACGGACTTCCGCACAATCCCGGCCGCTACCATTGTTTCTCTGACTTGCTTCAGTTTCTCCGGCCCAAACTCGGAAACCCGGCATTTGCCATGCAGTTTGATCAGCGGACGAAGGGCAATTTTCACCGCGTTAACCTCGGACGTTTCACGACCGTTTTTTTAAGTAGTACGTCCGGGCGTAATCCAGATACGCGACACTCAGTTGACCAACGGTCAGCTTGTCACGGGAAGCGTTCAGCGTCCCCGTCAGCAACTTTGCAATCAGGGCGTCGTATCGCTTGTAAGATTCCTCAGAGCCATGCTCCCCGAGGTAGTGAATTCGCCGCGAATGCGGACATAGGCATGTCCGGTCGGCTTGTGCAGTGAGTACTCTGGCGTGCGCTTTGCCATGTGTGCGGCTCCCTCAAAAGGTGTAGTAAAACGTGAGTAACGCGTTTCACGCCGCACAGCCCCGGAGGGCTGGTTTCCGTAAAGTACGGAACAGCAAGGACTTACAGAAGTGCTCCCACAAGGGCTCGAACCTTGGACCTAATGATTAAGAGTCATTTGCTCTACCAACTGAGCTATAGGAGCGAAGCAGCGACGGATGGTACCGAGGTAAATTCGGGTTTCCAAGCATCCTTCGGGCAATTCGCAGGATCGGACAGGGTTTTGGCGGCGGGGGTTCGCGGAGTTGATGACTTTCCATGATTTTAATGCGGCAACCTTGGCTCTGAGATGAACGGTTCAGGTAACCGAATTCGCGAGAATTCGGGGTTCGGTGGGCAGCGTGTTCGGAAATCTCACGACGTCCCTTACGAAGACATCGTCTTGTTGTTACGCGAGTTTTTCGGCTCGTGACCTGCTGATGCGTGTCGCTTCTGCGATCGGCTCGGTCGTCGAAACACGGTTTTCTGGTGAATCTGGAAAAATCTTTCGGATCTCTGGTAGATCTGGCGAACCCTCTTTGGCGATCCTGTGTCTAGGGATCATTGGAAGATTCGGCGCTCGAAATCGGTATGATTCGAATTTCGTCACAAACGCCGGGTCGCTAAACTTGTTTTGTCGGCAACAATGGTGGTTGTCGACTCATTTGCGTCGCGGACGTGCGACGTTACACATGGACCGAAAGACCCAGTTACGGGCGCGGGACAGTTTTTGGAGGCAGAACAATGCTGCTGAACTCAACGATTCATGCTTTGATCGCATCAACACGAGCCCTCGCGGCCCATGTGATCGCACAGCTGTTCGTCGGTTCTGTCTCCCCCGCAGTCTTTGCAGTGGTGCCGAAGCCGGTACGCATAACGCGCGAGATGCGCTGGCGTTATCAGCTCGGACAACCGGCGAGCGATTCGAAACGGTGTTGCGGAGATACCTCCGAACACTGTCTCCGCTCGCTAAGTCGCTCCCTATCGAGTTTACGCTCGAATCCGGAGCAGGCCTTGAATCAAGGCTCAGGTTGTCTGACCGGTACCCGCGGCAGAAGTTAAGGGGCGAACAGCTCCCGTCCTCTGGACGAAATTCAAACTTCTTCCGCTCGAACCGCTCGAAATGGGCCGCACTCGTTGTGCTGACCCATGTTCTTCGTGTGAGTTTCCGAGGTCTACGTCGTTGATTCGACGTTTGTGCCCTCGGACTCACGGCAGTTCCCGCAAAGCCCATTCACGGCTCATCCGTTTCTCGCCACAGGCAAATCCCCCCGGATGCGGCAACGTGATTTTCAGACTGGAGTCTGACATATGACTACTGATTCATTTACTCCTCTTGTTCTGCGAGCCCAGTCTGGCGACCGGCAAGCATTCGACGATCTGGTTGTTCTGTTTCAGTCCCGCATTTACGGAATTGTCATGCAGCGGCTGCGGAACACGGCGGAAGCTGACGAAGTCGTCCAGGAAGTTTTCCTGCGAGCGTTTCGCAAGCTGCCTCAGCTGCTTGAAGCCGAACGATTCGGTGGCTGGCTGTGCCAGATCGCCGTTCGCTTGTCCATCAATCGAGCTGTTCGGCGACCTAACGAAACCTGTGTCGAACCAGAAACGTTCGATGGAGTTCGGGAGACCGAAGACACTCCGTTCGCTGCTATGATTCGACAGGAAAACATCGAACAGGTTCGCGAAGGACTGAGCCAACTCGGTCATTTGGACCGGGAAACTCTGTGGGCCTTCTACTTTGAAGGTTCTTCGCTGAAGGAAATGAGCGAGCAGTTCGAAAGCCCGATCGGCACGATCAAGCGACGACTGCACACCGCTCGTGGCCGTCTGCGGGAAGTCATCGGTGCCATGCAGCCCGCATAGGCGGTTTCGGTGATAGTGACAACGTAAATCTTCACAACAGAAGCCCGGCATTTTCAAAATGCCGGGCTTCTTCATTGGTGTCGGCACTGAATGTGGCGGCTTGCGGCGGAAGCGGTCGCGAGGTGATCTTGAAAATCGGCAGAAACAGCCGAACCAGAAACCTCCTGTTGTCACAGTGAATCAGGCAGACGTCGTGAGACCTTCGATTGCTGACACGACGGAACTCCGAATTCTCAAGAATTCGGCTACAAACATGCTTCACGGCGTTGCCGGATCGGGAGGAAATGACCGCGACGGCCTGCGTTGTACTCAGCGAGGAAATCCCAAATCGCCGTTGACCTCGAAAACATCCTGCGAGTACCGTGCTGAAGAATGGATTCAGAATCGGGAGGTAAGGGCCATGGTGACTTCCAGTCGACTCATGATGACACTGGCAATCCTGGCGATCAACTCTTCGACTGTCGCGTTTGGTCAGGCTCTCCAAGTGGTGGATCGCGCGGATCAACAGTCTGGAGTTGTGCAGGCGAGCGATCCATCAGAACGGTACTTCAGAGAAGATCCGGCAGAGGACGGCCGCTCGAAATTGTTCCGCACCGCAGCCGGATCAGCTACGCGAGTTTCTCCGGAGCAACCGGCCAGTTTTTCACGGCCCCTGAGCGTGCGCGTCTTGCCAGACACACCGCAGGGTGATCCCTCTTTCGGAATGCAGGATCCGTTTGTCCCGGCTCCGCATCCAGCGGATCAACAGGACATTGAAAGCTCCAGAATCGATGAGATTATCACTCGGAGATACCAGAAACCTGTGACGGTTCGTGTGATTCAAGCGCTGAGCGGCAGCCAGGCGGCAGAACTCTTCTCGGAAGTGTCTCACACGATTGACGAGCGAGCACTGGAACCACCGAGCTACGACGCTCGCGTGCGTCGAGCGCTGCGCAATCTGATCATTGCTTTGGACAATGAGGCGTTTTTGACAAGTCTTGAACTGTCGTCAGACTCATTCCCGCTTGACGGATTTCGAAACACGCTGAGTCGCCTGATGGCTGCTGGTCGAGTGGAAAGCCATGAAGACGCGCGACGCGTGCTGAACATCGTGATGGAAGAGGCCGATGCGGAGGCCAGGCTGCCTCCAGGCCTCGCGGGATTTGAATTTGCAAATGCCAGTCTGGACACTGTAAATAAGTATTCGGGTCTGGACGCAGTTGACCCGTCGTTACGAAACGAAAGCACGAGCGACAGTCAGAGAAATATCGGCCTGGAAGAGCAGATTGTGGGGATCGGTGTTGAGGTTCGTGAACATGCGGATGGCCTGACCGTTGTGAAGCCGCTGCGGGGTGGTCCGGCAGCCGAGGCGGGCATTCAACCGGGTGACATCATTGTGAATATCAATGGTCGGGATATTCGCGGGATGAAGATCGACAACAGCGTGGACCTGCTGAAAGGTTCCAGCGGAAGCCTGATGAAGATTCGCATCCGGCGTGAGTCGGGTGGCGATCGCGACATTTCTCTGACCTGTCGTACGGTCCGGGTGTGGACTGTTAACGATGCAAAAATTCTCAGTGGGACCGATATCGGTTACTTCAGCCTGAGCCGGTTTTCTCCGAGTTCCACTGTGGAAATGGATCGGACTCTGGACCGCCTGCATCGCGATGGAATGAAATCGCTGATCATCGATCTGCGGGGAAATCCTGGCGGACTGCTGACGACCTGCGTAGAAATCTGCGATCGGTTTGTCGCCTGCGGAACCATTGTGTCGACACGCGGTCGCATGAATTATGACAATCTGATTCAGGAAGCGACGTACTCAAAAACATGGAGCGTTCCTGTGGTCGTGCTGATTGATGGCGACAGCGCCTCTGCCAGTGAGATCTTCGCTGCGGCGATTCAGGAGAACAGACGAGGCATGATCGTTGGGACTCGTTCGTATGGAAAGGGATCCGTTCAGACACACTTTCCACTGCGTTCGATTGAGGGTGATCTTCGTGTCACGACAGCATTGTTCTATTCGCCCAATGGCCGCAGGATGCATGGGGCAGGCGTCACACCAGATGTCAAAATCGAGGATCCCGATGGCGTCCTGAACGGTGACGAAGTTCTCGCTGAGGCGGAACGCATCGCGCAAAGCCAGGCGCTGATGGAAATGACGAAAGCAGCCGGTGTTTGTGGATCGCGATCACACTCAACCGCCAGCATATCCACATGGGATGGTATTGTGGATCCGATTCATCCGGGTACGCTGATTCGGTAGCGCCACATCAGGCGTCTGCATCGTAGACAATGGCTGAAGCGAACCTCGACGTGTGAGCGTGTGTACCGAACCGACTTGTTCCTCGGTCACCTCTACTTCACGAGCAGAATCGGACATTCGCAGATCACCGAGACTTTATAACTGAGCGTGCCCCACGTTTCGGCCAAGCGATCCGGATCGACGCGATGTGATGACATCACGATCAGGTCCACACGGTGGTCATGGGCGAAGCTGACGATCTCCTGCAGACGATCGCCAGTATGGACTTTGACTTCGCACTTGATATCGGCCTCCAGAAATCGCCGCGAAACAGATTCCAGTTCCGAGGCCGCGCGCTGGCGAAAGTGTTGGTAAAACTCTTTGGTTTCTGCGTCCGGAGGTTCGGCGTTGGTTTCAATGACCTGAACGACATGCAACAGTGAGATGGTGGCCTTGTTGTGAACGGCGAGATCAAACGCGATGTCAATCGCGGCGTTGTTCTTCGCGGTCAGACTGAGGGGCAGCAGAATGTGGTGAAATCGAGGCAGCATGGTGCGGGTTTTCCAGGATGAGTTGGTATCAAGTGCCGCGCATTGTACCCAGTTGCACGCAAAACTTCAGGCATGTGGAAAACCACCTTTCATGAATTCGCGGTCGCTGGCTTCCGGAGGAATATTAACTTGAAATTGCTGCGCGATGGCCCGCGCAGAATTGGTAGTAGATCTCTGTCGCTTTTCGCAACTGGTCGATCTCAATCCATTCATCCTTCGTATGGGCCTGAGCAATATCGCCGGGCCCGAACACGACGGCGGGAATTCCAATGGCTGCCACTCGTGAGGCATGAGTTCCGTAGGGCACTCCTATGATCTGCGGCGGACCGACAACATTCTCGATGGTGCCACTCAATTGCCTGGCAAGTCCGCCATTGAGTTCATCGCCGAGCGCGGAACTCAGGCAGTAGGGCTCGTCGTGGATCAGATCAAAATCGAGTTGCCGTTTCAGAGCGTCAATCACTTCCTGGCGGACGCCGAAACTGTCTTCACCAGGAAGGACTCGCCGATCAATGTCGATGACGCAGCCATCGGGCACGACATTGACGCTGCTTCCACCGGTTATCAGGCCGACGCTCAACGTCGCCGGGCCGCACAGACGATGAGCTGGTCGGGAATTCGGCAACCACCCCGCGTACTCCTCCAGGCAACTCAGGACTTTTGCCATGCGATAGATCGCATTGATTCCTTCTGACGGCCGCGAACTGTGGCAGGCGCGTCCGGTGGTTCTCAGCTGCCACCGCGTTGCGCCGCGATGGGCGACAACAATGTCCAGCAAAGTCGGTTCGGCGATGATCGCCATATCCGGTTTTTGTGGACAGAGTCGATACGGAGACTCGCGATCCGACCAGCTTCCGACCAGATGATTGATGCCCAGACTGGTCGCTTCTTCGTCGCACGTCATCGACAACACGACGTTGGGCATTCCGGACGGGCGATCCATGGCGAGGCGTGTAAACGCGGCGAGCATCGCGGCCAGCCCGCCTTTGACATCGCAGGAGCCACGACCGTAAATCCGACCGTCACTTTCGACCGGTTCAAACGGAGGAATCGTCATGCCATCAACCGGAACGGTATCCTGGTGCGCATCCAGAAGAATAGTCTGCGCGGTGCCTGCGGCCTCTATCCGGGAGATCACGTTCGCTCTTCCCGGCGCAGTTTCGACAACTTCGCACGGCAGCCGATGACGCTCAAGCCACGAAACCAGCCAGGCGGTCAGGCGTCCTTCATAGAACGCATCCCCGGAGACGGCGCGGCCCATTGGGTTCACACTGGGGATGGAAATTAGTTCTTTGAGAATTGGCAGTGCGTCCACTGCGGAATGATCGCTCATGTTTAACATCACATTTCAGAAAGACGCCCGGACTCGTGCAGCGTCCCGGTCAGCGCCTTAAGTTTTTACTGAATCCGTGCTACAGTCCGCGCGGGCGGGTGGCCGCGATTGTGGTGCAAATAGAGGCTTCAACACAACGCCAACGACTTACAAAAAGTTTTCTTTTTCCAGACCCTGATTCGAGAGAGGTTGCGCGCCATGTTGTCGGTTGCTGAGGCTCTGCGGCTTGTATTTGCCCGAACGCCGCAAGGTGGCGATGAGACCGTCGCGCTGACGGAAGCTCTCAGTCGCGTCCTGGCTGTTGATTTGATCACGCCGCATGATTCGCCGCCGTTTGATAAGTCGCTGATGGATGGATTTGCCATCGCCACATCGGCTGCCGCAGTGGCGGGAGATCTTGTGCAGCTGACTGTTGTCGAAACAGTGACCGCAGGCATGGTTCCGTCGCAGAGCGTCAGGGCGAAGACGGCCGTCCGGATCATGACGGGAGCGGTACTGCCGAAGAATTGCGACTGCGTTGTGCCCATCGAACAGACTCAGTTCGACGAAGCGAATCCTGGCGTCGTCGGTATTCCCCGCGCAGCGATTGTCGCCGAAGCGAACCTGATGCGCCAGGGAACTGCGGCGAAGAAGGGTTCCGTGTTACTGTCAGCGGGAACTCGACTGCAGCCACAGCAAATCGCGGCCCTGGCGGAATTCGGTCAGGCGACCGTGTCGGTGTCTCGCAAACCAACAATTGCGGTCCTCGCAACCGGAGACGAATTGATTCCTTTCGATCAGCCGCTGCGGCCCGGCGCAATCCGGAATTCCAATGAGCCCATGCTGATGGCACAGGCGACGGTCTGCGGCGGGGTTGCGACATCGTGTGGTGTTGCTCGCGATACGGCGGCGGATCTTTCCGCTCGCATCCAGCAGGGTTTGCAGCACGATGTGCTTTTGTTGAGCGGCGGTGTTTCGGCGGGCACCCTCGATCTGGTGCCGCAACAACTTGCCGCCGCCGGAGTCGAAAAGGTGTTTCACGGTGTCGATATGAAACCAGGCAGGCCGTTGTGGTTTGGAATTCGCCAGCACGAATCCCGAAGGACGCTGGTCTTCGGACTTCCCGGCAATCCGGTGAGCAGTCTCGTCTGCTTCGAGCTCTTCGTGCGGCCCGCTCTGGAAAAACTTTCCGGACTGCCTGATCAGCAGAATCGTGGAATGGCGGCAACGCTGAGTCATCCATTCACAGCAAAGGGCAGTCGTCCAATCTATCAGCCAGCAGCGATTTCGGTCCAGGACGGTCGTGTCACGGTGCGCCCCGTTCAATGGAGCGGCTCGTCGGATCTGAGAGCAACAGTCGAAGCAAACGGTATGGCGCTGCTTTCGTCAGCTCACGGTCCGTATGCCGCTGGTGAAAACGTGCCAGTTTGGTTTTGGGGAGAGGGGCGACTCTCATTTCAATTCGAGTGACTCACATTCTCACGTAACCGACATCCCCCTTGTCAATGTGCCCGTCACGTTCGTGACGGGCAAAAGTGCCCGTCCTACGGTAAGATTGTTTCTGCCGAACGCCTTGTAGCCACGCGACATTTGTTTCAATTTGATTTTGATCGACAGACCGCTTTTCTGAATTCGAAACGCCGAGTCTGTTCGCAGTCACTATCGCCCGGTAAACTGGTTCCGACTGAGCCAAACCAATGCACTCGAAAGGCGAACCAAATCATGCCAGCAGAAGTCGAGGTCCAACAACTTTCCACATTCCTTATTCTGCTTCGAGCGGGTGGCTTGCCGATGTTTGGTTTGGGGCTGCTGTTCTCGCTGTGGGGCGTATTGAATGTTGCGCGGCCGCAGAGTCGGCATTTGATTCTTGTCCAAACGCTGCTTTCCCTGCTGCCGGGGGTGCTTGCGATGTTGGCAATTTATGCCGCCAGTGCGAATTTCCTCGCGATGGCAGTTTTGCCAACCTCACCCAAACCCAGCGAACTGGCGGATGTCACGACCTATGCAATGTCCTGCGGTTTCTTTGGAATCGCGGGCACGATTATGCCTGTGGCTTTGGGTTTGATTGCCTTTTGGCGGTTGGGTAACAAAGCTTCAGCGAGCTCATAGCATGCCTCTTCATGGCCCTTTCCATCGGCAAGCAGTGACAGCTAACTGTTTTTTCCATTTCGATTCTACCCTGCTGCTGTTCATCCGGCAGGCTTCCAGCAACAGTCATTTCGGATTCAATTCCGGCGGTACGGGCACTTGTGCTTCATAGCGGTCGGCGTGGACTGTCAGCTTCTTCAGGATCATCTCAGAGTCTCGTCCGGCACCGCCTGTGTGCAGCAGCAATCGCATGATGCTCACAGGAGCCGCAGGCTGCTCAATCACATAGATGCAGCGGTACTGCTCCGCATCATCAGAGCGCGCCAAATAGTGGTAACGATTGCCTCGACGCGCGATGCGAATCGCCGAAGTTGATTTGACGGCGATGTTGGCTAAGTCACTGTACTTGTCTGGTGCGCCGGCAAACTTTTCGCGCATGTGCGCGGAGATTTCCAGCTCACCGGACGGCCTGCGAATCAGCATCACGCTGATCTGAGTCTGCTCCTTCGTCGCCAGTTCCACCTGGAGCATCACGGTTGAGTAATCGCCCTGTCTCGGCATCGCCAGGCTGGTGGCTTCAAACTCCGCTTCGATATCAAAATCCCCATCGATCCGCTGCCGTGTTCCAAGACCGGCAGACTCCCAGGTATCAAAGCCCGGAGCAAGAACGATGTAGCCCTTGTTTTTCGGACTCCACTCCATCGCACGTGGCCATTGATTAAAAACTTGCGGATCGGGAGGCTGAACGGAAAAGTCTCCATCGTAGGTGACCGCCAGTTTGTCTCGCTGCTGATCCAGTTGAGCGATATCGACCTGCGCCGCGAGAGCCACCTCGTTCACAAGTTTTTCCGCGCGAATGGACAGGTTCTTCCAAAGTACCTTTGACGTTGCCTGTTCCATCGCAAACATCCCCAGCGTCAGCCAGCCGGGAGGAATGTCCGCAGAGCCCATGGTGTCCGTTCCAATGACTCGAAAGTTGGCTGAATCATTTTCCGCAAACAGGTAGGACACTGTGGCACCACGCCGCACGAGTCGCAGTGTTCCAGAGTTCGCATCGCAGACCGCATAGGTATCAAGAATTCGCCGCTCACCACCGGGAACCAATTGCCC
>JBBQSE010000067.1:0-23789 GCA_038214195.1 Planctomycetales bacterium
GGAGATTCCTGTTTTGGAATCACGGTATCGGCGACTGATTCAGCTTTTCGAAGATCAGGGCGTTGCTGAAATTGAACCGTGGGTCAAACAGCAGATTACCGATCCACAGCAGACCTATGACGTTCTGGAACAAGCCATCGAATCGATGCTGGATCTGAAGCAGCGGGCTAGCTTTGAGGTCTACCTCAAAAAATTCCTTCAGAGTATGGACATCATCTTGCCGAATGCGGCTGCGAATCCATACAAGATCCCAGTGAAACGATTTGGCTATCTGTTGGCGAAGGTCAAAGAACGCTACAAAGATGACACGCTGAATATCTCAGGTTCTGGTGAAAAAGTCCGACTGATCATTAACGAGCATCTGATCAGTCTTGGCATCAATCCCAAGATCAAGCCGGTCGAATTGATGTCACCGCAATTCATTCGGGAGCTTGAACAGAACCAGTCACCAAAGGCCAAAGCCAGCGAGATGGAACACGCCATCCGCAAGCACTGCAAGGTGCATCTGGACGAAGACCCTGTTCTGTACCAGACATTGAGTGAAAAACTGGAAGCTCTGATCAAGAAACACAAGGACGACTGGGACGAGCTTTATCGTTCTCTGTTCGATCTGCGGAAAGAAGCCGAAGTTGGACGCAAGGCTGAAAAAGATCCCCGGTCTGGTCCTTTCTACGATCTGATTGGTCAGATCGCATTTGGCCCATCTGGCATTCCCGTCGATCATCAGGAAACAGTGGAAGGACTAACGCATCAGGTTCTTGAAAAGCTGAAACGAACAATTGGCATCATCAGCTTCTGGAGCAATCCACCGGAAGTCAGCAAGCTGAAAGGTGAGTTGTCCGACTTGCTGTTGTTTTCAAACATCGATGAAATTGTTAACAAGAGCGACAAAATTGTTGCTGAAATCACAGCGTTGGCGAAAGTCCGGCATCGCAACATCATGGAAGGTGGCGATCCTCACGGCGGAGCGTGAGGAGCACAATGTACTCATCACGCTCCGCCGTGATGGCCATGTCCTGGTTCAAGTAAACTCGACGAAATGATCCTCGCCTTCAAAGACATTAAGTACACACTGGTTCGCAGCCGCCGCAAAACCGCCAGCATCTACATCGAGCGGGACGGAAAAGTTTCGGTGCTGGTGCCTGAAAAGCTGACAACTCGTCAAGTTGAAGATCTGCTGGAGAGCAAACGAAAGTGGATCTATCAGAGCCTTGCCGAATGGCAGGATTTGAACGCCAATCGCATCCAGCGGGATTACGTAAACGGTGAGGGCTTTCTGTATCTTGGCCGGACGTATCGCCTAAAACTGGTTTCTGATCTCGCTGAACCACTAATGCTGAAAGACGGCTACTTCTGTCTGCGAGCCACCAAAGGCTCAGTCCCTGATGCTGACGCTGTTTTCAAGGAATTCTATCGCTCAAAAGGATCGGTCAAAATTCCGGCACGTGTCGCATACTTCCAATCAAAGATGGGCGTGAAACCACGGTCAGTCAAACTCATGGATCTCAAAAACCGCTGGGCATCCTGCACCGCCAGCGGAAACCTAAACTTCCACTGGAAGTGCATGATGGCTCCGCTGACCATTATCGATTACATCGTGGTTCATGAACTCGCCCACCTGATCCATCCAAACCACACCGCAGCATTCTGGAACGAAGTGGACAAAGTGCTGCCTGATTTTCAGGAACGAAAACGCTGGCTGAGGGATAACGGAGCGGGGATGGATTTGTGAAACCGAAACAACCCTGCCTATGTGCAAAGAGAATTAGATGACCACCAATGCTTTCATTTTCGAATGCAACAGTAACACGTACATGGACTGCGTCGGGAAGAGTCTGTTCGGCTCCAACAAGCCTTGGCCGCTGAAGATCAATACGGGCGACTATTGTCTGCTGCACCATTACGAAATCGGCGGTCTTCTGGCATTGTGGCAGGCCACGAGTAACGGCGGTCGTGGCTTGGAGTCAAAGATCTGGGGAGGAAAGTTTCCATTTCAGGTCCGAGTGAAACTGGTGCTTCCCAAAATCACGGAAGTCCCACAGAACCTTCTTTCGGAACTCGGAGTCAACCCCGCAGTCGGGCGGTTTGACAACTGTGTCGATGAAGAACTGGCGGAAGATCTGATCCGAGGGTTGCTGGGGAAATGATGGTGATGACGACAATCAGAATGACATCCTCAATGCCTGTGATCACCTGACCGATACACTTCACGCGGCAACCAACAGGCCCTGCCTGCGGAGACAGATCAGCCGATAGTGATTCACTACCTGTCACAACTTTGGAAGTGTTCTTATGGACAAATGTAAACGGCGATGAGAAACCGTGGCACCGCAGAGTGGACGCGCCAGGCATTGGGTGGTGGATTGAAACCGCTGCGATCAGCCAGCTGATTTGAACTTAAAAGCCGACGCAATCTGATTTCTAACCACGATCAGGACAGCGGATACAATCCACGATTCGCGTCGAATTCACCTTCGTCAGCCTCACCTGGCGGAGGCGACTCAATTCGGTCGATTTCAGAGCAACTAACAAACACATAGTCGGGTGTCTCCTGCCAGCAGTCCCAAGCCGCAATGATCCCATTCGGCGCAGTCAATTTCAGCATTTTCGAATACCAATCCACATAAGCTGGATCTTCACCTTTGCCTTCATCGGCGAGTTTCGAATACAGGGACAGCCAGTAAACGGCTGCATCCTCGGCAGTCCCATCCCTGAATCCCGGCCATGGATGTGAGCCAGTAGACGCCGCTCTGCGGCTTGTAAACATTGGGATTGCATTGGGCAATAGAGAAACCTGGACTCGTCCCGGGCGTGGGTCCTTCGCCAATAGCGCACCGTTGTCGCGACGAAAATAGGTCGTTGGGGCCACGTCTCCAAACCAGACTGGTCCAGGCCCGGCATTCGCCCAGCCACAGGCCAGTCGTAGCTGTCCATGCCCCATCTTGTGAAGTACACCCACCATCTCAATCCATCGACGAACTAGCTGTGCAGCCATCGTTACTCACCAATGTGGTTTACAAAACAAATACCGGCCCAGTATCACGCTGAAGTCTGGCTCTAATCGGCTGTGTTGAACTGGATTCGCGATGGAGTCTATGGCATGGAGATCAGCTATCAAATCGAACCCACTTCGAGAGAAAGATCGGCGCGTAAATCGGACCCACCGCATAGGACATTAGAATCTGCCTGTTGTTCAGGCAGATTTGATGTCAAGGATGTTGAAGGTGGACGATTCCCGCTGCTTTTCGTGCAGTATGTCTTCGAGTAAAATGCTGGTTTCCGATCGCAAGGCAGGCAGGACTCGACTCACCCTTGGACGCAAATACCACGAAAACCGAGTTTCTCACCAGAATTGTGGACGCCAGTGATAAGAGTATGACATCGCAAAAATCGAAAAGCTGACGGACCACTCTTCTCGCAAAAGAGCATTGCAACTGATCATCTGCACCGCTGACACCTTTCCCAAATACTTCTGGAACGATGTGGCCCATGACCACCGACGACATCCCCATCCGTGAACCCGATCAGATAAGGCTGGACTGCGTAAAAAAACTTCGGGACGTGCAGGTCAGTAGTCACTTTCAGGCGATCCTCGGATGCCTGCTTGGAGAGGACTGGACTACGCCCAGACTTATCGAAATGGTCATCACACCAGACGGCCACGTTCTCGGTCGTTGCGATGGCGATGCGTCGTTCAAAGCATTTCTGGGTGCATCGGAAGACCTAATCAGGAATATCCACGGCGTTGCCCCGGTTGCTGAACTGGATGGCGATGAGATAGGGTATCTGGTAGCGAAGGTGGCTGAGATTAAGAGGCAGAGGTAATGGAGCTGGACGAATATGAGCATTCCCTTCACGATGTCTGGTCAGTGATGAACAAGTTGCAGAAGTGAACGAATCGAAATGGCATCATCTCACAACCTCCCCCTTTCCCAAGCCCAGCGAATTGCCACCGCTGAGGTTCTGCCCGAGCTTACTGACCGTCTCAAGCTGAAAGAAAAGAATCCACGCAAGATTCCGTTCACTGTTGACATTGCATGTGCCACGTTTCAGTGACCATCATTGATACGGTGCGCAACTCTAAGCCATCCCGACTTGAAGGGCCGCTGTATCCACCAGAAGATTTGGGCGGGCCGTGGGACTGTGTCGACTATCTCGACGCCAGCCCACGGATTGAAATTATGAACAAAAGCCAGAAAGGAAGTGCAAATGGCAAAGAAGATTCACTCCACACTGAAGCCGCAAATACCCGTCGTGACGGCTACCGAACGGCTCTATACGCTGGTAGTCTTTCTGAGGAGCGGTCCGATCAGTGAAAAGTTCGCCGAAAAAAATCCGGAGATTTCCCGGACGATCGAGATTCGTGGCAATCAGACACTCGAAGAACTTCATCATGCGATCTTCGACGCATTTGGCCGCTGGGAAGAACACATGTACGAGTTCCAGTTCGGCAAAGGTCCAATGGACCCGAAGGCACCGAGGTATGTTCTGCCATCCAATTTGAAGATGGACATGGGTGAAGGGAAACCCGCTGCCGGTCGGGTGGACCAAACCTCGCTCGACTCACTGGGGCTGAAGGCAGACCGCAGTTTTGGATATTGGTTTGACTTCGGCGACGATTGGTGGCACCAGATCGACGTGATGGCCATTGAGGAAAAGGCTACAAAAGGGAAATACCCGAAAGTCATAAAGAAAGTCGGAAAGAGTCCGCCGCAGTATCCAGACAAGTAGGCGAAAAGCAGACCGGATCTCGCCTCCCATCGCATACACTTTCGACATTGAAGTATTAACGACCGTGCCCGTATGCCCGAACACCTGACCGGATTTGTAGATCGAGTCACCTACCACAACCCGCAGCACGAATTCTCGGTGCGGGCTGCAACTGCATCAGCATGACCAGAACAGGACAAACAATGATTCTTGAGGAACATGAAACGATTGTCCGGCAAATCGTGGATGAATCGAATCACGAACCAAAGAATGCGGGCAAGAACCGTGTCCTCATGGGATGGCGTGCGAAGCTGGAAAAGGAACCGCCACATCTGCGGCTTCACCAGATTGACGAGATCGTGCGAGAAGTCCGGCGAAGACTCGGAACCGCTCCGTGATGCTTAAAGACTGGTGCAGGATCGGGGACGATGCTATGCGCCGGTTTGGACTTTGGGGCTTCGAAGGTGATCGGCATAGAGCAAGAGAAAAAGTACATCAAGATTGCTGAGAAGAGGATAGTTGAGGGATAGCCAACTGATGAGTAACACCAGTACCGCCATTGCGATCTACTTGACTACTGTCTTCGTCATGAGCCTTGTGTGTTTTTTTACTTACGGATGGGATAAGCGGCGTGCGAGCAACGGAGGTCGTCGTGTACCAGAACGCACCCTGCAACTCTTGGCGTTCTTCGGTGGCTGGCCCGGTGCGTTGATCGGGCAACGACTGTTTCGCCACAAGACCCAAAAACTATCATTCCTAGCCGTGTTTTGGCTTATCGTCGTGCTTCACGTCACGATCGTCGGGTCAGTTGCGTATGCAGTTTTCAGTTGAAGTGAATGGCAGTCACCAGATCCAATGTCAGAGTAAACGATACTTTCACCAGATCCGCTCCTTCGGAATTTCAATCCCCCAGTCATCCATTACAAATTTTGGAACGACTCGAAAACTCGCACGTCCATCCGCCACTTGAATCATCTCTTTTGTCTTCGCCACTTCTGTACAAAGTTTGCTTGAATGTGGCGTGATCCCAACACGACCAAGATCAAGTCGATCTGAATCCCAGCAAGTCTGAATCGTGACGTCAGGATGGATGATCAGTTTCAGATTCACGACTTCACTTTGCCGGTCTTGTATGCCAATACGCCCACAACACAAACACCCCCTGCAACGGCAGTCGCAACAGGTGAATGATCGGTGACGCTGGAAGAATGTCTTGATGCTGGTAGAGATAGATGTTCGCAGGAAACACGGCAATCAACAAAGCGACAATTCCCCATGCCGCCATTCGTGAAGTCTGCGGAACCAGCAGCAGGACGCCAAGCAGCACTTCAGCGACTCCACTCAGCAGAACTAATTCCTTGTGTAGCGGAAGGTACTGCGGCACGATCTTCAGGAAGAATGCCGGATTCACGAAGTGCATCACGCCAGCGCCGATCATGAAGATCGCCAGCACATACTTCGATACAATTCTTACTATTCGCATGTATGGTCCTCAGTCGGGAACTGCAATGTGAGGGCTGAGCTTTTCTAACAACAGGTCGATCAGTTCCGGGTCCATGAGTTCGTAGTCGTCGGGAATATTCAGGCATACAACTTCTTTATCTGCAAGACTGTCCCCGAACTTCTCTTCAAGCCGACGACGGTGCTTCTTCTCCATTACGAAGATCATGTCTGCCCAGCCAATGTGCCCCGCCGTAACCTTGATGCGAGCATCCTTTTCCGTACCTGCCGATCTCACATCATACCCGTTGACACCGTTTAAAATTCGCTCAGCCGTCAGACTTCTCCATTTGTTTTTGCTGCAAACGAACAGAAGTTTTGTGGGTCTGGAGTCATTGTCGGGCAATTTGAACGCTTCAATGAACGTCTCTGGAGTCTGCGCCCCTGACAATGTGATGGCATTGTTGATGATGAAGAACGGAACACCCGTTACGTCATGTCGTTGAGACAATTCGCCAGTTTTCTCTATGACTTCCATTCCCTGATCACTGTTCAACATGGTTTCTACGGTTTGTTGATCCAGACCAGCTTCAGCACCAACGTCAATTGGGTGAATCATACTTCCCAAGGTAATGCGATTTGCCATCGATACGGACGCGAGCTTGTCCGGTGGGCTTGTGAAGTGTGTACTTCGGTGGTCTCTTTGGCATGAGTGCGACCCCAGTTTGGGTAGTGAAATGGGTAGTAAACTCATTTCAGGTCGCACTGCTGAGACTCAGCAGGTTGCCACAAAGAGTGGCACGACAAGTACTTAAAGAAGAAAATGAAAAGTCGGGGCGACACGATTTGAACGTGCGACTTCCTGCTCCCAAAGCAGGCGCTCTAGCCAAGCTGAGCTACGCCCCGATTTGTTTGATGGCGGTTGTCGTGGACTTCATCAACCGTCGCCGAACAATTCGACACACGCAATCGCAATTGGTTCGCAATGCCGTGTGACGGGCGGAGTTTAGCGGGAGCCATCTGATGATGCCAGAGTTCCTGACCGAAGTTCTTACAGGTTTTGCACCGCGAATCTGAAGTCCAGCGTCAATCCGCAGAAAGACGCAAATTGCAGCTTTGCATGTGAAATTGGCCGAAATCCAGGCTCCAGAGGGCCAGTATCGTCAAGTAACGCAGGAGGCTCGGTCGCCTCCAGCGGTCTCAGTGGCGAGAAACCTGAATCACCGGACGAACGTTGCATGCCGAATTGATCGAGGGATAACTTGGGATGTGATGTGTCTTTCAGGCGGCAGTCATCTATCTTTAGTGTGATATCGAAACTTCTTTGAGTCGGAATTCCATCCAACGGTGGACGCCCAATGGTACTCGATCCACAAAGTAGACTTTTCAAGTCCCCATATGAACGTATCCGCCCCGCAAACCGTTCCTCGACGCCCGCCTGTTCCGTCGCGGACTGTCGATGTTTTGATCATTGGGGGAGGGATTGTTGGTGCGGGGATCGCGCGTGACGCGGCAATGCGCGGGCTGAGTACTATGCTTGTCGAACAGGGCGATTTCGCTTCAGGGACCAGTAGCCGATCGTCACGCCTGCTGCACGGTGGCCTGCGGTATCTGGCTCAGGGCCGAATCGGACTGGTCCGTGAATCCAGTCTCGAAAAAATGCGGTTAGCCCACATCGCCCCGCATCTGTGCCAGCCGATGCCATTTGTTTTCCCAATCTGGCGCGGTTCGGGTTGGTCGCTGACTCTGTTAAAAATCGGAGTGAAGGTTTATGACCTGCTCGGTGGAGGTCGGAATCTGGGCCGGTCTTCCGGAATGAGTCGAGACTGTGTGCTGAAAATCATTCCTGGGCTCGCTTCCTCAAATCTGCTGGGAGCTACCCGGCATTTCGATGCGCTCACGCAGGATGCCCGACTGGTGATCGACACGCTGAAATCCGCCACCACTGCCGGAGCCGTTGTTTCCAACTATGCCCGCTATGTCGAGGGGAATCGATCTGAGTCTGGCTGGGACTGCACCGTCCTCGATGAAGTCGCGAGACAGAAAGTCTCCATTCAGGCGCGCGTCGTGATCAATGCCGCTGGTCCGTGGGCATCTCAACTGCCGCACAGCAGTCTGCGGCTGCGATTGACCAAGGGAGTGCATTTGATCGTTGGCCGCGAACGGCTTCCTGTGAATGAAGCGGTGATCCTGACGGAAGGTAAGCGGATGCTCTTCGTGATTCCGTGGGGCGAACAAATCATCCTGGGAACAACCGACACGGAATATTCGGGCGATCCGGCGGACGTATGCACGGAAGACGCAGATGTTGCCTACGTTCTGGATGTCGTTAACAACGCATTCCCTGATGCGAAGCTGACACCTGATGACGTGACCTCAACATGGGCCGGTGTCAGGCCATTGATCGCGCCGAATCATACCGCCGTCGGAGCGCCATCCGATATCTCCCGCACTCATGAAATTCGAATGGCAGAACAGGGCTGGATTGATGTGGCCGGTGGCAAACTGACGACATACCGACTGATGGCCGAACAGACAGTTGACCTGATCGGTCGCCAGCTTGCACTGCGGCTTCCAAAATCTCTGACCGCCAAGCAACCACTGGTTCCGGGGAGATTCAGCGGTGTCGTGCCGCCAAAGTTCGAACGGGAAGTCGTTGCCGAATGCTGCCGCAATGAATGGGCCGTGCGTCTCGACGATATACTGTTGCGACGCACCTCGTGGCATTACTACCTCTCTGATTCTGCGAGAATCACCGCGACGACGGCTGCCTGGATGGCTGACGAATGCGGCTGGAACTCTGAACAAACCGCCGCTGAACTCGCACGGTTTCATGAGATTATCGGGACGTCGCGACAAAATTCGCAGGCCAGTTCACACTGACCAATCACCGGCCCGCTTCAAGCAGTTCTGCGTTGTCGATCCACGCGACGAAATACGGCTGCTTTTCGGATCGACGCTTCATCATGCTGGGGATCATCATTCTGTCGATCGCCAATAGCGAATCTGAAGTGGACGAGGCAATCCGTTGTGCCTGAACATCCAGAGCGGCTCACAGATTGTTGGCACGCGGCAGCACGGCGATGACGATTTCCTGTTCGACCTGATCCGCAGTCAGATCGAGCGCGAACATATTCTGTCGGGGCTGATTGAACTCGTCGTCAGATTCGGTGAAAAGAACCCGTGCCTGTTTCGCCTGGTTATCCAACAAGTCCCGGTCGGTTCCCTGGTGCAGGCCAGCGGTTGGGTTTCGTGTGTGCCCGGTTTCGGAATCTGCACGCGCTTGATGCACTGCGACCGGTATGTGCCGTCTCGCAGTTGCTGCTCAAGTTTATCGATGTTCCGTTGCAAACCAGCGAAGAAATTTTCGGTCGTGATATCGTCCACGCCGGGTGGGTGAGGTCTTCTTCAGAGAATCTACGCCCCCGCGCGGCTTGCTGCCATCGGTGCGATTCAGTTTGGTCGTTCTTCCAATCTGATCTAACGCCCTCACAGGCGTACCACGACAGACTTTCAGCCTGTCGGTTTGCAGAGACAGGCTATTGAATGGCCGAAGCGACCACAGACACTTACCAGCGCCAGAGACCAAAAAAGTCGCAACTTTCCACGCCGCAAAAAAGAACCAGGAACCGGTTCGCCTCAAGTCACACTCGCGACCGCTACGCAAAAAAAACTCGACCGATACTTTCAATTCCTGCAAAATACAGCATGAAATGTTACTTAACGGCGTTGCCCCTGCCCCTCTCCGCCCGGTGGATGCCGGTGCAAGATGGTTAGCGTATTCGCCAGGGGAGAGGGGACATTTCTTTCGGGACGGCCTCAGTGACCTGCTACTGCGGCGATGCCTTCAAGGAAACCCTGAAGCTGTCGGCTGCGGACAGGGTGCTGCAGTTTTCGGACGGCTTTGGCTTCAATTTGGCGAACTCGTTCCCGAGTCACCTTGAAGATCCGTCCGACTTCTTCGAGCGTATACGTGTAGCCATCACCCAGACCGTAACGCAGTTTGATAATCTCGCGTTCGCGGTAAGTCAGGGTCTTCAGAACCGTGTCAATTTTGTCCTTGAGCATTTCCGAGGCGGCGTTGCTCACCGGGCTGTCGGTGCTGCGATCTTCGAGGAAGTCGCCGAACGCGCTGTCGTCGCTTTCACCGATTGGTTTGTCGAGACTGATGGGCTGCCGAGAGATTCGCATTACTCGCCGAGCTTCTTCCATCGGCACGCCGGCCAACTCCGCCATTTCTTCGACGGTTGGTTCGCGACCGATGTCCTGCAGCAGGGTTCTGGACGCGGCTCGCAGCCGGGTCATCGTTTCAATCATGTGAACCGGCACGCGAATCGTGCGGGCCTGATCCGCGATGGCACGGGTGATCGCCTGGCGAATCCACCATGTCGCGTACGTCGAAAACTTGTAACCGCGGCGGTACTCGTACTTATCGACCGCTCGCATCAGGCCGGTGTTGCCTTCCTGAATCAGGTCGAGGAACGTCATGCCGCGATTGCGATACTTCTTGGCGATGGACACGACCAGTCGCAGATTTCCGCCTGAGAGATCTCGCATTGCCTTATCGTATTCGCCGTGTCGCTGCTGAATGTTGAGCATTTGAGCCGCCATCGATTCCGGCGTCTCTTTTGTCAATTCGATCAGGTCGTCAAGTTCTTTTTGCAGGCAACGGCGTTCATCCTCGGCAGATGAAAGATTGCGCAGGCTGTTGATCTGCTCGTGCAGTTCAGTCATGCGATTCGAAATCTGTTCCAGCCGTTTCATGCAGGGTTGCAGCCGCTGCGTGCGCAAACTCAATTCTTCCAGCAGTGTCACGCAACGACGACGGCGTTCCGTGAGTCGTGCCTGCACTTCCTGTCGCTCGGCACTTGAGAGATCCGGCGATCGCAGTTTTGAATAATCTTCCAGATCCCGTCGACGCATATTTTCGATTGTCGCCAGGTTGAACGGCATGCGACCGAGGATCTGTTCCTTCTCCAGGCTTTCCGTCATCGACACTTTGATCGTGCGGTCAAACGGAAGTTCACCGCGATGCACTTTGATCAAAGATTCATGACAGAAGTTCAGCGCGAATTCACTCGTCAGCAAAGCGCGGCGATAACGGCGGCGTGAGACTTCGATCTGCTTGGCAAGGAAGATTTCTTCTTCGCGAGTCAGCAGCGGGATCTCACCCATTTGCGACAGATACATGCGGATCGGATCTTCGGTTCCGCGTGAGTCGTCATCGATCTTGATCTCCTGACGACGTTTCTTTCGCTGCGCAAGAGGTTCACCGACTTCACTCTTAACGGGATCGGGGATAAGTTGCAGATTGAGTTCTTCAAGGCACGCAATCAGATTGTCCAGCTGCAGCGGGTCAGTCGCTTCATCCGGCAAAAAACCATTCACCTGAGAAAATGTCAGGTGTCCCTGCTTGAGACCGGTTTCGATCAGATTGCGAAGGCATTCGTCCAGGCGGTACATATTATTAGCTCCTGTGGATGATCGCTGTCGTGTGATGTGCCATCATGGCGATGGACGTTGGTTCTTAAAATGTCACATCAGGTGACAACAGACTTACTTCATGGATGAAGGGTGACCCATTTGACTTTGACGAAATTTCGTAAGTCGGCGGAGCGCGTCTTTTGTATCGTCGTCGAATTCGCTCGCGGGCTTTGCCGTTTGAGACATAAGTTGTTTCGACACGAGGTGCAGTCGTTTTTCTCGCCGTTCCAGAAATGGTCCGAGGACCCGTTCCAGATGGTTTGGTACCGAAGTACCGTTTTCCTCAGGACGGTTCGGCTGATCCGTCATGAGCCTGAAGATTCCTTTCTCCTCTGCCGAATCCACCACGGCGTTGATCAGACTCAGAAGATCTGAATTTGATTCTGCCGCGATAATCAATCGGCCAAGTTCGGGAAGGTCTCCGTCTTCCTTCCACAGATCGATGCACAACGCCAGCAGCCGCTGATGTCGCACATTTTCGAAATCATCCGCTCCAATATGGTGCCGAATGAGATCGATTGTTTCCGGGCATGTCAGAATAATCTCCAGCACTTCCCGTTCCGCTCGCTCCATCGCGTTTTCGGTGCGGGGAGTTGATACCGGCGTGTGATTGCCAGAGTCACGTCGGATCGTCTTTTTTTTTGTGTTCCCGTTTCTAAGTTCGTTCAGTTGCTGACGCGCCGTGCGTTCATCCACCTGAACCCGCCAGCAAACGTTTCGGAGAATCATATCCTCACGAACCGTCCCGGCGAGTCCCGGCGATTCCAACAGAAATTCCAGCATCTGATTAAGAATCTGCTGACGCCCGGCAATGGAATCTGCTTCCGTGCGTCGCAAAACTGATTGCAATTTGTATTCCCAAGCCTCAGCGGCGTTTTCGATTAGCTTGTTGAATTCCTCGGCGGAATGTTCTTCAAGGTAGTCCGCAGGATCCTTGCCTGACGGCACATTTAAAATTCGGAGGTCCAGATCCTGGGCAAGAAATCTGGATATTGAGCGTTCTGCCGCCTGTTGCCCTGCGTCATCAGAGTCGTAAACTAACACCACCTTTTCGGCGAATCGCCGCAGAAAACGCACATGTTCCTCAGTCATCGCCGTCCCGAGAGTTGCGACAGCGTTTGTCACCCCCGCCTGATGACAGGCGATACAGTCCATGTACCCTTCAACAATTATTGCCGTCTTGCTGCTTCGAATTGTGTCGCGAGCCCGATCGAAGGCAAACAACATTCGACGTTTGTGAAAGATCGCACTTTCGACACTGTTCCAATATTTCGCATCACTTTCGATGTTGCCTCCCGGCAACACTCGTCCCCCAAACGCAACCGGACGGCCACGCTCGTCAAAAATCGGAAACACCAGACGACCAACTAAATTGTCAAAGTATCCGTGGCTGTTGTCGCGTTCCCGGATGAGCCCGGCAGAAATCAGTTGAGCTGGCGTAAAGCGTCCGCGTGCCTTTTCCAGAAACCAATTCCAGTCCTCCGGGTGATATCCCAGCTTGAAGTTGCTCACCGTGTCTGCAGACAGCTTGCGTTTCAGTACGTACTTTCGAGCATTTTCAGCCGTCGGCGCCGTCCGCAATGCCTGATGCATCAGATTGACCGCCCATTCCACAACGACCAGCGAATCCGATTTTCCTGCTGCGTTGTTTTCTTGTCCTCCCGTTCTTGATTGCTTTGGTATCTCAAGGTGCGCTCTCCGTGCCAGAGACTCCAATGCCTCCGGAAACGGAACTCTCTCGATCTCCATCACCCAACGAAAGCAATCCCCACCCTCCTCACAGACCCAGCAACGGTACGATTGCCGATCCGGGTAGACGTGAAATGACGGATTCTTGTCGTCGTGAAACGGGCACAGTCCAACATAGTCCCGACCACCATGAAGCGGCTTCAGCGCAATCGTCTCGGAAACCAGATCCACAATGTTGGTGCTGGACCGCACAAGTTCTTTGAAGTCTTCTCCAAATCCCTGACCCACAGTGGACTCCATTAGAACGATCCGTCAAAACGTCGGACCCACACTTTTGATTCCCTCAGGCAGAACCAACAATTCGCGCAGCCAGAACGGCTATCGATTGAAAAGACCTGCCCGAGAGCATATGAAAATCAGTGGGAGCGATCATCACTCAACCACTGAGGAACTTATCATTGCGACGCCAAGAGCTTGCATCCTGAACTTCCCCGTCCGGCGTCGCGCAATTCTAACCGCTATCGGCATTTGGTCAAGCTCTTGCACCCGACTCGGACACTGAAAGTCATAGTCGCAAACCCAAGCGTGGCACAGTGTTGCTGTCTTCCGCCTCGTGCTTTTTCCATGCTTTCGGAAGAGGTCTCCAGGTCCGCAGAGTGATCAACTTTGGCCGTAGCTCTCCAATTCGCAGGAAATGACGGCAACCTCACTTTTTCCGAGAGCTTCGAGCTGATAGTGGTTGCCGCAGACGAAAATGCAGATGTGCGGTTTGAACCATTCGGGTCATTTGGGCACACTGCTGTACGTAGCCCGATCTGTCCACGAGGCGATGTCAAGATCTGTATTCCCTTGCTGACGCAGCGGGCTTCAATAAAGTGCGCAACTTCAAAAGCCAGCGGCGAGGATTTCAGCATCTCAATGCCTCGCCGCTGGCTCGGGTCAAACGACGTTGCGTTCAGAGTTCCTGTTTTCAATACAAACTTGGTTTGGATGTCCAGCAGCTTCAATTCCCAGGTATTCCCGATCTGAAACAGATTGGGCTTCAGTCGCTTTCCACGGACCTCAATCAATGACTTTCCGCAGCGTTTTGATCATCGCGTTTTCACTTTCCCTCAACTTCGGCAAACCCGCGTCGGCACAGGATTCTGCCAAAACACCGCACCGATTTCTCTACGTCGCCGTGCCAGGGATTCGCAATTACCTGGAATACGGCGGCCACGGCCTCCTTGTCTTCGACATCGACAACGATCACAAATTTGTGCGACGTATTCCAACCGGTGGACTCGACAAAGACGGCAAGCCCATCAACGTCAAGGGCGTCTGTGCAAACGCGGCGACCCAGAAGTTGTACATTTCGACGATTGACACTCTGCAGTGCCTGAACCTGAAGTCCGAAAAATTGCTGTGGGAGCGAGCCTTTGAAGGAGGCTGCGACCGGATGTCGATCGCGCCCGACGGCAGCGTGTTGTATGTGCCGTCCTTTGAAAAAGCCTATTGGAACATCGTGAGTGGCGACACGGGCGATTTGATCGCAAAGATCACACCGGACTCCGGAGCCCACAACACCGTTTACGGCGCGGACGGAAAATTCTGTTATCTCGCCGGACTGCGTTCACCGCTGCTCACTGTTGCCGATACATCCACCCACACCATTGCCAAAACGGTGGGGCCATTCAGCAATTCGATTCGACCGTTTACCGTCAACGGTCGCCAGACGCTGTGCTTTGTGACGATCAACGAGCTGCTTGGCTTCGAAGTCGGCAACATCGTGACCGGAGAGAAACTGCATCGTATTGAAGTGGATGGGTTCAAGCCGGGCCCGGTGAAACGTCACGGATGCCCCAGTCATGGCATCGGCCTGACTCCGGACGAAAAAGAACTTTGGGTCACCGACGGACACAACCAGCGGCTGCATGTCTTCGACGCCACCGTGATGCCTCCCAAACAAATGCAGACAATTCAGGTCCGCGACGAACCGGGCTGGATTACGTTCACCATCAATGGCCAATATGCGTATCCATCGACGGGCGACGTGATCAATGCGGCGTCAAAGAAGATCGTTGCCACGCTCAGCGATGAAACTGGCGCGGCTGTGATGAGTGAGAAAATGGTTGAGGTGGATTTTCTCGATGGCAACGTCGTACGAACCGGCGACCAGTTTGGAATTGGTCGAGCGACAAGGGAGCAGTGAAGCGGCAACGCCGTGAAGTGACAACTTTCCTCAATCATCACCAGTGAATCCGGTCACGTTCTAATTGGGAGTGGGGCTTGCGACTTGACTCGCGGCAATGTAAGACAGTATCTTACAACACATGAAAACGAAGATCTCAAGCAAAGGTCAAATTGTTCTGCCAGCGGAGCTGCGGCAGCAGGATGGGATTCTGCCGGGTCAGCAGTTTAGTCTCGAGAGGCTGGAGGCAGGGCAGTATTTATTGACACGTGAACCAGCCGAGGACAACGCCGGAGTCGTCGATTGGCTGCTGTCATGTCCGGTTGACGACTGGTATCAGCCAATTCCATCGGAATCGACAGCGGATCTATGAGGTACCTCGTTGATGCGAACGTACTGAGCGAAGTTACTCGGCCGCAGCCTGCCGCTGTTGTTGTCGAGTGGCTGAGGCAACATGAAAAAGAACTCGTCGTGACACCGATCATCCTCGGCGAGATTGAGTATGGTATTGGGCTGACGCCATCCGGCCGAAAGCGCACAGTGCTTCGTCGCTGGTTTGAGGATGGCGTGCGCCGTCTGCGAGTTGTGGATCTCGATGCCAGAACAGCTTCGACATGGGCCGCGCTTCTTGTCCGACTCAAACAAAAGGGGCAGGCAATGCCAGTCAAGGACAGTCTAATCGCCGCATCAGCTTTGCAGCACAGGCTGACGATAGTCACACGGAACCTCGGCGATTTTCGTAACGTCGGTGTGCCCCTCGTCAATCCGTTTGAGCGTTGAAAGCCAAAGCGAAAGTTCTGTTGTGGCCATTTGCTCATTTTCCGCGAATGTCTCTTCAAACCAGACAGTGGCCTGCCAGGATTTGCTCGAAAAGTCGCCCGACACTCCGTATCCGGAAACAGAACATGTGAGATCCGACCTCGGAGAGTTCGGCAACACTTTTTTACAGGGCACATGAATCATGCCACTGATTCCCATCAACACCGACGCGCCGCAGTATCACTTTCCGTACGCCACCATCGGGTTGATCGTGATCAATACCCTGTGCTTCGCGGCCACGGGTTTTGCCATGAACGAACGGCTGCTGGAGCCGTGGCTGCTGCAATATGGAGAGGGACTCAATCCGCTGGAATGGATTCCAGCTGCATTCGCGCATGGTGGTTTCATGCACCTTATCGGCAACATGTTCTTTCTGTGGGGATTCGGACTGGTCGTTGAAGGCAAACTTGGCTGGAAGAAATTCATTCCGCTGTACCTTGCAATGGCCGCCGCCTGGGGAGCCGGCGTGGATTTGCTGACACTGCATCGCACGGACGCGCACGTACTGCGGACTGAGTTTGAAGTGGAGTCGATCGAGGAGTTGCAGGAGCAGCTCAAGGCCGAATGGATCAAAGAAGTGCCGGACGATGCGGCAGTTGATGCCGCCGAATTTAGAGAGCTTGCCCGCAGGATCCTGAATCAGGCCAAAGGTCGCTGCCTTGGCGCTTCCGGTGTCATCTTCGCGCTCATGGCCATCAGTCTTGTCTGGGCACCGAAGAACGAGATGCACATTGTCGGCTTTCTAGTCTACCGACCAGTCTCGTTCGACGTCACCATTATGATGTATTCACTGTGGTATCTTGCGCTGAATGTGCTGGAATTGCTGCTGTCGCAATTCCAGATGGGCTCATCGGGTTTACACATGATTGGGTGCGTGATTGGATTCGCGATCGGGGTTGTGTTTCTGAAGATGAACTGGGTTGACTGCGAGAATTGGGACTTATTCTCGGTGCTCAGTGGCAAATACGGTCGCTTCGCGGACGACGACTGGGCGCTCGGTCTGCATGCGAATGTTGGCCGAGTCTACGGAGAGCTGCCGGTGCCGACAGCAAGCGACGAGCACTTTGCAGGCGGCACTGGATCCACAAAAGTTTCCGGCAGCATGAAGAGGGTGAATGGTCTGATCGACGCGGGCGATGTGATCACCGCCGCCGAAGAATTAATGGACTTGCGTTTGAACTCCACAGAGTCCCGTCCCAACGAACCTCGCACACGAAAGCTGGCGATGGGTCTGTTGCAGGCACAGGCGTTCGATGAAGCCGAAATCTGGTTGGAGGAATACATCAAACAGTATCCCGAAGACAACTCGTGGGCTCGTATCCGCATGGCTCAGTTGTTGCTGACACAGCTCAGACGCCCCAGAGCCGCCCTGGAAACTCTGCGAGGCATGTCGCTTGAAGGGCTGGATGCACAACTCAAGTCTCTGGCTAAGAAAATCGTTCAGGCAGCGAAGGAACAAGTTCGCAAAGGAGTCGAAGATGAGGAACCAGAATGGTAGCCAGTGAAGCTGATCGACAACTTGTCGAAAGAATTCGCGCCGGCGAAGCGGATGCGTGGCAACAGTGCATTGATTCATACGAAGGCCGGTTACTGGCGTTCGCGCGGACACGATTGCAGGACCGCTCCGCCGCTGAAGACATCGTGCAGGAAACGTTTCTGGGATTCCTGAAAGCGCTGCCGAATTACGATGACCGAACACCGCTGGAATCGTTTCTGTTTTCCATCGCGGCCCACAAACTCATCGACTTCATGCGTCGTTCAGGTCGTCGCCCCGTGCTTCCGCTGTTGACATCTGAATCAAAAGACGGAGCGGCCAGAGATCTCACCGGACCAGGGCGAGCCGCTTCAAGCATGATGCGGAGCGGTGAGCAGGCTCAGAAAGAATCAGAGGTCATTGAACACTGTCTCCGTGACCTGATTCAGGATTTCAAAGCCAGCGGTGCGTGGGAACGCCTGCAGTGCGTTGAGCTGATCTTCGTCCTCGGCTGGGCGAATAAGGACGTCGCCGCTCGACTGAATACGACCGAACAAGCCGTTGCGAACCATAAATTCTTTGTCGTTACGAAGCTCAAAGAGGCCGCAAAGACGGCCAAGGTTCAGGACAGCACTCTGGCGAGCCTGGGCCTGGAGTAAGGATCGCTCGATCCGGGCGTCGGCACACACCACAATGCAAACAGGCCTGACTTCCAACGGCGGAATATCAGGCCTGAATCGTTTGCGGAATGACGTGCGGACTACGCTGCCTCTTCCAGAGCTTCGTCGTCGGCATCCACTTCTTCTTCGTAGACGAGATAATAGATGTTGCTGGCGGCTTCTTCCAGATAATGTTTAATGTTCTCGCTTTGCACTCCCGCAATCAATCGATCCAGCGCTTCGACGGCGCGATCGACTTCTTCACTGCTGATTTCTTCAAACTCTTCGGTCGTGTTGAGACGGTATTGTGGATTGAGGATTTGATCCTGTTCGTCCGACATCGCAAATTCTCCAAAAACTTTCCTGCGGACATGAAACTTCCCGGTGCGGTGCAGTCGAATCATGGCCTTGATTCGCATGGCTCCACGATCGGGGGAAGTTGACCGATGTATGTGTTCCTGCGGTGAAGTATCGGAATCCTGCCGCAACATGCTTTGGTGGAATCTGCTCCGATTGCAAAGTTCGCCTGTTGTAAGGCGAAGACTTGAGCGAAACGGTGGAAACTGAGGAAAAATGCTGTCCGGTAAATTGCGTTAACCGGGGGATTTCGCCGGTTGCCCAATCAGTTTCAGATTGCCATCGTGTGGCCCGGTTCGAATCCGGCTTGTTCATGCTCGTTACCCGAGAACTGACTGAATGCAAGCGAAACATCTTGTGGCGATACCTCCAGCAGGTTGAAATGGGCGGCGGGTTGTCTCTGTCCTGACCAAATCAGCGTTACGCTCCGGCTCGCGACATCCTCACTGCATTTTGGTATCGTTGTTCTGAAGTTCGCATGTCAATTGTTGCGCCGAGCCCTCAGTTGTCTGATTGTCGCGTTGCGCATCAAGCCAACTCATTCCGGAAGGCGGGGAGATGTCATGAGTACTCGAACGTGCTCGGCGTTTGCATCAGGAATCGTCCTGTTCGCGATGGGCATCTGCGTTGTTGCCGGATTGAAGGACGCGACGAAGTCGGAAGAGATTGTCGAAAATACTGGCCCGGCTCCGTTGGTCGTCATTCCGGCGGACTTCCGCGTGAATGACCTTGAAGGTCGGCAGCATGTCCTGGGGAGCGGTATCGACGGGCTGCCTTGTCGAGGATTTGCGTTCATCTTTCTCTCCACCGAATGCCCGCTGTGCAACAAGGCCATTCCGAAGCTGAACAGGCTTGCCGGGACGTATGGCAAACAGGGGGTCGAGTTCTACGGTGTGATCTCGGACCGAACGGTGACGCGGGACGCCGCGCGAAAGCATCGTGACGAGTACAACATCAAGTTTCCGATGCTCCTCGACAGCGCGGAAGCGCTGCGCAAACTGACCGGCGCGACTCACACTCCGGAGGCATTTGTCTTCGATCGGGCAGGCAACCAGTTGTATCGCGGGCTCATCGATGATTCGACCGAGCGGCTGGGAAAGTCGAGCCCTGTGAAGAAATACTACCTGGCGAATGCTCTGCATGCGGCTGCGAACGGGCATGCTCTGGCGACTACTCACACGCAGGCCGTGGGATGTTTGCTTGAAAGCCTGGGGTCCAATGCGACCGATGGCGACATCACGTTCAACCGCGAGATTGCTCCGATTATCTTTTCGAACTGTTTGACCTGTCATCGCGACGGGGAAGTTGCACCGTTCTCGTTGAGCAACTATGAGCAGGTATCGAAGCGTGCCCGGCAGATCGCGGAAGTGGTTTCATTGCACATCATGCCGCCATGGAAGCCAGCTCCGGGCTATGGCCATTTCGTGGGAGAACGCCGTCTGTCCGATGGGCAGATTGCGATGCTAACCGAATGGGCGGATGCGGGTGCATCGCAAGGCGTCTCCGAAGATCTGCCTCCGTTGCCGCCGTTTCCAACCGGTTGGCAACTGGGCAAGCCGGACCTGATCATTCGAATGCCGCGACCATTTGCGCTGTATGCCGAAGGAATTGATGTGACTCAGCACTTCGTGGTCCCGCTGGGCTTGAGGGAGGACCGACTGATCAGTGCCGTTGAAGTCCATCCCGGCAATCCGAAGATCGTTCATCATGCTCACATGTTTATGGACACGTCTGGCCAGGCGCGGCTGCTGGACGCCGCTGACCCCGGCGAGGGCTACACACGGTTTGGCGGACATGGATTGACATCGGCGACGTATCTCGGCGGCTGGAATCCCGGCGCGACGCCGCATTTCTTCCCGGCCGGGACGGGTCGTCTGATGCCGAAAGGTGGTGATGTCGTGTTTCAGATTCACTATCACCCCTCGGGAAAGCCAGAGTTTGACCAGACCGAAATCGGCGTCTATTTTGCACCGGCGTCGGCTCGTCAGGTCATTACAGACCTGGTCGTAGGCAGCGTTGATTTGATGATTCCCGCTGGCAATGCGAACGCTCAGTTCACCGCCGAATACACGCTGCCAACCAATGTCACACTGATGGAGATCCGTCCCCACATGCACTTGCTGGGCAAGAGCTATCAGGTGCGCGCACTGTTTCCGACCGGCAGCGAAGTGCCGCTCATCAACATCGACGAATGGGACTTCAACTGGCAGGATTCCTACGTGTTCGCTCAGGCGATCCCACTGCCCGCCGGTTCAAAAATCCAGGTTCTTGTTACGTATGACAACTCGGACAAGAACTCCAACAATCCAAACACTCCTCCCAGGACAGTTTTCTTTGGCGAAGAGTCAACGGACGAAATGTCGAACTGCGCAATCCGAGTAACGACGGACACCATGAACGAATTGCGGACACTGATGTCCGACAACGGCAGTTACTGGTCGACTCAGATGAATCGCTACCTGAGCCGAAACATGACCCCCGACAAGAAGCAGCGATAAAGCCAGCGGCAGAATCCGAATTGTCTGCGGTGGTGCGTCGGGAGACTTGTCAGGCGTTCGATTCATTTTCGTCCGACTGGTTCAACATCTCGACGGACAGGAATGTCCATCCTACTTTTGTGGCGTGGCCCGGACGTCACGGGGCGAGCGGACAAACTTTTGCACTCGCTGGCCATCCACTTCCGCGACGAACAGGTTGCCGTCGCCATCGAACGCCAGCATGTGCGGCATGAGAAACTGGCCGATTTGGTTACCCGTCGTGCCAATTCGCTGCCGGACTTTGCCTGTCGCGTCCAGAGCCAGCACCTGATTGGCCCGACCATCGGCGACAAATAACCGACCGTCCGGATCGAGCGCCAATCCATACGGAGCGAACCCGCTGGAAGTGGCAAGCCATGCACCATCTCTGTCGAAGACCTGAATGCGATTGTTCTCGCGATCGCCGACCAATACGCGGCCTTCGCGATCAACGACAATGGAGTGTGGCAGATGGAACTGCCCGTTTTGAATTCCGGGTATTCCCCATGATGTTTGCAATTGCCCCTGCACGTTGAATCTCATCACGCGATTGTTGCCATAGCCATCGGAGATGTAAACTTCGTCGTTCGGCCCGAAGGCAATGTCGGTCGGCTTGTCGAATTGATCATTCGCCGTCCCCGGCTGCCCTGTCCCCAGCGCCAGCAGCAGTTTTCCGGAAGAGTCAAATCGATAGACTCGATGCCCGCCGACATCCGTCACCCAGACGTTGTCGTCGCCATCGATCCGCAGGCCATGTGCGATCTGGATCAGGTCGTCACCCCACGAGCGCAGAAACTTCCCGTCCTGATCAAAACAAAGGATCGGATGCGGGCCGCGGTGAAACACATAGATTTCCCCCTTGCGACTGACGGCCACGGCCGAACATGCCCCCAGCGTCCAGCGATCAGGAAGTTGCAGAAAGTCGGCCGTCGGTCGAAAATCGTCGATGCCGTCTGCCCGCGCGCAATCAGTCAGACTCAGCCAGCAGCTGACAAGCATCACGAGTGAAGTCATGACTACAGTCTGTCTCATTGTTACTTCGTCCCGCTGTCCGTTTCTTGTTGATCCGAACGTTACTGGATATTACCTGCAATGACATCCATTCCGCCCGCGTGCAGTATAGCAGCGAAAGGCTGTTGGACGCGTCGGTTCAGGTTGAAACAGGTTTTGGCTCCAGGATTTTCAAGACACCACCAAGTTCCGTATCATTAATTCCACCGCTCAAAACGCAAACGACCAGGCGTTTCAATAATTTGCTCACTTTCACAGGACTGCACCAGTGGCCCACGCTTCGCGACGTCAAGAAATCCGATCCCGATTGCGATCTACGGTAGTTGAGACTTTGACGGCCTTTCCCTGTGCGCCTCCCACCTGCCGCTGCTGGAGATACCTAAGTTGGTTGATGGTTGTACTGGTAGGTTCCGTTGCACTCCGAGCGGATGAAGTCCGGCTGAGCGTGGATTTTTCTGTCCACACAGGCAATATTCGCCCGCTCCACGGCATCAACAAAGGTCCGCTGGCTCCGGGCGGGCTGTTCGACGTGATCGAGGAACAAAAGGCGTTGGGAATTCCGTTCACGCGTTTACATGACTGCGGCTGGCCCAATCCGTATGTAGTCGATCACCATGTAGTCTTCCCCAATCCAGACGCGGATCCAGCATTGCCTGAAAGTTACGATTTTCGGCTCACGGACGAATACATCGAAGCGGTGCGCAAGACCGGGGCCGAACCGATTTACCGTCTGGGCGAGAGTATCGAGCACACCAGCGTGAAACGTTTTGTGCATCCACCCGCAAACATGGAAAAGTGGGCGGCAGTCTGCCTTGGAATTATTCGTCATTACAACGAAGGCTGGGCCAACGGATTCCAGCATAACATCCGCTACTGGGAAATCTGGAACGAGCCCGAGAACCGCCCGACGATGTGGAGCGGCACCGATGATGACTACTTGAGACTCTACCGCACTGCCGCCACGGCCATCAAAAAGCAGTTCCCCGACCTGAAGGTAGGTGGCCCCGCACTCGGTGCCAGCGGTAGTTTCGTCAATGGTGCGTTTCACCCGACAGATTTCGCGGTGAACTTTTTGGACATGTGCCGCACAGACAACGTGCCGCTCAGTTTTTTCTCCTGGCACTGCTACACGGCCGACCCCACTGAGCTTTCCGCTCGCGCCCGCGCTATCCGAAGGCTGCTTGATTCCAAAGGTTTTACCGAGACCGAGAGCCATCTCAACGAATGGAATTATCTTCCCGGCAACGACTGGGGGCCAATTTCCCGCACCGGAAGTCCCTTGTCCCGCCAACGCACCTACGAAGCGATGTCCGGCGCGCCGGGTGCCGCGTTCGTCGTCGCCGCTCTACTGGAACTTCAGGACGCTCCCGTGAACGTCTGCAACTTCTTCCATGGCGAATTGGGAGGGTTCGGAATTTTTACCGAGCAAGGCGTGCCTCTGAAAGTCTATCAGGCATTCC
>JBBQSE010000068.1:0-23437 GCA_038214195.1 Planctomycetales bacterium
GCATCGGTCACATTGAGAATATTGTCGAGATCCGCGATGGCTTCCGTCTTCTCAATCTTTGCGACGATCAGCGGCGTCACCTTGGGATGGTTCGCGTCGATGAGTTGCTTCAATTCAGTGATGTCTTCCGCCCGCCGCACGAAACTCAGGCCAACGAAATCCAGCTGATTTTGAAGAGCCCAGACTAAATCCTTTCGATCCTTTTCCGTCACGCTGGGAGTACTAAGCGCGACGCCGGGCAGATTGACGCCCTGCCGGCTGCGAATTCGACCCGCCTGAATCACCTGACACCGGACCCATGCACGCGCGGGATCCTTTTCCAGGACAACCATCGCGACCGTACCGTCAGCCAGCAGAATTCTGTCACCTGGTTTCACATCATCGATCAAAGGCTCGTAAGTACACGTCAGATCTGTTGGCTCGTCAGATGTCGTTCCGCGAATAAATCGAAACGCCGCGCCTTCTGAACAGTACACTTCACCACCGGGGATCTCTCCAAGACGAATTTTGGGGCCGGAGAGATCGCCGAGAATTCCAACAGGGCTATCCAACTCCGCCGACACCTGGCGGATTCTGCGAACAATCTCGGACAACCAGACATAATCTCCGTGCGCAAAGTTGAGTCGAAAAATATCGACGCCACTGATGACCAGTCCCCGCAACATCTCCACGGACTCGCTGGCTGGACCAACCGTCGCGATGATTCTCGTCTTCATCAGTTTTTGGCGCAGCGGCACGCCTGGAACAGTGGCTACCGACATATTCGTCTCCTTAGTCGCACTGCGACACTTTTCATTCCACTAAAGATGCACGGGAATAAAGCGTTGTTGCTCACCAGGCTGCAGGGCTGTCGGCGGATCCATCCACGGAATCGGGCGATTGTGCTGCAGACTGTCCTGAACAAAGGCCTTAAACCGCTTTGTGAGCAGCATGAGCAGTTCTCGTTCCGCATTTCCTTCGACGGTCATTTCCGGGAGATTGGCGACTCGGGCTGACAGCCGCCCCGTCGCCACATCAGGCGACAGAATCACGATGCAGGTGAAAACCGGAACCGGGGCACCGCCCGTCCCGCAGGAGGCGTCCGGAATCTGAGGCAGGGAACCCGAAGAACTCATTTCACGGCACTCTACAAATTGAAGTCGTTGTCAGCCATAGGACTATAATTCTCAAACCGCATGTATTCCTTGCGCCACGTCAAACGAATCAGGCCGGTGGGCCCGCTGCGATGTTTTGCGACAATAATTTCAGCCTCGCCTGGGCGATCTTCAGGATCATACGCATCCGGACGGTGCAGAAACATCACCATGTCCGCATCCTGTTCAATCGCGCCGCTTTCTCGCAGGTCAGCCAGTCGCGGACGTTTGTCTTCTCGCAGTTCCACGCCGCGATTCAGCTGTGCCAGGGCAATCACAGGGACTTTGAGTTCCTTCGCCAGAAACTTCAGGCGACGCGAAATTTGGGCAATCTGCTGCTCTCTGGGAGCTCCCTTTTCGTCAGGTTCAATCAACTGCAGATAGTCAATAATGATGATTCCCAGTGGCGATTTGCGATGCTGTCTGCGGGAGATCGCTGCAATCTGAGTCATGGTGCGACCGGGTTTGTCATCAATGAATAACGGCAGTCGCGACAGATCATCTGAAGCGCGGACAAGTAAATCGTGCTGAGCGTCGGTCAGCGTTCCGGCCCGCAGCGCATGACTGTCAATGCGAGCCGTGATGGACAAAAATCGCTCAGCCAGCTCAAGATTTGACTGCTCCAGACTAAACAACAGCACTCCCTTGTTGGATTTTCTCGCAACAGCCTCCGCAATATTGCAGACGAGTGCCGTTTTCCCCATGCTCGGCCGCGCGGCCAGAATGATAAGTTCTGTCGGCTGAAACCCCGTCGTCTGATGATCCAGATCAGAAAAGCCGCTGGTGATCCCAGTGACGTCGCCAGCTTTCTGCAATCGTTCCTCGATGCGACTAAATGCCTCGAGGAGAATATCGCCGATCGCGAAACTTGCCGTGTCGCCCTGTGATTCCAGAATCGCAAAAATCCGTCGTTCGGCATTCTGCAGCAATCCTTCGACATCGTCGCTCGCGTCGTAGCTGTCGCCGAGGATTTCGGTACAGGCATAGATCAAGCTCCGCTGCATCCATTTTTCGCGGACGATCGTGGCATAGTATCGCACGTGGGCGGCATGCGGAACGGCTTCAAGAATCTGAGCCAGATACGCCGCACCGCCGACGTCTTCAAAATCACCGCGTCGAACCAGTTCCTCAGCGAGAGTGATCGCATCTATCCCGCGGATGCCTTTTTCGTACAGCTGCTGAATCGCAGAGTACATCTTCTGATGCGCGTCGCTGTAAAAATGATCGGCCTTGAGCGTTTCGCCAACTTCGTCGATGGCTTCATTCATCAGCAGAATACTGCCCAGCACACCACGTTCGGCGTCCAGATTCTGCGGAGGAAGTCTGAGGGCGTCGTCTGCCATCGTTGTTGTCATCGCTCCATTTAGGGCGCACTAAGCTGCGCCGTTCTATCCAGAAAAAATCCTCAGACAATTCAATGCCTGAGGATTCATATTTATCAGCCGGGAACTATCCCTGCTTTGGCGTTCGCTGCGATTCGCGACGGGGATCAGCCGCTGGTTGCGGAAGGCACAACCCAGACTTTGACTTCGCTCTGCACTTTGTCGTGGAATTTGAGCTTCACAGTGTACATACCCAGTTCCTTGATCGGACCGTCGAGGCGAACATTTTCAGCCTCAACGGGATGTCCTGCAGCCTTGAGTGCTTCGCTGATATCACGAGCGACCACGGAACCATAGAGATGATTGTCTGATGTGGCGTGTGCTTCGATGGTCGCACTGTACTTGCTGACCGCATCGGCAATTCGCTGTAGCTGCTTGACGCGTCCGGCCTCGATTGCGACCAAACGTTCCTTGTGCTTTTCGACCATTCGCTTGTTGTGCAGTGTCGCAACAGTCGCTTTGCCCTGAGGCAACAGGTAGTTGCGGGCATAACCCGGCTTCACGCGGACAATTTCGCCGCGTTGACCGAGATTATCAACGTCATGCACCAACAGCACTTCCACGTTGCGTGAAGCAGAGGTTTGAACTATGCGAGTCATCGGAAACCAAATCCTTTTTCACCGTTTTTAATCGAGCCGACTTCGTTCATTCGAAATCGCAACTCAATCATCAGAATTCAAAATGCGTCATTACTACGGGTTCTCAAAAAGGAACCTCGTCGCCCCCACCGGAGGGCATATCGTCGTAAAATGCCTGATCAGGAGTTCGATACGAATCCGCTTCCGCGTCACGATCATTCCCGCCACTCTCGTTCACACGATTGTCGGTTCCTCGATTAGCCGCAGGCCGAGCGGGTGCCGCCGTCGGTCGAGCAGATCCTCGCGCAGCACCACCACCACCGCCGCCGGAGCCACTTCCACCGGAACCGCCTCCCTCACGACTCCCCAGCATCTGCAAAGATTCGCCAATTACTTTCAGCTTCGAACGCTTCTGTCCGGACTCCTTATCTTCCCATGAATCCAGATGCAGTCGGCCTTCGATGAGTACCGGACGACCTTTTGCGAGATACTCTCCCGCAATTTCCGCCGTGCGTCCCCACAAAGTCACATCGATAAACGTGACCTCTTCCTTACGCTCATTTGTCTTGCGATCAGTCCATTGACTGTTGACAGCCAAGCCTATGTCGCAAACTGCTGTTCCATTGGGAATGTAGCGCACTTCCGGGTCGCGGGTCAGATTGCCGACCAGAATCACTTTGTTAAAAGACGCCATAAGAAGCTCCGTTCCTGAAGGACTGCCGGCTTGACCGCCGAAGTCTGGTCAGTTCGCGAATCCTATTCATCATCAGAAAGATCGTCGTCCGAAATATCGTCAACCACAGGGCGTTCTTTACGTGCTCGCGAGGGGCGGTCTTCTGCCACTGGCTCTTCTTCATGTGCCACTCCGGCACCGGTAATGGAAGCCACCGTCGCATCAAAGATGCTTTGTGAATGGGAGATCACCATCTGGCGGACGACCGTTTCACTGAGCTGACACTGGCGAACCAGGGTTTTCATTCCAGCCCCACGCATTGTGAAACACACAATGTAGTGCAGGCCTTTCTTCATCCCTTTGATTTCGTAGGCGAGCTTGCCATCCTGCCACGGACGATGAGCAACCACGGTCGCACCGCACTTGGCAAGAATCGTCATGATTTCATTAGTCACGGCGTCCGCGTCAGTCGCAAATTTGCCACTATCGACAAGGAACATACCTTCGTAATAGTGCTGACGCACCGGATTTTCTGCTACAGCTGACACAGACCGACTGCTCCTGAAAAAACAATTGCCAAGTGAACCTGGCTCCTTAACGGCGGAACCCGAATCACTTCATCTTGATGCCAAAAATTGGCGGACAAAACACTATTCTTCCGACGAACGATTAAAACGGTTCATCGCACTCACAATCCCCTCCGCAATCCATGCTTCCACAGAATCTGCGGCCATCCTTGTCATCATTTCTGCGTCTTCACGCTCATCGGCACGAAACCGTGCCAGCACAAACGCTGCAGCATCCATCTGTCCTGGCGGACGCCCAACACCAAGTCGCAGCCGCGGGATTTGGTCAGTCCCGAGCCGCTGAATAATATCGGCCAGCCCCTTTTGCCCACCTGCCGACCCACTGACGCGCCAGCGAATTCGGCCCAAAGGCAAATTGATATCATCACACACAACCACAAGGTCTTCTGGCAACACCTGGTAGAAGCGAGCAATCTGCTGCACAGCTTCGCCGCTTCGATTCATAAATGTTGTTGGGGTTACCAACAGAACCTTGCCCGAACTTGTAAAGACTTCCCAGATTTCCGATGAGAATTTTGTCATCGACCTGCCGGGCAGCAGACGCCGAACAAGCTCCATAACTACATCAAAACCCGCGTTGTGGCGAGTTCCCGCGTATTGCAAACCTGGATTTCCAAGCCCAACCACCAGTTTCATCGCCATGAATCCGGCATTGGTTCAAAATTCACTCGACTACCTTACGTGCATCATACAGTTCGACAATAACATTGTCGCCCGAAGTAACAAGCGTCGCATGTGGGGGCAACTGAAGATCACTGGCTTTGACCGTATCTCCAATTTGCAACGCCCCCACGCGAACCGTGATCGACTTTGGAATTCGAAAATCGGGACAATCGATGGTAACCACTTTTGCCAGCTGACGAATTGCTCCGCCATCTTTCAACCCCACCGCGTCACCTCGGAGTTCCAGAGGAACATCGACAGTCGCGCGGCCACTCGGATCAACACGCCGCAAGTCCACATGCAGGACCTTCTTGCTGAAGACGTCCCACTGCAGCTCCTGAACTACCGCCTTATCAACGGCACCATCGAGCTCAACATCTACGACACTCGACAATGTTGCCACAAGCTTAATCACAGCTTCGCCACAAACAGAGGCAGAAACCCCTGGCTTGCCCAGCCCGTAAATATTGGCCGGCACTCGACCTTTGGCTCGCAGGCGATTTGTATCAACCGAGCCGACTTTAGATCGACGCTCCGCCTTTAACAGAAGATCTTCAGACATCTTTGGAAACACCCTGAACAAAACTCGCAAAAGGTATCAAATCACCGCACGCTGAGTGACTGGAAAATTGTGCCGCGAATCATCAAACACCCGAATCTGGCGTGCAACCGAATCGCCTCGACCGCAACAAAAGTTGTGGCTTGCAGCTTATCTCAGCGCGGCTGGAGCCCGGTTTTTCGCAAACGGGGCAGGATATCGATATGGAAATCAACGTTCAACACCAGAACGGAAACTCTTACTGAGATTCGCAGAGGCTTCTCATTAAGGAGTGAAACGGCGGGAAGCTTCACGGCAGCCCTCACCGACGGACAATCAGAACGACAATCTTCGCGGCAATGTGATCCAGTAACGAAGAATCTGCCGTGAATTCGACAAGGACATCTTCGTGACAGTAAACGAAACCGGTATCATTCCGGGGCTTTTCGGTCGCATTCTTTCCCGGATTCCAGTCGCGTCGGTCCTCGACGCACTCCGTGATCACCGCATTCGCAATCGATCGAACTTCCCAGGGTATCATTTCATGTCTGCCGTTGTTTCATTGCCTGTGATCGATGATCAAGGTGTTCTCCGCCGCACGGATATTCGCAACATTGCCATTATCGCCCACGTTGACCATGGCAAAACGTCGCTGGTGGACTGTCTGATTCGTCAAAGCGGGATGTTTCGCGAGAACCAGCAGATGGGTACCTGCATTCTGGATTCCAATGATCTGGAACGAGAACGCGGGATCACAATCCTGGCAAAAAACATCGCGATGATGTGGAATGGCGTTCGCATCAATATTATCGATACCCCGGGACACGCGGACTTTGGTGGAGAAGTTGAACGCGTCCTCAAGATGGCTGACGGCGCACTGTTGGTGGTCGATGCCTTCGAGGGACCTCGTCCCCAAACCCGATTCGTCCTGCAAAAAGCTCTGGAATGTGGCCTTTCACTGATGGTCGTCATCAATAAGATCGACCGCGCTGACTGTCGTCCGGACGAAGTGCTATCGCAAACCTTTGACTTACTCGTCGAACTGGGCGCGGACGACAGGACGCTGGATTTCCCATATATCTTCACCAGTGCTCGCGAAGGTTATGCAACACATGATCCGCAGCAAAAGGGTGGCGATGTGCGTCCATTGCTGGAATTAGTGCTGGAAAGAATCCCCGGACCAATTGTTCGCCCGGACGATTCGCTGCAGTTGATGGTGACATCTCTGGAATGGTCACGTTATGTTGGTCGTGTGGCGACGGGGCGAATTGCCGCCGGACGAATTCGCACGGGCCAGCAGATCGCGTTGATGCGTGCCGACGGTTCCAAAAAACTGGCCAAGGTTGACCAGATTCAGCTGTTTGATAATCTCGGTCGATCCGATGCCGAAGAAGCCTGCGCTGGCGATATCGTGGCCGTGATTGGTCTGCCGGATCCGGAAATTGGCGATACGATCGCCGATCCGCTGAACCCCGTCGCTCTGGAACGCATCGCCGTCGATGAGCCCACGCTGTCGATGAAATTCACGATTAACAGCTCGCCATTGGCTGGTCAGCATGGCAAGTTCGTCACTAGTCGCAATCTTCGCGATCGCCTGTATCGCGAGCTTCAGTCCAATGTGGCTCTCCGAGTTGAAGAGACAGAAGACAAGGAGTCTTTCAAAGTCTCCGGTCGCGGCGTCCTGCACCTGGCGGTTCTGATTGAAACGATGCGTCGGGAAGGATTTGAACTGTCCGTCGGAAAACCCGAAGTGATCGTTCGCGAAATCAACGGCAAGAGATGCGAACCTTACGAGCTGCTGGAAGTTGACGTGCCCAGCGCGGACGTTGGTCCCGTGATGGAATTGGTCGGATCACGCCGCGGTCAGGCAAAGACGATGACAACCACAACCACAGGCATGACACATGTGGAGTTCAGTATTCCGGCCCGAGGACTGATCGGCATGCGGACCAGGATGCTCAACGCAACCCGCGGCGAAGCCATCATGCATCATCGATTCGAAGACTACCGCCCGATCGAAGGCGAGATCCCGCATCGACAGAACGGCGTGCTGATCTCTCAGGATTCAGGCCGTACCGTGACTTATGCGCTCTGGAAGCTTCAGGAAAGAGCGGACTTGTTCTGCCACGGTGGCGAAGACGTTTACGAAGGTATGATTGTCGGCGAAAATGCTCGTGACAACGACATGGTCGTCAATCCAATCCGTGAAAAGAAGCTCACCAACATTCGATCTGCCGGTGCGGAAGATGCCGTTTTGCTCCGTCCAAAGCGTGAGTTGACGCTGGAGTCGGCTCTCGAATACATCGAATGGGACGAGTACGTCGAAATCACACCACAGATCATTCGTTTGCGGAAGGTGCTGCTCAAAGAGAACGAGCGAAAACGTCAGCATCGAGGCAGCATGTAATTCACGCTCGAGAAGTTTGGGGTTCCCATGATCGTTCGATGTCTCATCGCAGTGCTGCTTGCTGGCGGAACATGTCTGGCCGCCGATCAGATTCCGGGAATCGGTCCGACTGGCGACGTGAAACAACTTCATACGGGGTTTGAATTCACTGAAGGACCAGCGGCTGACGCTGCAGGCAATCTCTATTTCACGGACATTCCGAATCAGCGAATTCACAAGCTGGATTCACAGAATCAACTGTCCGTGTTTGCAGAGAACTCCGGTTACTGCAACGGACTGATGGTTGTCGGCGAGCGTCTGCTTGCCTGCGAAATGAATGGCAAGCTGAAAGAATACCGTCTGTCCGATGCCGAACAGACGACGCTGGCGGAACAGTTTGAAGGCAAACGATTTAACGCGCCGAACGATCTGGTGATTGATCGCACGGGCGGCATCTACTTTACCGATCCAAGATTCCGAGCACCGGAAAAATTGCCACAGGGAAAAGAAGCCGTTTACTATCGCGCGGCGGACGGAACCGTGACTCGTCTCATCGACGACCGCAAAGCGCCAAACGGCGTTATTCTGTCGCCCGACGAATCGATGCTCTACGTCGTTCCCAGCATGGAAAAGCAGATGTGGGCATACCCGCTCGAAGCACCTGGAAAGATTGGAGCCGGGAAAGTACTTTGTGAACTGCAGCAGCGTCCCGGACAGGACAACGGGGGCGGTGATGGGCTCACGATCGACACCCAGGGTAATCTCTACATCACTTCAGCACTCGGAATTCAGGTCGTGAGCCCGGATGGAAAGATTCTCGGAATCATCGAGATTCCAGAACAGCCAGCCAATGTGACATTCGGGGGTGCCGACCACCGAACTCTGTTCGTGACGGCTCGAAAATCCCTGTATGTCGTGCCGATGGAATCAACCGGGCATGTATTTTCCGGGCCGGCAGCGAAGTAAGGTTTGAACGGAAAACTACTGTCGGAAGTACGTCAGGCTTTCCAGCCTGACCTGACATGTTTTTATGTCAGTCTGGAAAGCCTGACGTACATCTATTTTCCGCTCGATGCTAAAGTTCGACACAGACTTGCCGAAACGTAGGACAAACACAATGTCGGCAAAACTGCGTGCGCAAGGACCGAATCTACGCGGACCAGCCGTAGCCGTCCAGAGCCATAAAGAGGAAGATGATTCCCACGATGACAGCCCCAAGCGATACGAACATCAAGCCATCATAAATTGTTGGATCAGAACTTTGTTGTGACATTGTCGCCTCGTTCAATTGTTCCGTTGCGTGTCTCTTCAATGACCCGGCCAACAGCCTTGTCCGGGTAGACCTCAGTAATCTCGATGGTGGCCAAAAACTTCGAGCCGCGATACGCGGTCATTCGCATCTTTTTGAAGACACCGTCGTCTTTGCCGATGGAAATCTGAACGTGTTCCGCACTATTTGAAGCATTCTTCAGGGCACCTTCCACAACGCCATCAACTTTTTCAACGATCTTTGGAATTGGGCCAATGACAGGATCGCGCGGATCGACCTTATTCAGACGACACAAGTCATTCAAACGGGTGATTTCCTTCAGGAACTGTCCTTCGCGGCTGCCCGCATCGGCGAGTTCGCCTTCCATTTGCAGATTTTTGTCTTCCAGATCGCGTCGCACCGCAATCATGTCGTTGTTTTGATCGCGCAGACGCTTGATCTCGGCCCGCGCGTCGTTCGTTTCTGTGATTCGTGCATCTGATTCCTTCTGAGTCACCGCCAAATCGGCCAGATGCTTGTCGCGTTCCTTTTCCGCGTTCGCCTGATTCGAAACCGCCTGCTGCAGATTCTGCTTCAGCCCCTCTACCAGGCCTTCGGCTGCGTCGGCGCGGTCACTTTGTTTCTTGAAGTCTGATCCCAGCGTTGTCTTGAGATCGTCTTTCTCTTTTTGCGAGTTCTCCAATTGGAGTTTTACGCTCGCCAATTGTTCGACCGCCGCCGTCGCCTTACCGCGCCAGCCTGCCTGGAATGAATACACAGCGCCCGCAAAACACATGAAGCAGAGACTGAACACCAGGTTGGCTACAATCAGGATTTTGCTGACGACATTATTCATCGTTCGGCTCCAGTGCCTCTCAGGTTCTTCAACCGAACCTAACTCAGGTTAAACACTCAAAACAAAACAAGGTTCTTTAGTTCGCACGACACAACAGGATGATCGTCCGCGTGCTTCGCGGACGGACCACGGTCAATAATCCGCCGCCGATTTCTGTAGTTGCTGCTGCCGCTGTTCCAAAGCCTGGTTTTCCAACTGCAGCCGCAGCAAATGATCGGTGTCATTCCGCAGAATTTCATTCAATCGAAACAGGTCGGTTCGCTCCTCCTCCAATTCATGGCGAAGCCGCATTACATCGGTTCGTCGCGCTGCCGTCTCTTCGCGTACTGCCAGCGTCTTCACGGAAAGGGCCTGGGCCTCGTCCGACTTCGCCTGCACGCTGGTCTGCAATTGTTCAGTTGCCCTTCTGAGCAGTGCCACTCGGGCCTCGATTGCTTTGGTATCCTGCAACTGGGACGCTTCAAATTGAGTCAACTGCCCCACAGCGGTCTCCTTGTCGGCAGTCTTTGCGTTTTTCAGCTTGCCCATTTGAGTCGCCAGATCTTCGTGAGCTTTTGTGATCGCTTCGTAGGCTGTCTTAAAAGTTCCAACGTTGCCACGTTCCTTTGGGGCGGTGACAGGATCGATTGAGAATCGTCGTTTCACAGTCCACTGCTCATTCTCACCTGTCGTATGCTCAAACGTATAATTCAGCATCGCCGGGGTGTTGATCTCCGCATTCGCATCCGGATGCACGAAGTACACCGACAACGCCGCTCCCATGAGAGTTACGGCGATGATCGTCACGAAGACAGCACATACTTTGAAAATCAGGCTTTTCATGAAGTCCACTTGCACCAGGCGAAAGACATCAGGTCATCAACCAGAATGTTCGTCAACACTTGTTGATGTCAATTGCACGTATATGAAACACTGTCAAAAACAGAGTCAAACACAAAGTCGGCCGGGATTACCCAATTCGTCAAACACTCCTCCGGCGCGCGGGAAATCGCGATAGCAACTCAGGCCTTGCTGTGTTCATATCGGCGGAATGGTCGGTTGCATCTGTTCACCGTCTTCCTCTCTGCACTGCAATCGTTCGCTGGGAATCCCTGGTGATCGTCAAAGTCGTCACAGCCGGAATGAGCTGGCACGATCATTTCGACAAACACTGATCTTATGTGCAGTCATACTCAAAATCAATGCGCCGAATGACAGTAGCAGGTCGAAGGTGTCCAAACACTTTAAATTTCGGCATACTCCGCTTCCATTCGTTTCATGACGTCTTTAGTGAAGAGAGCGATGCAACCGAGAGTCTGGCCTGGACGCCCAAATCCACTGGGCGCCACCTGGGATGGTGGCGGTGTCAACTTCGCCTTGTTTTCTGAACACGCGACACAGGTTGATTTGTGCCTGTTTGAATCCGCGTCCAGCAGAGAAGAGTCTGTCCGGATTCGGTTCAAGGAACAGACCGACCGTGTGTGGCATGCCTACCTGCCGGACATTCGGCCGGGGCAGCTTTACGGTTACCGTGTACACGGACCATTTGATCCGTTTGCCGGACATCGCTTCAACGCGCAGAAGGTTCTGTTGGATCCCTATGCCAGGACGATTGGCCGCGGTATCGGGTGGTCTGACAGCATGTTTGGCCATCAAGTTGGAAAAGTTGACGAAGACCTGCAGATCGACAACCGCGACAACGCATGGTGCGCCCCATTGGGGGTTGTCGTGGATTCACAGTTTCGCTGGGGAGACGATGTGCCATTGCGAACGCCCTGGCACAAAACGTTGATCTACGAGTTGCACGTCAAGGGTTTTACCCGCCTGCACCCCGGCGTGCCGGAACCTCTCCGGGGAACCTACGCAGGGCTGGCGTCACGCGCTGCGATTGATCATTTGAAGGAGATGGGTGTCACCGCTGTCGAATTGATGCCTGTGCATTATCACGTCAATGATCGTCACCTTGTATCGCACGGACTGGGCAACTACTGGGGATACAACACGCTGTCATTTTTTGCGCCGGATTCCCGTTATTCCTCAGCGGGCCGTCCGGACGAGGTGCTGCACGAATTCAAAAGCATGGTCAAACGCCTGCATGAGGCAGGAATCGAAGTGATTCTCGATGTCGTCTACAACCACACTGGCGAAGGCAACGAACACGGTCCGACGTTGTCTTTGCGCGGCATCGACAATGCGTCGTATTACCGCCTGATGCCCAACAATCGACGCCACTATCAGGACTTCACCGGCTGCGGCAATACGCTCAACATGCAGACACCGCGGGTTCTGCAATTGATCATGGACAGCCTCCGCTACTGGGTTAAGGAAATGCACGTAGACGGTTTCCGCTTCGACCTGGCCAGCGCGCTTGCCCGGGAGTTACACGACGTGGACAAACTGAGCGCGTTCTTTGACATCATTCTGCAGGATCCGGTGCTGTCAGAGGTCAAGCTGATTGCGGAACCGTGGGATCTGGGCAACGGTGGATATCAGGTCGGCAACTTCCCGCATCTTTGGTCTGAATGGAACGGACGCTATCGCGACACGATCCGTCGATTCTGGGCCGGTGACGGGGGGCTGATTTCAGAAGTCGCCACGCGTCTGACCGGCAGCAGCGACCTGTATCAGCACAATGGCAGAAAGCCCTATGCAAGCATCAATTTTGTGACGGCTCACGACGGTTTCTCACTGCGGGACCTGGTCACCTACCACGAAAAACGCAATCTCGCAAACCTGGAAGAAAATCGCGACGGCGACAGTCACAACAATAACTGGAATTGTGGTGTCGAAGGCGAATCGGAGGATCCGGATATTCAGAGTCTGCGTCTGAAACAACGCAAGAATCTGTTTGCAACGTTGCTGTTATCTCAGGGCGTACCCATGATTCGCAGCGGCGACGAGATTGGCCAGACTCAGCAGGGCAACAACAACGCCTATTGTCAGGACAACGAAATCAGCTGGCTGAACTGGAACCTGAATGAGGAACAGCAGGGATTTTTAGAGTTCGCCAAAAAGATGACGGCGCTATGGCACGCTCAGCCAGTGCTCAGGCGTCGTAATTTCTTTCTGGGACGTCGCATTCCTGGCGCTGGCATCAAGGACGTCGCCTGGCTGACTCACGATGGCGAAGAAATCAGCGATCATCTCTGGCACAGCGGCGAGCTGCGAGCCCTCGGGATGCGACTCAATGGTGAATCGATTGATGAAATGGACGAACGCGGCCATCCGATTATGGGGGACACTCTGCTGGTGTTGCTGAACTCACGTCCCGAGGAAGTGATGTTTCGTCTGCCGAGACACAAACCATCGGAGCGATGGATTCCGCACGTCGATACGAGCCTTGAAACAGTCCCTTCAGAGCCGCTGTCCCATGACGACGAATACGCGCTACAGGGGCGGAGCGTTGTCGTCTTTATTCTGCACTCCGGCTGGCCGTCGCACAGAACTGTGGTTCACGCATCACATCCACAGACACGCCCGGAAATTCACACCAGGAAACTGTAGCACAGTTGTCTAACAGGCCCCAACTATGCCCCCACAGAGTTACCAGGTCACCGCTGAAACTGCCGGAGCGGTCCTCGGTGCGCTGCGAAAGCATGCGACGGAACTCACATGGTCAGTGGCCCGCAAGCATCTCAGCGGTCATCGAATTACCGTGAACGGCATCCTGTGTGTTGATGAAGGTCGACGAGTCGTCGCCGGTGATCTGATTGAACTCCGCACTCAGCCGTTACCGCCGCCGCCTCGCGATGAAGATATTCAAATCCTGCACCTCGACGCCCAGGTTGTCGTCGTCAACAAGCCAGCTGGCATGCTGTCACTTCGTCATCCCGCTGACGTCAAGTGGCGTCAGGAACGCCGCGCCCTGCAACCATCGCTCGAAGAATGTCTCACCCGACTGATCAGTCGCCGTGAATCCCGACGTGAGGGCCACGCGCCGGAACTGCTTGCCGTGCATCGAATCGACCGGGAGACAAGCGGCGTACTCGCCTTTGCCCGCACAGAATCAGCCCAAATCCATTTGATCGAACAATTTGCGACGCACACATCCTTTCGTCGCTATCTGTGCGTGGTGCCCGGCAGCATTTCAGCCCGGACAATCCAGACGTCGATTGTTCGCGATCGAGGTGACGGACTGCGTGGCAGCAACAGCGATTCCAGCTACGGAAAGCATGCGGTGACCCATATCAACCCGCTGCGAGAAATCGGTGACTACACGGAACTGGAATGTCAGCTTGAGACCGGTCGCACGAATCAAATTCGAATTCATCTCGCTGAACTGCGACATCCCATCTGTGGTGATGTGAAGTATCGCGGTCCCTTCGGCGAGCCCCCGATCGCTGACGACAGTCGAGCGCCCCGGCTGGTCTTGCACGCTGCTGATCTGGGCTTCTTTCATCCATTGACAGGACAGAGCGTGAAATTTTCAGTACCTTTACCGAAAGACCTGCAGCAATTTCTTGCGAGGCTGGAAAAGTCAGCGCGACAGCGATGACGCACCGGGACTCGGCAGCCTCATCGTGCGGTGGAACAATTCGCCCTCATCTCTCGTCGGCGTTACGGCGACTTGCGGAAGACTTTTGAGATCCCCGTCGAGCCAGCTCGCGAGTGTTATAGTCGTCGCCCATCAACAGGTTTTGCAACGTGTCACCGTAGCGGTCCCAGAGTTCATCCTTCTTTGACGTCGCGGGAATGGCAAAGGTGAGGATCTCGCTGCTGTCAGAGCTGGCAAGATAACGCTCAAGTGAACCTGAAACTGCCTTTTCTGGCAGACTAATCACACGGAAACCAAGCCATTCGGCCACATCATTCGCCACCGGCAGACAGCCGGAACTGGCGGCGATTAGCCCTGAGTCGCCCTCAATCGTGCGAATATGAATCACACGTTGGGGTTGCGAAGTTTGAATCTGATTGAGCAAGAACATAACTTCAACGGGCTGATTGGCATCGGCAATGCCGCCATCCTTTGGGAAGCCGTGATTGATGTACTGGCCCTTTTCATTAAGAATCTTGCCCAGAGCTTCACCGTCAGGATTCAGGGTGCGAAGAACCTTCGTCTGAAACCCCCCGGTGATCATCTTCCCATCGTGCAAATGTCGGGCGAGTTGTTCGACAAGTTCGACCGCCAGCGGATCGTTCCCGGCAACACTGCCGATGACGAGCGTACGATATCCTTCATCTCCGACCGTTACAGTCTGGAATGACCGCTGCCCGCTCGTGATTCCGGTGGATTGCCATGCGAACGGCCTGGGAGCGTCGATCCGCAGCGTCGGAAGTTGCACCGACGCAGGTCGATCCGGTGTCGCGACACCAACTCTTGCGGCTCCGATTATGGGTTGAAAGGACGCAGACGATGCTGCCGGGATGCCGGGCTCATCGAAATCCGGAGTCGCGGGGAAATGAGAAAGTCGAAGTCTTTCGGCGTCGCTGTATGTACCGTCGCCGGGGGACTGTTCATTCATGGCAACTTGCGCTCGCGCAGATTGCAGCGCTGGCAATGCGGTGCAGCCTGTGAGGGACAGCAGCGTCGTGATGATAAGTGGCGAGACAACTCGTAATGGCAGCACAAGGCGTGCCACAGGACGAATCAGTTCGACAAGTGGAGGAGCCCACTTCATCAGAACCTCCCGTTCAGAAACTGCGTCAGCAATTCACTGACGCACAGAGATCAGAAACAAATAACTGGAACGTTGCATGTGACAGAAGCCCTGAGACTTCTTGTCCGTACTCTCACAAGTCCGGCTACTAAGCATCGAGCGGCTAATTCCTGTCTTATCAGCCGCCACGCGCTAGCGTCCGGTTCATTGAGAAAACCGGGGGCTAGTGCCCGGCGGCTGATGAGGAACTGACAGTGATTTTCCGCTCGATACTTAACTCTCGATTCCCAGGTGATAGCAAAGCTGTTCAAAACGCTGTTGAAATTCGTCGCTCGAAGAATGGACGTGTTCGGCTTCGGTGATGAATTTCAGATTGTCGATTCGCGTGACATGGTTGTCGAACAGTGCACGTTCATAGTCGGCGTTGTCATGACCGTACACGAACATTAGTTTGTGTTCGTCAAGTTGAACTTCCATTGGTTTGCGAGGATTCAGAATCGCGATGCCGCAGCAACCGTCATCCAGCAGCAGGTCTTCATAGTCCATCAGAATGCTCTGCAGGACCGGCATGTCGATCTGTTCGCGGTAAAAATCAGTGTGCTGACCATTGGACTTGTCGTGACTTGTTTCGAGCACAACGTCCACCGCTTCACCCAGCGGATCCAGCAGCGACAGAAAGGTGTCAAACAGTTTTTCCCGTGTGACAGAAGTCATCAGAACGGGAATCCGGGCACCGGAGTCCTGATCGACGTACCATTCGTTGCGGTAACCGGTTTTCGGCACGACATCCAGATTGTAGGAAGGCCGCACGGCGTCGGTGAGCGTGAAGTCACCGTAGCGTGCCACGCTCATGTGCGATTCCAGCTGAGCTTCCGACAAATTTCGGAAACTGCTGACTCCACGCGGCACCTGGCCATCACGGTAGTTTGTTTTCAGGAAGTTCTTCAGGAAGCTCATTGACGTATTCCCATGCAGAAACATTGTCGGCAAGATCGGCCAGCCATTCGAAACCTAGCACGGGGGCGACAAGAGGCTTTAGAGTTTCAGCGGATTCCAAGATTTTTGGAGGAAGGACGGAGCCTGGAGCACGAACAAACAGTCCGCGGCAACTCTTCCGAACCGGCAGGATGTCGGCTTGCCCGGAAAAATCGCTACAGATACTGCGGTCGATTTCATTCGCAGATTCTGTGATACTTCCATCCATGACACGGATGCTCTTCATCACGACTTTTATGACCATTGCCGCACTGCTGGCTTACAATAAGTTCGCAGTTGCCATTCAGCCACCGATTGTGACGCCGCAACTGAAGATTTCTTCGCGGCAGCCAGGTTCGTTGCAATCGCCCCAACCGGATTCGACGACGGAACAGGCCGAACCAGGTGGCAAAGACGACGCCTGGTTTCTGATCCAGTACGAAGGCGCAACGATCGGGTACGAGACGTTGACGACAACGTCCATCGACATCGGCAGTATTGACGCTGATACGGTGAAATCAGGCGATGCCACTCTAATCGTCCGCCGCAGCCGAGACACCCGCCTGCGTCTGAAACGGTTTGGCAATGACCTGTCCGTTTCGGCTCATCTGGAGACTATTGAATCGACCGACGGCCTTTTGTACAGCTGGTCGCTGCGCCGGACGGCAGCGGATGGTTCCGTGATTTTGCGTTCGGCCACGTGGAACGTCGAACGCCAGGCTTATTTGATCAACAGTAGTGACATTGACAATAAAAAGCTGGAGATATTGTCATCCCGCACCCAGCCCCGATCTCCGATTCTTCCCGAATGGCTGTTTGTGCCCGACATGGAACGTCCGCAGCAATGGTCCAGTGCCGTCCTGTTTCCTGAAACGTCAGCGATCGTCGATATCGAGATTCGTCAGCTGCCGCCTCAGAGTATTCGTCTTCTTGACCGCGAAACCATTGCGGTTGCTCGGCACGACTACTGGCCCTCGAATCAACCGGACCTCCGTTCGTCGGTCTACTATGACAAAAACGGTAAGGTCGTGCTGGTGGAACAACCGTTGCTGGGAAAGACGCTGCGTTTCTATCGAACGGATGCGGCATCGGCTCTGGGTGAAGAGAATCTTAAGTCCCTGGATCTGCAATTTTTGACGTCCCTTCCACTGCGCCGTCCGTTGCTGAATTCGGAGAGGAGCAACGAAGTTCGGATGATGATATCAGTCGGCGCTGCGGAACAAATCTCACTTCCGTCCGGGGATTTTCAAGCAATCGAACAATCGACCGCCAACAGCCTGATCGTGACGCTGACCAAGCCGTCAGAACAGTCTGAAGATACGATCATTACAAAACCTCCCGCGCGGATAACTTCGATTGATCGTAAGTTCAGGGAAAGTTCACGCTGGATCAATTCCGCCGATGAGACTGTCCGCCGCATGGCCGTTTTCGGTGGCGGAACAGCTTCGGATCCGCTCGAAAAGTGCAGACGGTTGAGCAGTTATGTTCAGTCGCATCTGCGGATCGCTGCGTTTTCAACGTCAATGCTGTCCGCCAGCGAAGTGGTCAAATCGAAACAGGGCGACTGTACCGAGTTTTCGGTGCTGCTCGCCGCGCTCATGCGGAGCGAGGGCGTGCCGTCGCGCGTCGCGGTGGGTTTCGTCTACGTGCCAAATCCAGCCTCATTTGTTCCGCATATGTGGACAGAAGCGTGGATTGACGGTGCGTGGATTCCGTTTGATGCGACGCTGGGCGGAGAAGTGAATCCCCTGACCCGCTTCAAGGTGACCGATTCGGCTCTGTCAGACAGCGTCACGAACGGCACGGTTCTTTTTGTTCCACTCCTGAATTTCCTCGGTCGAGCAACGGTTGAAATTTTACCGGAGAGTCAGCGATGACTTTATTAAAAACACGTCAGCTTTTTGAGTACGGATTTTTTCAGTCGCTTCTTTTCATCGTCAAGTGTCTGCCTGTGCGGGCAACGATCGCGATGGCGTCGGGGATGGCGTGGGTGATGATGCATCTGGTGCCGAAAAAGCTAAGCCGTTATGACGTCGCGAAGGAAAACCTCAGAGTGGCGTTTGGGGAATCACTGTCCGACGACGAGGCGGATCAAATTATTCACGGGATGTGGCGGCACCTGTTTCGACTTGTTTGTGAAATGGTGCAGCTTCCGCGACGCTTTCGACTGGCGAATTGTGGTGCAATTCTGGACTTTGATCGCCGGATCGACTGCGTCAATGCGATCTGTTCAGGTCGCCCCGTTTTGTTTCTGGGCGGTCATTTTGGGAACTGGGAAATCAGCGTCAACACATTCGGCCATTTCGGATTTCCCATGGGCGTTGTCGCTCGAGAACTCGACAATCCCTGGCTGCAAAGGTGGTTCAAGGATTATCGTGAGTCCACCGGGAATTCGCTGATTCTAAAACAGGGAGCCGGCGTGGAACTTTCTGCAATCATGGAGTCTCACGGAATGGCGTCGCTGTTGTGTGATCAGGACGCCGGGCGGACCGGTGTGTTTGTCGATTTCTTCGGCCGGCCTGCGTCCACATTCAAGTCGATTGCATTGCTGGCGCTGCAGTACAACGCACTGGTTGTGGTTGGCGGCGCGTTTCGACTGCCAGAGTCGGCGCAGAACGATTCGCACTGGGTTCGCTTCAATTTGGCCACTCAGGACGTCATCGATCCGGCCGATTTTCAGGGGGCCAACGGCATCAATGAACTGACGCAACGCTTTACTTCGTCCCTTGAAACGCTCATTCGCAAAGCACCTGAGCAGTACTTCTGGGTGCATCGCCGCTGGAAGACACCGCCCGACGCGCGCCGACGACGACGGGAAGCCGCCGCTGCATGATCGAATGACGAGGATCGGAACCTCCGGATTCGGGACAGAATCGCTATGGCGTCGTATTCGGCGGACTCTTCGACTGAATCGCACCAATCAAAGCCAATTCCCCGCCAACCACCGGCAGAGTGATCGATGTCGCGTCGAGATCGACGGTTAGCTCAGTTCCCGGATCCGGCCACAGCGTAAAGTCCCGGTCGCTGGAGAAGATCATCAGTCCCACTTGTTCGCCCACCTGAATCACCTGATCGTCCGGCTGCAGATCGAACGTCAGATCATAAAACTGCCCCGGAACGAGCGGCTCACTTGCGGTCAGTGAACGATAGTTCTGTGGATCGGCCCAGCCGCGCGTGATGACATCGTCGGTGATGCGTTCGCTGCCAGTCCACGGAAGTGATACCAGCCAGACGGAAAGATTCACCGCTGGCTTGCTGCTGGCGAGGCGAATAGTCACTTTCGCCGTGCCGGACATGTGCAGCGGTTCCGTCAGAGTTGGTGTGGCATACAGCAGGCGATGACTTGTCCATTCGGCCTTTGCCAGAACAGCGCCGCTGAAGGAAAAATTATCGACGAGTTTTTCCGTGCCCTGTCCCGGAGACGATTCCAGTTCCAGGCGACCGACCTTCGATCCGCTGACCCTCGGATACAACGTTACGTCGCGCGCTGCGGGATTTGGATAGTCCGCATAAGATGTTGGATCCTTGCGTTCTTTGTCCTCGCGCACGATCCAGGCCTTCGGGTCTTTTTCCACACCGTTGTCGATTCCATACAGAAAGTGCGTGAACCAGCGATTCATCAGCTTCAGCGGTGGTGGACCACCGTGGCCCTGCTGATGCATGAAGAGTTGCACGGGCAGCCCTTTGGCCTTCGCGGCCTCGTAGATCCGGACACTGTGTTCCGGCATGACATTCCAGTCATTGAACGCATGCGACATGAGTAGTGCGGCTTTCATCGGGCCGAGATCATTCAGATAGTCACGTCCGGCCCAGAAAGCGTTGTAGTCGCCCGTGACACGGGCAAAACCGTCAGCCATCTCTTTGTCCCGCACATTGCAGTCGCAAAACTTCCGCAGCTTCGGATTGCCGCTGTTGATGAAGTTGTACAGCACGTCGATGTCTTCGCCCATGTAGCCGCCGGGATGGCGAACGAGTCCGTTCGATCGATAGTAGTGATAATAAGACGTATTCGGTGCCACCGGAATGATGGCTTCCAGTCCATCGACTCCAGTGGTCGCCGCGGCGAGCGGAATTGTGCCGTTATATGAAGTGCCCGTCATTCCGACCTTGCCGGTGCTCCAAAACGCGGCAACTCGTTCGTCGCCATCAGGCATCGTGTAGCCATTGGCGCGACCGTTCAGCCAGTCTATGACGGCCTTCGGCGCGAGTGATTCGTTGTCGCCGCCAACCGTCGGGCATCCCTGAGATAGACCAGTGCCCGGCGAACAGGAATGGACCACCGCAAAGCCCCTCGGCACCCAGTCACCGACCTGCGACTCAGAAATCGTCGGACGCTTGCTCTGCTGTTCGATAAGTGGCGGTGTCACATGTTTCCGTGGCTGCGCGCCGACTTCCTGGCGGGGGTTCCAGAAGTACTGCGATTCATTCGTACCGGTCCCGCAGTAGTACGGACTGGATTCGTAGACAACAGGCACTTTCAGTCCTTCAGTGTCTGTTTGTTTCTGGCGTGTCACATCGACGTGCATCCGATCCAGCTTGCCGTCGCCGTCCGAATCGAATTCTGTTTCGACCCACAGATCGTGGCGCACCCAGTCTTTGTTAAATGCCGGAACAACCTGTGCTTCGCCATCCTTAAACACTGGTTTCGCGGGCTCATCGCCTATCGCGATTCCAGTGGAAGCGAAGCGGCCCGCTGTCAGTGCAATCAACAGCAGTCGCCATACGAATTTGAAATGCTCGACACGTGTTTCCATTGATTTCATCGCCTTTCGAAATCTTCAATCTCGTTCCTGATGCCGCCCTTGTCGAACTGGTATCCCTTGAGCCGCCAGTGGACGTGGTGGGGCGGCTGGCAGTTCAAATCGTCTCAGAAATGTCGGTCGGTCTCGCCGACCGCCGCGAGTGTAATCGCTCCACAAAGTTTCCGCGACGATCTGTTCAGCATGCGGCGATTCGAGTGTCAAAAACTCGAACAATCGTTCAAACAGGCGAATGAGCGAAATTCCGTGCCGCCGCTGTTCTTTTTCGTACAGCCAGTCCGAAAGTCGCAGCAGTCTTTCAAACGCAGACATTTGTTCATCGATCAGCAGTCGCAGCGTCGCCGAAAAATTGCCACTATTGCCAATTAAATCCCAGTACCGCGCAAAACGTCGCAGCCGATGCAGCGTGTCGAAATCAAGCAGCCGATTGCTCAGGATCTCAAACGGCGGCGATGGACTATAGACCATCTGCCATTCTTCATCATGGCGAACGATCGGCGTGCCTTTCAGCCGCTTCAGGATCCCAACCTGAATCTCCTGCGGTCGCAACGCAAACAGCCGGTCGAATCCTCGCCCGAAGTTGTCGAGCGATTCACCCGGCAGGCCGACAATCAAATCTGCATGAATATGAACACCGGAAAAGTCACGCAGGAAACGAAAGTTGCCTTCGAGCTTGTCGTTATCCTGAGGACGGCTGATCAATCCACTGACTTCGTCGTTAAAAGTCTGTACTCCAATCTCAAACTGCAGCACACCGGGAGGAAACTGCACGATCAATTCACGCAGTGATTCCGGCAGCCGATCCGGGATCATTTCAAAGTGCAGGAAAAGTCCCGGTACACAGCGATCCAGAAAGAACTGCAGAATCGTTCGACTGACACGAAGATTCAGATTAAAGGTGCGATCGACAAACTTGAACTGCCTGGCTCCGCGATCAAACAGTGTCTGCATGGCCGCCAGAAATTGATCAACGTCGAACAGTCGCACCGGAATATCGAGTGCCGAAAGACAGAACTCACACGTAAACGGGCAACCCCGAGAAACCTCAACATAGATTACGCGATTCGCGATATCTTCATCAGTATACAGACCGTACGGCGTTCGAATCTGATCGAGCTGCGGCACCGGGGCGTGAATGATTTTTGGCAGTGATCCGGCGTCAGACGGCGATCCGGACGACGCCAGCCAGCGTTCGCACAGTTCCCGGAACGCAACGTCGCCTTCGCCTGTGATCACAAAATCGGCCAGAGCGACGATGTCCTGCTGCTCAGTCTCATAGCTGACTTCCGGCCCGCCGAGAACCACGATCGTCTGCGGCCGGACGCGTTTCAAATCCGCAATGAGCCGAGTCGTCTGTTCAACGTTCCAGATGTAGACGCCGAAACCAACAATGAGCGGTGACTGTTCCAGGATCGCCGACAGCATATCGACGGAATTGTCATTGATTGTGAATTCAAGCAGCGTCGTCCGATCCCGCAGATCTCCCATGTTGGCAAGCAGATATCGGAGACCAAACGAACTATGGCTGTAGCGTGCATTCAGTGTTGAGAGAACGATGTCAGCCAATGAAAAGGGGCTTTCCATACTCCCTTCTCCCTCGAGCTCGGGGGAGAAGGTGGCCGACAGGCCGGATGAGGGGGAGTGATCTGATCCAGTCTTGACTTAACAATCACCAACCGGACAATGGTGCGCAACCGACTACAATGCTGTTCCTGGGACCGATTTATGAGTATAGCACCGAAATACCAGCCTCACTACACGGTCGATGACTATCAGCATTGGGAAGGTGATTGGGAACTCTGGAACGGAGTCGCTGTTGCGATGGCACCGAGTCCATTTGGCCCACACGCCATTACCCTGATGCGTATTGGTACTGCGTTCAACAACGCCATTGATAAAAATGGATGCAAAGCGTCGGTGCTTGGGGAAATTGACTGGATCGTCTCCCGAGACACGATTCTGCGCCCCGACGTCACCATCGTCTGCGGTCCAACCCCGGAGCGTCATGTTGAGAAGGTGCCCGCTTTGGTTGTCGAGATCCTTTCCCCGAGCACTCGCGACCGGGACCAAACGTTCAAGAA
>JBBQSE010000069.1:0-23331 GCA_038214195.1 Planctomycetales bacterium
GTCGTTCGCGGGTTTAACACACCCCCCCCCTGGGGCGGGGCCCCCCCCCCGCCGGGCTATGCTCACACTCACTCCCCCCCCCCAACCAAAATATCCCCCTCCCCCCCCCCCCCGACTCCGGATCCACGGTCGGACCATTTCCGTGGTTTGAAACCCACGGCTACCATCATGCGGTCGCTCTGCGACCAATCGCAGAATGCTTCGTGCCAGACTTTTGGAACTGATCGGCATTTGGAAAAACACGCACGCAAGAATCCTGCACGGCGATGACGTTCAGGGCTGAGGCGTCTGTGGTTCCTCCGCTTTCTCATCGGTCTTGAGCGAGTTGCGATATTCGACCAGAGCCGGGTGTTCGTGCAGGACAATTTTGAGGATCTCTGACGGCGGCTGTGTTGCCAAAGATTTTTTCGGTGGTGAGTTGCTTCGCGAGCGAACGATTTGCTGCTCACCGGCTGCCAGGCCTGGCCAACTACCTGAATACGTGAAAGACTCGAAATCCAGGGACTCCACATCGGCAAGTGCGGCGGCAATGGCTTCCAGGCCATCTCTGGTAGGCGATTCGGCTTGCAGCGTCTGAAACAGGTCCAGTAATTCGAGAGTGATACTTGCCTTCGCGTTAGCATACGTGGTGCTGAAGCCCCAGCTAATTTGTTTAGGAGAATGTGAATTGACACCATCTTCTGTAGCTGGTTGCTGGTGCGGGACTGTCAATATCTCGAACGACGGGTCAACATCAATCATATGCACAAGGAGTTCCGGGCTCTGAGCGGCTTTGATCAGTCGTTGATTCACGGCGGTAAGAATTTTCGTCGTCTGATCGGGCGTCAAGTCTTCAATATTTGAAAGAATCATCAGTGCCTGCGCAACCAAATTTTCGGCTGCCATAGGATCTTCTAAAGCCGTGATCGCACGACTGGCGACTGCGGCATTAAGTGCGGCTGGCCAGAAGCGGGGAGTGTTCCGGATGATGTACTTCCGGTCAACGTCTCTGAACGCGACTAGTCTTGCCATCCACCATTCGGGTTGCAGAGCCTTGCAGTCTGTTAACGCCGCGACTGCAGAATCAACAAACGCTTTGTTGTCAGGAAACTTTCCGATAAAGGTGGTGAGAAACGAAGCTGCGTCATTCAGATCCTGCGGCGCGATTGTTGTCGTATTGGAATCCTGCACCGTTCGCTCTGCCCATGAAAGCAGTGGCTCGACGTTTTCGAACTTTTCGGGTACTCGTATTCGAAGCTGCGGTGCAAGCCGTTTTCGCCATTCAGCGTCCGGACTTCCGTATTGTTTCGCGAGCAATTCGTAATACTTCCGCCCAGCGTTGGCATGTGCCAGCAAGCCAAACGCCTCACGATCAATTGTCGTGAATGAATCGTCACCAGCCTTAACTCTCACGTCCCCGTGCCATGTCGGAAGAACTTCCAGCAGGGTCGCGGAAATCTGCTCTGAGGTTTTTGGAGTCGTCAACGCGGAACATGCATTCATCGCGGCGAGAAATGCTTCCGGGCTGCGTTCAGTCTGAATCACGCTGAGCCATTGAGAGAGCGTTTTGCCATCGAACACCGGTTCAGTTGCTGGCGAAGTCGGGCGCTTCTGAGTTCGCGACATCGGAGCTGGTTTCTCGACTTCCGCAGGCTGTGCGTCGTCCGCTGGTTTCTCGATCGAAACCAGATAGTCCTGCATCACGGGATGTTGCAGGATGCAGTAATCGAACCAGTTGGTGAATGTTGGATCTGGAATTCCCCAGATTGTTCGCACGACCATGGATTCAACGCTCCGAGCAGCGTTGAATCCAAAAGACTGGCCCGATTCAACAATTGTCAGATCAGGCCAGGTCAATTGAAGTCCAGATCCGGGTCCAAAAGAAGAGTTGCCCGTGTTCCGCCCACCATCAGATTTGCTTTTCTCTCGCGCCGTGGTCAGCAGGTCTCTGGATGGCTGGACCTGACTCAAAACATCGCTCAGCCCCTGCGATACGCCCGGGCGGTCGTCGAGCGATTTCATCACATCGAGATACAACAGCGCGAGATACGCAGTCGTAGAGTCGCTGAACTGGAAGATTGATTTTTGGGGGCCGAATGGAGCATTAATGTTGGGTGCCAAAAAACTGGCGAATTCCCCGTCCGTTAATACCCTCGCTCGCAGCGTTTCAGGGTTGGCACACAACGCTGTCAGACGACGGTTCACGGCAGTCAGAACCTGTGACCGCGCACCGGCATCCAGATTCGCTCCGTTGGCAAGAATCATGCACGCCTGGGCAGCCAGCACTGGCGTTGAAGCGTCATTCTCCAGAGCCTCAATCGCGACCCTTGTAATTTCAGACTTGATCCCTGCGGGCCAGATATTCTGATCGGTATAAGTTCGACCTCCAGTGCTGGAATTGCGATAAACCAGCGGGCGACTCAGCCACCAGGCGATGTCCAACAGCGGACAGGACTTGAGCGCCGTTAACACGCGTTTGTCGAATGCAGAATCGTCTGCGGCGACAGCCTGCCGAGCATGGTTCCGACTGAATGCCAATGCAATGTCGCGCAGATAACTCGCTGCTTTCAGTGTGACTTCATCTTCTGACGGATTGCCGGTCGGACCATTTTTCAATCGACGTTCTGCCCAAACGACAAATGGTTCGAGCAGCTTTTCGTCTATTTCACTTTGATACAAATAACTCCACAACCGTTCGCGCCATTTTTCGTCGGCTGCGTCAAATTCCTTCACCCACAATTCGTAGAACGCCGCGCCAGGGTTGGCTTTCAACAGAACGTTCTCTGCCGCGCGATCAAGTAATGAGCGACCATCGACTTGCCCCGGTGTCAGATTCGTTGTTCCGTCCAGGCCACGCACGGTTTTCAGAATCGTTTGCGTAATCCTCTCCGACGTCTCCGGCGATACCAGCGCCGCGCACGCATCTAGCGCCGACTTCAGCCCCGTCGGACTCCGCTCCCGCGACAGCATATCCAGCCATTCGCTGAGCGTTTTGCCTTCATAGAGCGGTTCTGTGGCCGCTGCTGTTTCCGGCTGATGTGTCATCGTCGGTGACGAAGTTGTTTCGGAGGAATCCTTCGTTGGTTCGCGCAATCGCAGCATGGCCGGATGGTTGTAAATCAGTATTCGCCGCCAGTCTTCTGGTGAAATGCGTTCGTCACCGAGCAGGAACTTCGAGGGCATTCCAGAATTTTGCTCCTTTTGCGGGAAACACTCAGGCCAATTTAAAAACAATTGACCACCAAAGATTGGTTTGCCTGCGGATCCGGGCAGTTGTCGATCAATGATTGCAATTCGCGCCAGAGACGCTTCCAGTTTTTTCAGACTCTGAGCGATTGACTCTTCTCCATCCAACCGGTCCACAAGGTCAAGCATCTCCAGAACTATGCAGGTTTTCGGGTGGCCATGTTCGTTGTTCCGCCGGAGCCAAAAGCGATCGCTGACGATTGGAGCCGCCAGCTCTTCAAAGATCTCTGGCACTTCCACCATTTCAGGCAAAGTTTCTTTGTTCTCAGCCGCCTGCTCTAGCCGTTTCCCGAGTGCCGAAAGCACTCGCATTTGTTGATCACTATCGAGGAACCGAATTCCATCGGAGATAACCATTGCAGCCTGGGCGACGGGCGACCCTTTGACAGACATGTCCTCCAGTACATCAACTGCACGTGACACAACGATCGGCCTGATCGCAATCGGACAAGGATAATTGGCATCGAATGCCGTAGACACAAATCGTTTGGTCGTTGTACCCGATACCCACCACGATTTATGAAGCGCTTCGCTGCTTTCCAGTGCTTTTCTGATCCGAGCAGCAAGCTTCTTGTCGGCTTCATATGTCGCTAGAAAGAAACAGAGAATATCCGCAGCCTCGTCTCCTCGATATGAGTCAGCATCGGTTGCGTTTTCGGTTGACGCGAGAGTTTGTTCGGCCCACGAAAGTAGCGGCTCTACATTGTCGGCGAGATCGAGGTCTCCGCACCAGTATTTCAATCGATCTCGCCATTGTCGTCTGGGGTGTTCAAACTGTTCTGCCATCAACTGGAAATATGCTTTTCGGGGATTCGCCCTTGTCAAGATTTGAAACGCCTGGTTGTCTACTTCAATCTGACCGGAATTCGCCAGAGTGACAACGGTCGAACCATCAACCTGTGGAAGTTTTTCCAACAGGAACGCGGTCACGCGTTCGGCGGTTTCAGGCCCGGTCATGGCCATTAACGCCACGAGCGCTTCGCCGAACCGTTCCGGGCTTCGTTCATATTCGGCCAATTCAAGCCATTGTTGAAACGTTTTGCCTTCGTAGACCGGTTCGCCAACGGTGGCTGAGCTGGCATACGGGGATTTACCTACGGCATTGGTAGTAGCGAGTGGCGCTGTCATGGCGTACCGAATCTTCGCAACCACAGTCTCTCCGTTCTTCAGGGTGAACTGTTCGTTCTCAATCGTCAGGCCGTCGCTGGGGCCGTCGATGGTGACTTCGTATTTGTCGGCTCGAAGACGAGTCGCGGTGGTGCCGTGGTTGATGGTGAGGCCGCTGACGGGTTTGCCATTGCTGACGATCTGGACTTTGATGTTGTCGATGTCGGATTCAATCACGAGCTGGCCTTTGTCGGTTTCCAGCTTGATGAAGATTCCGGCGATGAGCAACAAGGGCAGGGTGGCGGCGAGGAGCCAGTTGCGGAACTTCTTGCCGCGACGTGATCCATTGGATTCGGCAGTGGGTGACGGCGGGTAGAAGGCCGGCTTTTCTAAAAAGCCGGGCTTCTGGGGCCAGCCGGGCTTCTCGGTGTTCAGTAATTCCGGCGACGCAGCGGCTTTTTCTTTGGCGTTACGCAGCAGTCCAACCAGATCCGCATCCGCAGTAAACGCCGCCAGTTGCTCCGCGGCATGTGCTGCACTGGCGGGGCGATCCTGTGGGCTGCGAGACAGCAATGATCCGACCAATGCCACCAGTTCCGGCGGTGCTTCAGGACAGAGCGTATTGAGTTTCGGTGGCTGATGATTGGCGAGCAATCGCAGTTTCTCCAGCGGCGATTGATTCGGCGCGGCAGCGAGCGGCGGGCGTCCACAGAGAAAACGAAACAGCGTGGCACCCAGCGCGTACAAGTCGGCTCGATAGTCCACGTTGCCGCCGAATTCGGCTTGCTCGGGTGCCATGTAGTCCAGCGTTCCCATCAACTGACCAACGGTCGTGAGATCCACGCTGGCTTCGTCCCAGAAACTCAGTTGAGCCAGTCCAAAGTCCAAAATCCTGATACGACCGGCTTCATCGAGCATCAGATTGGACGGCTTCACATCGCGATGCACAACACCTTCGGCATGGGCACACGATAATCCCAGAGCGACCTGCCTGATCAGCTCACACGCGTCAGCAACCGGCAGTTTTCCGAGCAGCCGTGCGAGGCGACTCAAATCCAGCCCCGGCACATATTCCATCACCAGAAACTGTGTGCCATCAATTTCACCGGCATCGGTCGCGGTGACGATCGACGGATGATTCAGGCGACCGACGACGCGAATCTCACGTTGAAACCTCGCCCGCACGTCACTGTCTTCTGCCGACATGATCGGCAACAGCTTGATGGCGACTTGTTTCTTTAACTGCCGATGATTGGCCAGATAAACCGCCCCCATGCCGCCTCGTCCCAGCGGCTTCAGAAGTTCGTAAACACCCAGCTCGCGGGTTGCCGGTTGCCACGCGGCTTTGTCCTTGTCAGCTGCCGTTTCAACTGGCACATCCATCAGTTGACGTACCTTTTCCAGAGCTGCCTCCGTAGCTTGATCGGTTTCTGTAGCCCGACCTGTCTCAGGTCGGGAACCCTCACGCATCGCGTCAATCTCAGATCGAGCGATGTCAGTGGCAGCGTTCGAGACGGATCGAGCGTTCGAGGGATCCCGATCTGAGACAGATCGGGCTACAGTCGTCCCTTGCAACGACTGCCACAATGTGTCGGGCGTGTTTTCCAGTTCTTGCAGCGTCCGTTCGCAATTTGAACAAGCCAATAAGTGCGTCTCAATGGCTGCCGCCCGGGCATCATCGCTCCAGCCAGACAGGTACGCTCTCAATTCATCAGCTGAAAAACATGTGGCTGAGTTCGCTGTCGCGCCTGCAGAAGTGTTGCTTGTTGCCGTCGGTTGGGTGATCGTCATCGTGTGGTTCCTGCGCCGAAAATGCGGCGAACATGGTTCAATTGCTTGAATTGTCTGGCATCAAGCGCCCAATTGCCACCTTAAAGACCGTGTGTTACAAGGCGACACCGACAAGAACGTTTTGAGTGTGACAGCATTTTGTAGCTCGACCTGTCTCAGGTCGTGAGCGAGTGGCGAAGCGTTAAGAATGATGGTAGCGGAATGACATGCAGTGCGATAAGGTTGCCGATCTGGGACAGATCGGCCTACGAAACAACATGACCACAGAATCTTCCAGCAACGTAACTCGATCCAGTTTGCTGCTGCGAGCGGTGCAGCGAGATGCTCAGGCGTGGCGTGAACTGGTGGATTTGTATGGACCGCTGGTCTCTCACTGGTGTCGGCGATGTCGGGTCGATTCTCATGCGGCTGCCGACTGTGTTCAGGATGTCTTTGCATCCGTCGCCGTATCGATTGAAATGTTTCAGCCGCAGCGAACGACGGGCTCGTTTCGAGCCTGGTTGTGGACGATAACGCGGAACAAACTGCGTGATCATTTTCGTCGGATCGCGCGAACGCCCGATGCGGCGGGCGGTTCAACGGCCTTCGGGCTCATGCAACAGGTGACGGATCCCATTTCGGTCCCCAATGATGAACCGACGGGAGAATTCGAACTGCAGCAACTCACGGCTCGCGCGATGACCCAGGTGCAGAGCGAATTCGAAGATCGCACATGGCAGGCGTTCTGGCGATCGGTTGTGGATGGAATTGCCACGGACGAGGTCGCTCGTGAGTTGCAGATCTCCACCGCCTCCGTGCGACAATCCCGCAGCCGAATCCTGCGGCGACTTCGTCAGAAATTGGGCGATCTGGTGTGAATGACTCAGCGGTGTTTAGTGAGGAAGTCGTAACACTTTGCACGTGTCTTCGTAACTCGATTCCAGTTCGAGTGGCACACAAAGATCGTCAGTGATCCAAATCGGCAGCGTGGGCAGCGGCTGTCCGACGACCAGCGGGTAGGCCCAAATCTCGAATCGAGATCGACCGGCAACCTTCAGGCCTCGGCAAGTGACCGCGTAAGTATCAGGAATTGTCGGTTCAAAAACAGGGTCTGTCTGCCCCGCCAGTTCCATCAAGTCGGCGTAGAGATTGAAGTGTCGAGTAGTCACCAGATCCACAATCGAGACACACACACGTTTTTGAAGCAAGGCGGCACACTTTGCGACAAAGGCGCGGCGGTTTTCCGGCCGGTCTTTGTTGGCAGGACTGACAATTTCGATGGCGGCAACTAACTGGCGGCCTCGACTTTGATCGTAGATCAGCACTTCGTATTCATACTGATCCGGAAGCTCCAGTTCCGCGACGGTCGTGGGGGCTGGTGCGGTCCAGACTGCTGTTGCGACTCCACCTGAGCCTTCATCAACAGCGTGCGTTTTTGGTTCGTCATCCGCGTAGGCGCAAACATCGATTTCAAACATCGCACCGAGGTGGACTCGGGGCTCCGCTGTGAAGTCTTCGGGAAGGTGCCTGACCAATCTCTGAACCATCGTCATTGGCCAGCCCCCGTGAAAACCTTCCCACGACGACTTTGTCCAGATTGGCTGGCGAAAATGATCTCTCAGCGGCATTGGTGACTCCTTTGGTTTTGGCAATTGTAACAGGCATGGAGGCCGTTCACAGAGTCTGTTTTCCTGATAAGGGGTGTTCCTGTTACCACTTTGACGACTTCTCGCTGCGATGTTTGACCCGTGAATTAGGGGGCTGTACGCTGACGTTCGGCTGATCCAGTCGGACAGGAATGTCCAACCTACGGGTCGATTTTATTTGGATGCTTGTTTGGTTCCCGACCTGAGGACAGGTCGGGCTACATTAGAAATGACAGCTTTTTCACCATGAGCAACACTCATTCTCAGCGCGCCCTTATCAGCGTTAGCGACAAAACGGGGCTGGAGCCTTTTGTTCGCGGACTGACGGAACTCGGCTTCGAGATTCTGTCTACAGGCGGCACTCGCAAGTTTCTGGAGCAGGCCGGTATTCCGGTGATCGACGTCACCACGTACACGGGCTTTCCCGAGATCATGGATGGGCGCGTCAAGACGCTGCATCCGAAAGTTCACGGGGCGATTCTGGGGCGGCCGACGCTGGCTTCTGACGCGACGGCCATCGAAGCGCATGGCATTATTCCGTTTCAACTGGTCGTGGTGAATCTGTATCCCTTTCAGCAGACGGTTGCCAAGCCGGACGTAACGTTTGATGACGCCGTTGAAAACATCGACATCGGTGGTCCGTCGATGGTGCGTTCAGCCGCGAAGAATCATGCTCATGTCGCGATTGTCACTCAGCCTTCACAGTACGAAGACGTACTGCATCGACTGCAACAGAACTCGCTCGACGAAAACTTCCGCCGCCAGCTTGCTGCGGCCGCGTTTGAAATGACGGCGACGTACGATCGCGCCATCAGCAATTACATGGCGAGCGTTGTTGCGAAAGACAGTGGCGAAACCAGCAGCTTCGGCCCGCGGTTGTCGCTGTCGTTTCGGCTGCAGCAGGAACTTCGTTACGGAGAAAATCCGCATCAGAAGGCGGCGATTTATGTGGAAGACAATCCATCCCCGTCGTCCGTGGCGAGTGCAAAACAGCTCAATGGAAAGGAGTTGTCGTACAATAATCTGCTGGATCTGGACGCCGCGAAGGCCATCGTCTCGGAATACGCACAACCTGCCGCCTGCGTGATCAAGCACAACAATCCGTGTGGTTGTGCGGTGGGTGAATCGCTGGCGATAGCGTTTGAAAAGGCCTATGAAGGTGACCCAATCAGCGCCTTTGGTTCAATTATCGGACTCAACAAGACGGTCGATGTCGCCACTGCTGAGGCCATGTGTACCCCAGGGCGTTTCATTGAAGCAATCATCGCGCCCGCTTACGACGACGCAGCGATTGAGATCCTGACGACCAAACCAAAATGGAAAAACAACGTCCGTTTGATGCAGGTTGAGTTTTCCGACGCGGATCGCGGGGCACCGACGTATCGTCAGGTGACGGGAGGAATGTTAGTACAGGACAATGACAATTTGCCGCAGTCCGATGCAGGCTGGAAAGTCGTCACATCACGAGAACCAACGGCCATCGAGCTGGCGGATTTGAAGTTTGCCTGGGCAGTGTGTCGTCACGTGAAATCAAACGCGATCGTATTTGCCAAAGACGGCATGTTGCTGGGTGCCGGGGCAGGGCAGATGAGTCGTCTGGATTCGTCAATGATTGCGGCGTACAAGGCCGGTGATCGCAGTCAGGGCGGCGTGGTGGCCTCAGACGCCTTTTTCCCGTTCCGTGACGGCATCGATGCGGCTGCGAAAGCCGGAATCAAAGCCGCCATTCAGCCTGGCGGCTCAAAGAACGACGACGAAGTCATCGCCGCCTGCAATGAACACGGCATTGCCATGATCTTCACTGGCATGCGGCATTTTCGACATTGATACGATCATCACGGTCTGTTTAGTGCGGTGTTCGCTCGCCTGGGATCTCAATCGGATGCTTGCTGAAGTCGCCGAGCGAATTTGTTGTCTGAACCGGAGCTGTTGGCTCCGATTCTTCATCCGCCATTGCTGGCGCTCCGTTGAAATACACCACGCCGTTATGTTCTTCCGTCGAGGCCGGATTTTTGAGATGAGGCTTTTGGGCAACGGGTATCGCGGCAGCAGTTTTAGGAGCGGCATTCTGGCTGCCCGGACCGAACTGCATGATGCCATTTGATGAGGCTGTCGTTGATCGTGCTGGCGCAGGCGTCATGTCGATCCCTGGCGGCAGCATTGCGGTTTGGCTGGCTGGCCTTGCGCTGGAGGGAAGTGTCAGGTTGCCTTTGCGAGGTTGCTCAGAGATGCCGCCGGCATGGACAATGCCGGAGGAGCCGTCTGCCGGTGATTCACCAACGGCCTGCATAATGCCTCCGTCTGGGTTATCCAGAAAACGCTGAGCGATTTCACGGCGGAGATCCTGTCGAACGTTGCAAACCACGCCGTTCGATCCGTGGATTGCGATTTCATCGACGACCCAGGCTCGGTTTTCCTTCAGCAGTCGAACACTGACCGGTTGGTGTTCATCGTTAACCAGCTCAACAACAGCCTGTGCATCGGTCTGCGTCATGGACTCGACCGGCACGAGCAGCATGTTTGGCAAGCGGTCGAATTCAGTCGGCAGTGATTTCAGGTTGCTCCAGATCAGCCGATTGAAATCCATGGAGCATGTGCGTTTGACGCCCGACATGTCCTGCTTTTGCCATGCGGCCGCCAGTTCGACAATCGGCACGGTCAGTTGCAGGTGATTTTTAAGAGATGCGACTTGTGCGACAGAATTCGGATACTGGACATCATCAACATTCAGCGTTCCATTTTCGCTTCGCATGATGATGCTGCAAATCCGGCCATCGTCGGACATGAATTCCATTTCTGTCGTGTCGCCTCGGACATCGGTGTTGTGAAGTGTCAACACTCCGCCGGGGACTTGCGACAGCGACAGATACGACACGAGACCTGGATCGATACGGTTCCATGTTCCTTCAGAGAACTCCGCCGTGGAAAGCTGCTTCAGAATTGGCAGATTCTGATCGTGCAGTGAGGAAACAAAGAGCATCGCGCGAGCTGGCGCGGTGAATGCCGATTCCAGTTTTTGCTGTTTACGTGTCTGGCGATCGTAGATTGTAATGTCGCGGACGACGAACGAAGTCTCGACTGTGCCTTCGACAGTTTGCTGAGAGGCCTTGCGGTCTTTGGACTGCGGCGTTGTCAGATCCAGCTGCACGATCTGTGTCTTGTCCGGGACCATAATGGTCAACTGGCCGGAGAACGAACGAATCTCAAAGTCATCCGGAGCGTGTTCGCTGGATGGCATGGGGATCATCGACAGATCGCCGATTTCCAGTGAGGTACCGAAGAAGTGTTCGTCGCTGAGCAGCTTGAGGGCATCTTTGTCTTCTTTAGCGTAGGCGTCGAAGAATTGGGACACAGCGTTAAGAGCGCGAGCCTGCCGCAGAATCGATCCGGGATGATCGTCTGTTTTGCGTTGCCGAACTTCGACGTCCGAAAACAGCCACTGGTCATCTTCGCGAAGGACTTTCATCAGGAAGAAGCCATTCTTTGCCGGCATCTTGACGACGGCATCCGAATCATTCATCTGAACTTCCGGACGTCGCGCCATTCCCGCTTCGCATTCCGACGCGACACGTTCCACAAGGCGATCCAGCCACGCTTCAGGCAGGGTTTCCAGGGGCTCACGCAGACTGCTGGAGGCCGCCTGAAGGATGGCCGATCGATCGCGACTCTGCCAGGTGTCGGTGAATTCCCGCACGGTCAGCAGCAGGTCCATGACTTCCGCAGCAGACTTTGTTGAGCGGGTGCCTTTCTTTTTTTGACGCAGCAATATGTCGTCCACGACCCAGGTGTGTTTTTGCGGATCGCGCACGATCTTGAATTGATACCGGGTGCCTTTTTCGTCCTTGGCAATGGTCTCAAACGTGTTTGCATCTGCAGCTGTGCTGTCTTCTATCTCGAGTTTGGTCTTGGGCAGCTTGACGATTTCCAGATCCTTCCAGGCGTCCGGTGATCGCATCGCGCGCTGTTCGAATCGAGTTGATACACAGCGACGAAAGGCTTTTTCGTTGTCTTCGGTTAAAGAATCCGTGAACTGAGTCAGCGCGCGTTTTTCCGCGAGATGACCGTCCATAAGGGCTGGCTTCAGCGCGGCAGCTTTCAACATCCCGGCGTCAAACAAAGAAGTCGCGCAACCGGGCAGCGACAGTCCCGAGAGACCGGCAATCAGCAGGGCAGCGTGTAGTCGTTTTGTGAACTGCATAAGGAGACTCCTGCCAAAGAGACGGCATTCACGGAGCGATATGGCTCTGCGGATGGCGTCGTCCCGGCGATGGAACTCGGAGGAAGAGAGATTATGGTGGGCGATCGAGTGGTGTCGGGTGAGAACCGATTCTGCTCGTTGCGAAGACAGGATCTGGAAAGGAATCAGACGCGGGACCATGCAACATATGCACGGACTTTCACCTGATCCTGGCAGCGTCTCAGTTCCTGTCGCCGCCGTCAACATGCCGATGCGATCGTGAAGCAAAGCCGCCAAAACTGTTCGCCGATCATGATCGACTTTCGGCGGTTTTGGCGATTTCGCGAATGGGCACGGCGGGGAAGGGCTGCAATCTCGACCGCTCGCTGCCAAATCTGCCGAAATGGGCTGACCGGGCTACAGATACTCGCGGCGATCCTGCGTCTCAAGCCGGGCCAGAATCTCTTTGATCCGTTCCGACTGCGCCGCATCGGCCACCAGCGTGGCATCGCCCGTATGAACGATGATCACATTCCGCAGTCCCAGTGTGGCGATCAGGTGATCGTCCGTCGTGCGAACAATGCAGCCTTGCGTATCGACGCCGCAAAATGGTCCGTCGATCGTATTGCCGTCTGAGTCACTGCCATTCAGGCGTGGTAACGACAACCAGCTGCCGACATCATCCCAGCGAAACGGAGCTTCGATCACGACGACATTCTGAGCGCGTTCCAGCACGGCGTAGTCGATGGAGATGCTTTTAAGGCTGGGGAATTCTTTTGCAATGATATCGCTGCCGCCGTCGTTGCGAATGCCATCTGCGATGCGCATCAGACCGGCGTGAAGTTCAGGTTCATGCTGTTCCAGGAGATCGATGATCGTCTGAGCTTTCCAGCAAAAGATTCCGCAGTTCCAGAAGAATCGACCGTCACGGATGTACTCCTCCGCCAAATCTCGATGCGGTTTTTCTCGAAACGCACTCACACGGTACAGCCGAGGTTCCTCAGCGGAAACAACATCACCGCGCTCGATATAGCCATAGCCCGTGGCGGCGAACGTGGGGATAACTCCGAAGAGCACAAGCCGCGAGGCGTCTTCTTCGACAGCGGCGACGGCTTTGTGAGCGGCTGCGGCAAACGCCTCGTCGGTTTCAATGACGTGGTCCGCTGGCAGGACAAACATGATACCGTCCGGATCCTGTTCAAGGATCTGGATTGCCGCCAGTCCAACACAGGGAGCCGTATTCCGGGCGGCCGGTTCCAGCAGCACGTTCCCCGGCGGAACTTCCGGCAACTGCGCGATCGTGGCTGCCGCCTGAACTTCGTTTGTGACAACCCACACGCGCGAGGAATCCACCCAGCTACGGCAGCGATCCGCGGTTTGCTGGATCATGGTGCGGCTGCCCGCCAGACGCAGTAATTGCTTGGGTGTCTTTTTGCGGCTTTGAGGCCAGAACCGAGTCCCGCTGCCACCGGCCATGATGACGGCATGTAACATTTTGCAAATCCTGTCGTTCAAAGAATCGTTGGTCGACCGAAAAATTGGACGTGTGTCACGATTCCCCGCCAGCGATCGCTCGCGCGACGGATTCAAGCATCACTTCCATTGCAAACGGCTTGCGGAGGTAGTCCACAACACCCAGCATTTCGGCGTAGGCCTTATGTCGGCTGCCTTCATTGGCAGTCATCATGATGACTGGCGGAGCATCAGGCAATTCCGCGAGAAACTCCAGCACCGGAAATCCGCCCATTCGCGGCATCATCATGTCGGTGAGCACCAGGTCAGGCTTGTGAGTCTGAATCAGGCGGCGACCATCCTGTCCGTTGTTCGCGGAATAGACTTTGTAACCCGCCCCTCCCAGCACAGCCTGAATGGTGTTTGAGATGTCCCGATCATCCTCGATTAACACGACAGTCTTTTGATTTTCCGACATGAGTCCACAACGTCCTGCAGGTTCGAATTGGCCGAACTGATTCACTGAGGCCAGTGTCAGTCCAGCCACGATTGTGGCTCACGTTCGATGCAAAAGCAACGACGGGGCGGATTTCAATTGAAGAACTGCTGGCGGAATACGATGGTCTGACATCGGAGGACATTCAGGCGTGTTTGTTCTTTGCGTCGCAATCCTTATCCGGCACTAGTTTCATGCCGCCGGGGCGAGCGGCAGAACCGAGTCTGTCAACTATTTAACCCCGCCGAAGGAATCCGACCTGAGACAGGTCGGACTACGTAGGCAGATCTGTCCTCAGATCTGCAACCTTCAGCATGGTCAATGGCAATCGGTCACAACGTGTTTTCGGTCTACGACGAAGCTCGTGGTATGAGCGACGATTCCGGCCAGTTACCACTTGTCCACCGGCCCGCTCGGCACGGGAATCTGGACATCGGTCAGGACTCCGCTGCGGTTCCCGTCGATGGGGCCGGATTGCTCGATTTCGGCGATGGCGGCGTTCATTTCGTCTTTGGTGCGGATTTTTTGGAAGTCGCCGCGCAGGCGTTTCAGAACTCGCATGCCTTTCAGATACCAGTGCGCCATCTTGCGAAACAGGATGATGGCACGTTCGCTGCCGTGACGTTCTTCAAGGCACGCGAATTGTTGGAGCATGAGCTGCAGGCGCTCGTCAAAGGTGCCAGCTGGGTTGAAACTGCCCGTCTGCTCCCATTCGGCCAGTTGTCGAAAGATCCACGGATTCGCCAGCGCGGCGCGGCCGACGGAAACGCCGTGGCAGCCGGTTTCCCTGAGCATCCGCGCAGCATCCGCGACGTTGCGAATATCGCCATTGCCGATGATCGGGATGCGTTTCACCGCATCAACGACCGCTTTGATGCCGGGGAGTGAAACACTGCCGCTGAATCCCTGTTCGCGGGTGCGGCCGTGAATGGCGACGGCTGCCACGCCGACTTGTTCAAACTGCTTTGCGAAGAAGGGGGCCGACAAATTTTCGCTGTCCCAGCCCAGTCGCATCTTGACACTGATCGGGATGGAGACGGATTCCACAACCGACTGCACCAGCTTCAGCGTGCCATCAATGTTGCACATCATGCCCGCACCCGCGCCAGCGCCAGCGATGCGATTGACGGGGCATCCCATGTTGATATCAATCGAATCGACGCCGAGTTCCACGAGCAGTTGCGATGCCTCAGCCATGACAGTCGGTTCGCTGCCAAAAATCTGAACCGCGAACGGCCGATCTTCCGGATGCGTTTCGACCATGTGCATCGTGCGTTCGTTGCGACTGAGCAACGCACGAGAATTGACGAGATCCGTGGTCGCCAGTCCAACTCCGCCGATCCGGCGGACGATGCGGCGAAAAGGCAGCGTGGTAAATCCCGCGAGCGGCGAGAGCAGATAGCGACTTTCGAGCGGCAGTGGGCCATAGCACAGCGGGGCTCGAAACGCCGGGCGTTCGACGGTTGTGCGCTCAGGGGAACTGGCGTTACTGGTGCGAAAGACGTCTGGAATCGCGCTGCGGATGGGAAAATGTCCTTGATGACCTCGTTCCAGGGCTCCAGCCCTGGAATGAACTGCCACGGAGGCTCTGCCTCCACGGTGGTGACGGGAGGCTGGAGCCTCGGAACAAGTAGTCTGCTTAACGACGCAGATCCTATGAACAGTTCGCTAATCGAACAAGAAGGTATGGATCGAGGCCCGGAATATCTGCAGGATTTGCTGCTATACGACTCGCTTCGGCAAGCACTAATTGTCGTTTTGAGGAAATCGGCGGCGAAGTGTCCTGCGGCAGCGAAAGTCGATAAAAAGTGATTGCGAGGAATCGTTTCTTCAGATACGAATTCGCGCGTGGAGCCTAAGATTGCGGATCATGAACTTCACAAAGGATGCGTATTTTCGCGTCGAATCATGGTAGCTCCGAAAAACGGAGCAATTACCTCTGATGATCATGCAGGCTCACACTGTTCCCCGTCGAAAAACTCTGCATCGAAACCTGAAAGCGATGAACGCTGACGGGTTTTCGTTCAGCGTAATGGTTGGCATTGCGGAAACATACCTGCCAGCGTTTGTCCTGGCACGCGGCCTGGGCCAAATTAACGCGGCTTTAATCGCTACTGTTCCCGTGTTGCTGGGCAGCATTCTGCAGCTTTTGGCTCCGATGCTGCTGCAACGGCTGAATTCGTATCGCCGATTTGTCGTGACAACGGCGTCGCTGCAGGCCTGCAGCATGTTGGTGCTGATGAGCATGGCGTTAATGCCACATGTTCCGGCGTGGGCCGTGTTTATCCCGGCGACACTCTACTGGGCGGCCGGACTTTCCACCGGACCAGCATGGAATACCTGGGTTGAATTTCTCGTCCCGCAAAAAATTCGCAGCGGATTTTTCGCTCGTCGCAGCCGCCTGTGTCATGTGGGTGTTCTGCTCGGACTGATTTCCGGAGGCCTGTTTCTGCGATGGTCTGTCGCACACGAGATGACAGTCGCGATCTTCGCCGTGCTCTTCGGCATCGGCGCGATCGGTCGCTTCGTGTCAGCATCGATGCTGGCGCGGCAGACTGAGACGACTCAGACGCCGTCCGACGAACAGGAATCTCTCGAAGCGGCTGAGTCTGAACCCGAGCCGCAAATCGTTCCCGCGAAGGAGCGACTGATGGCTGTTCTGCAGGCAATCCGACGACCGGGGGCCGCAGGCAGACTGGTTCTGTTTCTCATGGCGATTCAGACGGCGGTCCACGTGTCCGGCCCGTATTTTAATCCGTATATGCTCCAAATTCTGCACCTGTCGTGGGTCGAATACATGGGGCTGCTGTCCCTTGGATTTTTCGGGAAGATGTTGTCGCTTCCCTGGGCCGCGCGGTTTGCCAATCGATTTGGCTCGGATCGTCTGCTGTGGGTTGGCAGCGTCGGAATCGTGCCGATCAGCGCGTTTTGGTACCTCTCACAGAATGTGTGGTGTCTGGCGGGAATCCAGATTCTGAGTGGTCTGGTGTGGGGCTGTTACGAACTGGCGATGCTGCTTCAATTCTTCAGGCAGATTCCAAGTGAGCGCCGGGTTGCCGTGCTGACGCTGTACAACCTTGGTAATTCCGCAGCGATGGTGGCTGGCACGCTGATCGGTGGATTCATTCTGAAAACAATGGGCGGTGGAATGGACGGCTACCTGACGCTCTTCGTGGCGTCTGGTTTCATGCGGTTCTTCGCTCTGCTTGCGTTGCCTGACAGAAATGCCGCCGTTGATACCACACGCGGAGCGGTCTCAGGCTGGGTTGTCCGCTCCGTGCGCGGATACGTTCACGCGTCGCATTCGATTCGAGCCTTGCAGGAAATTCATGTGGAAGTCCCGCAACCATTGCAGGATTCGACGGGATTCATTGACAGACGAGGCGATGGACAGGAACGTTCATCTTCGAGTCTTGAGGGATCATCAGTCTCCAAAAACGGCTGGCTGGGGTCGTAGGCCAGTTGTGGGCTTCCTGCCGACTGGCAACACTCCGCCCGCGCCCGGCGCTGCCTTGCATTCCGGATTGCGAATCATCACGATAGCGGCTCCGCCATTTTGCTTTCCCGCCAGGAGTTCGCGCCTTGAAACGCTTCATGCTGATGTTGTGCGTTGTCGGTTGGATCAATTGTCCTGCAATCCTGCAGCCACGCGCGAGCGCCGCCGACTGGCCTCAGTTTCGCGGACCGGGTGGCCAGGGGCATTCGGACGCAAAGAATCTGCCGCTGACGTGGAGTGAAACGGAAAACATTACCTGGAAGGTTCCGATCGCGGGACTTGGCTGGTCGTCACCCTCGATTCAGGGCAATCAAATCTGGCTGACCACGGCACTCGATGGCGGCAAGTCTCTGCGGGCCATCGCGCTGGATCGGAAAACCGGAGAGACGCTGCACGACGTCGAAATCTTCACGCTGGAGAATCCCGGCGGCGTGCATTCCAAGAACAGCCATGCGTCTCCGACCCCGTTGATCGAAGGCGATCGAGTTTACGTTCACTATGGCGCGCACGGGACCGCGTGCCTGACGACCGACGGCAAAATCGTCTGGAGCACACAGGAGCTCAAACACGATCACCGCCACGGTCCAGGCGGCTCGCCCGTGATTTTCGAAGACCTGCTGATTCTGAACTGCGACGGATCAGACATTCAGTTCGTCGTGGCGCTCGACAAAAATACAGGCAAGATTCGCTGGCAGAAGAAACGCGAACACATTGGCGCGGATCGGCTCGAAGGCAAATCGAACGTGCCGATGGCCTATACCACTCCGCTGTTGATTGACAACAATGGAACCGTGCAACTGCTCAGCTGCGGAGCCGATAGTATCGTGGCCTACAACCCGCGCAACGGCGATGAATACTGGTGGTTCATGTACGACGGCTATTCCAATGTGCCGCGTCCGGTGGTTGGCAAGGGACTGGTGTTTATCACGTCAGGCTACGACCGGCCGGAGTTCTTTGCGGTCCGCATTGATGGCTCTGGTGACGTGACGGAATCGCATCTCGCGTGGAACATGAAAAAAGCCGCGCCGCTGAATCCGTCTCCACTGTTGATCGGCGATGAACTTTATCTGGTGAACGACGGTGGCATCGCGACCTGTTTGGACGCCGTGACTGGCGAACAGCACTGGCAGGAACGTCTCGGCGGGAACTTTTCGGCCTCGCCGACATTCGCCGATGGTCGAATTTATCTGCTGGATGAAGAAGGCACGACGACCGTCATCGCTCCCGGCCGGGAATTCAAAGTTCTGGCCACGAACAAACTCGACGGTCGAACCCTGGCGACGCCAGCGTTTGTGGACAGCACGATTTTTCTGCGGACGGATACGCATTTGTACCGCATTGAGAAGCAGTAGGTAGCGGTCTCTGGCTCAAAGGCGAGCGGTAGAATCGAATTCACAAGTAGGTTGGACATTCCTGTCCGACTTCTTGTGCGTACGACGGACAGGAATGTCCATCGTACGCTATCGGAGGATTCATGGCGATCTCTCGGGAAGATCCAACTGGCGTATAGATCAACAGCCATTCCTGGAAAACGGGTCGCTGGGTCACTCGTCACGCTGAAACCGCTGAGGTAAAGTCCCACGAAGTTTTCTCGCAACTCTTTTCAGCCGCAACAGACGGAGCGACAGCATGGCGACACAGGTCAAGAAATCCAACGATCTTACCCTCCGAGATCGCCTTTCACGACTCACGTTTCTGCAGGCATGCGACCTGCTTGGCGGACCGTTGGAAGGCAAGAAGTTGCTGTACGCGGGCGGCAAAACGGTCGTCGAAAATATCGAAGAACAGGCGGCGATCGTTGGCGATCTATTTCGCCTGGCACTGCCAGCCGATGATGTCATCGTCACGATCACGATGCGTCAGGACAAGGAAAAACGGCTGCTGTTGAACTGCGATTCCTGTGACGTGCCTTGTACTCATCTGGGAACTGCGCTGTCGCTGATTCTGGATTCCAAAACGGCACTCGGTCTGGCTCGCGCGCCGGAAGAACGGCAGCCGGTGGAAGCGTTGTCCGAAGAGCAATTGATCGAACGCGCGCTGGCGGATCGGCAGCAGCGGGCGAAGGACGAAAAGATGACGGTGGAGGCCGTTGACAAGAACAGCAAGACGCCGTGGATCGATTATGTCGTCACCAGCAAAATGAGCGGAAAGACGTATCGAGTCGCGCTGCGGGGACCGGATCGCGGCGATTCGTACTGCACCTGTCCCGATTTTCGTGACAACACGCTGGGAACCTGCAAACACATTCTGCACACGCTTCAGAAAATTCGGCGGCGATTTGAACCGGCCGCTTTCAAGCGCAAGCTAAAACAGAAGGAAACAAGCGTCTATCTGAAGTACGGCGTGGAACTTGCCCTGCGACTGGGCACGCCGGACAAACTGGACGACTCGACCGCAAAAATCCTCGGCCCAATCCGGGATGTGGACATCACCAACGTGAGCGATCTGCTCAGCCGGATCGACAAGCTGGAAGGACTCGGCGAACCTGTCGTCGTTTTCCCGGACGCGGAGGAATACATTCAGCAGCAACTTTTCGCACAGCGAATGACCGAACTGGTGAAACAGATTCGTAAAAATCCGGAGAAGCATCCGCTGCGGACATCGCTCCTCAAGGCCGAACTGTTGCCGTATCAAATGGACGGCGTTGCTTTCGCCGCCGGAGCCGGGCGCGCGATCCTGGCCGACGACATGGGACTGGGCAAGACGATTCAGGGCGTGGGCGTCGCCGAGTTGCTGGCTCGCGAGGCCGGGATCAATCGGGTATTGGTAATCTGTCCGACGTCGCTCAAATCGCAGTGGAGAAATGAGATTCATCGCTTCTCCAATCGCACCGAACAAGTCGTCATGGGGCGCCCGGAAGATCGAGCGGCCCAGTATCAGGACGGTGCGTTCTTTACGATCTGCAACTACGAACAGGTCCTGCGGGACATCATGCCGATCGAATCGGCGAAATGGGATCTGATCATTCTGGACGAAGGTCAGCGGATCAAGAATTGGGAGGCTCAGACAACCCGCATCGTCAAGAGCCTCAAGTCTCGATTTGCGCTCGTGCTGTCCGGAACGCCGCTGGAAAACCGACTGGATGAATTGTATTCGGTCGTGCAGTTCATTGACGGGCGCCATCTTGGCCCCGGCTTTCGCTTCTTCAATCGTTACCGCATTACCGACGATAAAGGGTACGTGCTGGGCTATCAGCATCTCGATGAACTGCGGGAAAAGCTAAGGCCGATTTTGCTCCGCCGCACGCGCGATCTGGTGATGAAGGATCTGCCGCCGCGCAATACACAGTTCATCCATATCCCGCCTACCGAAGAACAGAAAATCCTCCACAGCACGCATCTCCGTATCGTGGCATCCATCACCCGCAAGTCCTACATCAGCGAAATGGATCTGCTCAAACTGCGGCAGGCGCTGCTGATGTGTCGCATGGCAGCCGACAGCACGTTTCTGGTGGATAAGCAGGCCCCCGGTTATTCATCGAAGCTGCAAACGCTGGATGAACTGTTCGAACAGCTCTTTGTCGAAGCCGACCACAAGGCGGTCGTGTTTTCCGAATGGACGCGGATGCTGGATCTGATCGAGCCGATGCTGAAAAAACGCAAGGTTCCCTTCGTGCGACTGGAGGGCAAGGTTCCGCAGAAGGATCGCCAGCGGATCGTCAATGAGTTCCAGACAAATCCGAAGTGCAAAGTGTTCCTGTCAACGAACGCCGGCAGTACTGGTCTGAATCTGCAGGCTGCGGACACCGTCGTGAACGTTGATCTGCCCTGGAATCCGGCGGTACTCGAACAGCGGATCGCGCGGGCCCACCGCATGGGTCAAAAACGTCCCGTCAACGTGTTTATCCTGGTGACGCAGGAGACGATGGAAGAACAGCTGCTGACGACCATCGGCCAGAAGAAGGAGCTGGCGATGGCGGCTCTGGACTATGATTCCGAAATCAGTAAAGTGATTTTGAAGGGCAACATGGATGAACTAAAGTCCCGACTCGAAATTCTGCTGGGAGCGATCCCGGAAGGTCACACGGACGAAAGTCTGAAACGTGAAAAAGAAGCCGAGGCCGCGCGTCTGACGGCAAGACGCGACAACATGGCCAACGCGGGCGGACAGCTGCTGACGGCGGCGTTTGGATTCTTATCGCAGATGCTGCCCGATTCCGGCAGTGCTCCGGCTACGGAAACCGTCACTCAGTTGCGCGACCAGTTGACGGCGGCCGCTGAGACCGATGAAAATGGACAGAAGTCTCTGAAGATCAATTTGCCATCAGAGGATGTTCTGCAGCAATTTGCGGAGACACTCGCGAAGATGCTGGCTCTGCGACCTGAGTCAAAATGACCTGGTCGTCATAATCGTCATCCGTTTGCAGGACAGGACCGGGACGTTTCGTCGCCACAAGTTGCGAAATCACGGATGCCTTGATTTTCCGCTGCTTTCGGATCTGCTGCATGCGGAGCCCGAGTTCAGCAATTGAAAGTGCGACACCGGACACCAGCAGCCAACTCAGCGTGCTGAATCGAATCGCCTGCGCGACGTTAGTCACGATAACCAGCGCGGAAATTAAAAATACGATCCAGATCCACATCGAGCGCACGGCAATCTTCCCTTTGGCCTGCCGCACGTTGTGAGTTGAAACGGCGTCTTCCACATATTGAATTGCCACAGCGCGGAACGAAGTCATCGACTTTCGTATCGATTCAACATCGATGGGCTTTCTTGGAAGTGCTGCGGGCGTCGCCGGAGCCACTGGTTGCTCCACTTCGACGGCCACAACAGGACGTTCAACAGCGGCGGCAAGCTCACCGCCATGCGCCTGCAGATACGAATCAAGAAAGGATACGACTGATTTGCGGGGCGGCTCGGAAGATGACCGGCGATCAGGCCCACGATAAGAGTTCTCGGCTTTGCGTCGATTTACCAGAATGGCCTCTTGTGATCCGGCGTCTTTGGACCGCTCAAGCAGATGCGTCAGGTAATCATTTACCGAATTGACATGCGCCTCATTCTCTCGCTGAGCTTCGCTGACAAAATTTTCATCCGCCGTTGTAGGCACCGATGGCTCAGTGACTGTGGATTCCCCGTTTGTGGCGTTATGTATTTCGAACAAGTCCGAGAATTCCGACCGAATGAGATCGGATTCTTTTGGCAACGCGATATTGCATGTCTCTGGTGCGGTGGCGGATGCGTCTGGTGCGGCTGCAAATGCGATGGGACCTGCCGAGAGTTGATCTGCAATGGCGTCCGGATCCAATAAGTGCTGTTGCATGTGCCGGTCAAGTTGTTCGCGAGCGGCCTTCAGACTGGAGCGAGCCTCAGCCAGCGGCTCTGCGACTTGCTCCGTCCGCGGCTGAAAGTCACTACATTCATTCGGCAGCTCATCGTGTGCTGGTTGCGATTCCTTGCTGTTCCGCGATTCCTCGTCGCCGTGCGTGTCCTCGACATTGTCAATTGGCTGAGTCTGATTGAAAGCCTGACTATCTTCGGTCAGCCTTGACGTCAGTCGTTCGATTTTCCCATCGCGATCAGCCAGTTCTTCCTCAAGTTGCCGAACGCGTTCGGACAATTGATCGAACAGGACGCCTCGCCGGACGGCAGCTCGGAACCATACGATTGCCGCCGCCGCGCAGACACATACAAAAGCAATCGCAAGAACGACGGGCAGCAATAGTCCTGTTGATGACTCCGCCGTGACCGTTGAACTATTCGCAGTGGTTTCCATCAATGTCGATGCAGGTTGATCGACTGTTTCTCCGGAATCCCGGGTTACCGATTTCACCAAATTTCCTCGTGCCGGGTTCCTAAAGGTTCTGAATAACTCCAATGGCATCTTGAACGGCAGCACACCAGACCCTGCCGTTCTTGTTTGGCACACTGCTGATTCAGAATCTGAAATTGATTCCGAAGTCCGAACTCGGGGGATTTCGGCAATCGCCGTTATCGGTGGTGTCTCGTTCATGGCCGTCAC
>JBBQSE010000070.1:0-23016 GCA_038214195.1 Planctomycetales bacterium
GACCGGCGGGAGAAACGTCCTCTGATCGGGATGCGTTTGGGCTTCGTCAAAACTCAATTGAAACGACAGCGGCCCCAAAGTGATCACGTCGCCGTCACTTAATTCACAGCGGCCACGCACAGGCACATCATTGATCCAGACGCCGCCATGCAGGCGAGTCACGGAGAACGAAGCGGCGCGTCGCTCAAAAACGCAATACGCTGGTTCCGCTTCCCGAGACTCCAGCAAGAATTCACATTCCGCTTCCGTGCCGCAGCGGTAGGTTCCATCGACGTGCGCAATAAACGACTCGTGCCGCGCGTTGTACAGAGGCGTCAGCACTGGCATGAGACGATTGGATTTTTTGACGGACCGCAGTGTCGAAACCGACATGACGTTCTCCGAAGAACTTCTGACTTCAGAACTCAGCCAGGCCTGCCGTCTGCCGTCGGCAAAACGTACGTCGCTTCTCCGACACGGAGCCGCGCTGATGCTTCAGGAACGGTCGTGTCGATTCTGCGGCCTGGCGGAAAATGGGTAGATTCTGCCACGTATCAAATGACATACCCCATAAAGCGATGTCCGGACGTAACGACATGCTGCCCTAACGCAACACTGGGCAAAAACCGGGCGGTGTGGTGGAGCGATTCCGATTCTGACGATCACGCCACATGCTGAGATGCCATTTTTCAACTGCGGCGACCGTACGTATTTGCCAAATAATCGCTGGCCGATTCGGATTGCGCTGCGAATAATGCCTGGGCTCGTACTGACGATAACTCTGACAGCAGCGATCCTGCGATCTGGACGACAAGGCGAAACACACTTCACGTATTCATGGTTCGTCTTCTGTCGCGAGACGCAGGTGTGCTTTCTCCAGCGAGCTAGTGTTTTAGGAGATAACGAGTTCTTGTCCCGATGGCCTGGGACAAATTCATTTGCACGAAATCACGCATGGACGCGTGCCGCAATGCCAGATTTTGGATTCCGATCGTGCTCCGTAACGATGCAACCCTGTCCCCTTCTCGCGTTCGGAATATCGCGCATGTGCTCCTGTGCCTTTGCCAGATGGCTTTTGTGACATGGGGTTTGTTGACGCCGGATCCGCTGGCCGTTGTCCGTGACACTTCGCTCAATTGGGTGAGCAGCGTGAGCGACATGTTGAAGCATGCATTCGTCTTTGCCGTGTTTTCAATGACCGTGCTCAGTCTCTGCCTGGTTACATCTCGCGAGATTCCACCATTCGCCGTGCTGGCTGTGCTGGCATACAGCTTCCTGATCGAAGGACTTCAGGCGTTTGTGCCAGGTCGGTCCTGCGATCCTCGCGATGCATTGGCCAACGTCGTCGGCGTCGTGCTTGGACTGACTGCCGTGCGGATGCTTTCGCTGTTTCACTCGAGCTAACTGAAGAACTGACCTCGACCCGTTGCTTCGAACGCGTTTTGAAAATGCTGAATCTGCGGCTCGCGGCTGTCGCCCGGCCATACGATGGAGACGACGTCAAAACGCGAAGACTGTTCCAGCCGCCCGTATTGTTTGAGCCACGCGAGTGCGACACGAGTGATCTTTTCCTGCTTGCGGCGATCGACCGCGTCAAAGGGCTGGCCGTCTTCAGTGGATGATCGAGTCTTTACCTCCACGAAAACCACCGTTTGGCCATCCTGAGCGATGATGTCCACTTCGCCAAAGTTGTTGCGGAATTGTTTCGCAAGAATTCGGTACCCCAGTCGCTTCAAATACTTTACCGCCGCCCGTTCCCCGCGATCACCCAGCAGTTTGCGAAAGAGGTTTTTCATGATCGGAGGAAGTCTCTGGAGAATCTGCGGATCGACAGTTCACTTGTCGCCACTGTCAAATGGCCGCCTCATTTCGGATTCACAATAACCCTGATAGTGGCCCGGACTTAACGACGAAAGTGGCGATGTTCACCTAAGCCATACGTTGATTTCAAAACAACGAATACAATGGCTGTCCGGCATCCAGCAGATTGAATGGGCGGCCTTGTTCGTCGGTGGCCTGGAGGTCGCGGAGTCCCATCGCATGGTAGACCGTATGAGCCACATCGGCTGGCGTGATTGGGTTGTCTTTGGGATATTCCCCCAATCGATCGCTGGAGCCGTAAGTCTGACCGCCGCGTATTCCGCCGCCCGCCAGCAAATCGGTCAGGCAGTGCGTCCAGTGATCTCGGCCCGCGCCGTTGATGCCGCCGGATCGCGGATCACCGATTTTCGGAGTGCGGCCCATTTCACTGGTAACCATGAGCAGCGTTTCGTCCAGCAAATTCTTTTGAGCGAGATCTTCGATCAGCGCCGAAAATGCGCGATCAAATTCCGGCAGCAGGTCTTCCTTCAAACAGTGGAAGTTGTTCCCATGCGTGTCCCATCCTCCGGCGCTGGCACATTTCTTGGCCAGTCGTTTTTCATCTTCCATCCAGAAGACCGTGACAAACGGCACGCCCGCTTCCACGAGGCGACGTGCAAGCAGCAGGCTCATGCCGTTGACCGTTTCGCCGTATCGCTGCCGCAGCGACAAGGGTTCCTGTCCGACATCAAAGGCCGACGCGGTATTCGACGCTGTGAGCAGTGAGAACGCTCGCTCCTGCTGTCGATTCCAGCGACCGGCTTTCTGAGCCGATTCAAATTCGAACCGAGCGGCGTCAATGGACTTCAGCAGTTCGCGGCGGGCATCGACTCGACTCAAATTCATCCCGGCGGAAAGTTCCAGCGACGGTGCCTGAAATCGCAACGGTTCCGTCAGGCTTCCCTGCAAGTACAGCGGGTCGTGTTCGATGCCGATCCGAGCCGCAAACTGACCGGGGCGCGTGTACGGCAATTTACTTGGCTTGTGTGGCAGCGTAATCGCGTTCGGCAGGTCGCCGTTCCGTTCACGTTTCGAGGCAACCACACTTCCAATGAACGGCCAATCCGTCGGCATCGGAGTCCGGTTGTTGGCGAGTGTCAAAAACGTCGCATCTGGAACATGCCCAGTTAGATTGTAGTAGTAACCGGCGTGATGATCGTTTGTATTGACCGAACTACCGACAGAATTGAGCACCGCCAGATGATGCGCCTGCTGAGCCAGCATCGGCAGGTGCTCCGACAGCCGCACCTCTGGAGCGCTCGTGGCGATCGGCGAAAACGGCCCGCGATATTCGAGCGGCGCGCCGGGCTTCGTGTCCCAGGTGTCAAGATGTGATGCGCCGCCGCAAAGGAAAAACAAGATCGTTGATTTCGCTTTGCCCGTGCGCCCATCACTGGAACTCTCTCGCTGTTCCGCGAGGACTCGCGCGAGACTAGATCCTGGCAGCGCCGCCAACCCGGTCGCGGAAGCGGTCAACATCTTGCGTCGAGATACTGCATGTGGAATCATCATCGTCTTTCTGGATGCAGCTGGCGGTGGAATCGAGTTCCCTTTGAGTGGAATGATAGCGATACTTTGTTGCTCCAGTACGCAATCTTTTCGAGGAAAAAGCATTCAGCCGACGTTCACCTCAAATTGGAAGTATTCGCACTCGGGATTTCAATTCATCCACCGTAATCAATGCACCGCTCGCCAGATCAGACTCGTGCTGTCTGAGCACCTGAAGAATAAGAGCCGACATATGGTCGGGCAACACATTTTGTCCCCGAACCTGAATAACACTTGGTCCGGATGCCTGCGTCAAAGCAAGCATCGCTCCAAAATCAAGGTCGTGCGTAAAAACAACATAGCCGCGAATTCGAGCCCATTCCATGATCTCACGATCCGAGGCACCAGGGTTGCCTACGACCGACCAGTGCTCAGAAACGATGCCATGTCTTGAGAACTCTTGAACCCATTCCGGTGACAGGTTCATGTCGATCAGCATGCGAATCTTCATGACGTCGCCAGCGGCATATCACGTTCTTCCATTCGCCACGCCGCATAAGCCAGACACTGATCGATGTCTTCTGCTTCCAGATATGGGTACGCTCTCAGTATCTCATCACGAGACCGCCCTGATGCAAGAAGGCCGAGAACCATCCCGACCGTGACGCGCTGACCTCGAATGCAGGGCTTGCCTCCCATGACCGCGGGGTCCAGTGTGATGCGCTCGATGTGTGCCATCGTCGAATTCCTGTTCTCTGTCGATTTCAACTTGCGGGTCTCTCAGTCGCAGAACGCTGAGACTCTTTCATTAGTACGGCAGCTCGCGAATGTACATGTTCTTGAAAAAGAGTTCACTGCCATGATGCTGCAGTTCGATTTGATCGGCGCGGACCAGTGGTGTCAGGCCGGACTGGTCCCAGTAGTTTTCCAGAGCGACGCGGTCCACGATCAATTGGTCGTTCAGCCAGATCGTGACTTTGTCGCCCACCATGCGGATCAGGAACGTATTCCATTCGCCGGGTTTCTTATCGGCCAGTTTTGTCGGGGCGTTTCGCCAGCGGCGATTGTTCCACAGTCCGCCCGAACCAAGGTTGCGGCCGTTGGAGTATTGAGTGACCCATTGTTCGGGATCCGTCGGATTGGGCTCACCCGCCTTCATCCGCGCGTCCCACGGATCCCAGATCTGCACCTGTGGCGTTCCGCGAAGATAGATGCCTGAGTCCGCGCCGGGGGGAATCTTCCAGTCAATGTAGAATTCAAAATCGCCATAGTTCTTTGACGTACACAGGCTCTGGCCTTGGCCGTCATAGATCAGGACGCCATCGACAACGGTCCAGTGATCCTTCATTACCTGGTCGGCTTTCCCCTGGGCTTCTTCCAGTGCCGAGCCGGTCAACGCATGGCGGTCGTTGGCGTTGCCGTGAGCCAGTCCTTTCCAGCCGGTGAGATCAGTGCCGTTGAAGAACGCGGCAAATCCTTCAGGGGGCGTGTTGTCGGCGGATGTTTTTGGATTTGTCGGCGACGATGAGTAATCAGCAAGCTTCAGACTCCGGAACTCGGCGCGATCCGAATGCCCCGCCAGCACAATGTGTCCCGTCTTATTTTTCATTCCTTTGTGAACGCCTCCATCGACGGGTGTGACGTTGTCGAGAAAGGCGTCAACGACGACGGCTCCGTTGACGATCACGATGATGTGATCTTCGATGGCGATGATGGTTTCGGAATTCCATTCACCCACGGGTTTCAGGTAGCCCGTTCTGGCCGGATAGATTCCATAGATCGATCCATGATACTGCCACGGCTTCAGCCAGCTAAGCGTCTGCGACTTGCCGTCAGACATCACTGCGTCGCCGTGGTAGAGCTTGCCATCGTGGTCCAGAATCTGAATCTCCATCCCGTCGCGAGACGGATGCCCGTCTTTCGGGACTCGAATGCCAATTCCGTTGTTACCGCTTTCTTCGAGGCGGAATTCGAAGTTCAGCGCGAAGTCGCTGTACTCTTTCTCGGTCGCCAGCTCTTTGCCGCCTTTCTTGCAGATAAGGATTCCGTCTTCCACGACGTAGCCACCCGTGTCGCCGGTCCAGCCGGACAGATCTGTGCCGCTAAACAGATCCGACCATTGGGCCGAATTTAAGATTTCGATGGCCGACTTCGCGGCGACAATATTCGGATCGGGCTGCTTCTCCTGAGCGGTGATCTTTGCAGCAGTTGCTGAAATGATCAGCAGGACGGTGATTTGAACGAACAAAGTTTTCATGGGGCGGGGATTCCGGCGGGAATTGTGGGCGGACAGTCCATTGGCAGCGGAGAATATGTCGAGAAAGCCGCCCAATTGCTACTGTTCAGAATCGTTTTCGTGGACTTCATGACTCTGTGGTGGCACGGCAGTGGATTTAATCAAACCGAAGTACATGCCATCTTGCACATGAAATTTGAGCCACGAGGACTGGCTGAAGCAATTCTAAACAATCCGCCTGAAGGTGTTGTGGAATCATCTGTTTTGACGTCTAAAACCAGAATCCTTGCCGGAGCAAACCAAACCTGCCGTGAGTTCGGCACAGTTTTCGCAGAATTGGTGACCGTCGGGAAGAAAGCAGTTGAGCTGTCAACCTGGCATGTTGATTTGATCAGGATTCGCCCGGCGCGCTTGATTTGCCGGGTTTTTGATTCGTTGGACACAAATAATCGTGGACGATTGGCGGGGCGAAGAACCTGGAAAGGACTGAAAAAGCAGATTTATTCAGTTTGTCAGCTAAAACTGGGACAGAATCCACTCAGTTTCATCTTACTGGGCGCTACACTTAGACAAGATCGCCAAATTTCGGCGTTTTAAGATTGATTGATTTTTCATAGCGTACGTTGCTGGGCAACGGCCAAACGCGGGGGGCAAATGCTTTCCGGGAACGGCTATTAAAGAGTCATGCATCGGGCACGGCTGCAAAGTGCGCACAGATTTGTAGGCAGATTCGAAACGAGGAAGTCGAATGTACGAACGATTCACAGATCGTGCTCGGAAAGTAATGCAGCTGGCCAATCAGGAGGCTCAGCGATTCAATCATGAGTACATTGGCACAGAACATATTCTGCTGGGGCTGGTCAAGGAAGGCTCTGGCGTTGCTGCCAACGTCCTGAAAAATCTGGATGTCGATCTCCGCAAGATCCGCATCGAAGTTGAAAAGATCGTCCAGACCGGGCCGGACATGGTGACCATGGGCAAACTGCCTCAGACACCGCGTGCGAAAAAAGTCATCGAGTACGCGATGGATGAAGCGAAGCATCTCAACCACAACTACGTCGGCACCGAACACCTGTTGCTGGGACTGCTTCGCGAACAGGAAGGCGTGGCGGCTCAGGTGCTGATGAATCTCGGCATGAAACTGGAAGATGTCCGCGACGAAGTGCTGAACCTCCTGGGACACGGAATGGAATCTGCCGAATCCGGATCTGAAGAACGTGGCGGAGCCGGGACTGGCGGAGCGGCGCAGAAAGGTGCCAGCCGCAGCAAGACGCCGGCGCTCGATAGCTTCGGTCGCGACCTCACTGAACTTGCCAAGCAGAAAAAGCTTGATCCGGTCATTGGCCGCGAACGTGAAATTGAACGCGTGATTCAGATCCTCTGCCGTCGCCAGAAGAATAATCCCGTTTTGTTGGGTGAAGCAGGCGTTGGCAAGACAGCCATCGTCGAAGGTTTCGCGCAGATGGTGGTCGATGGATCTGTTCCGGACATCCTGGCCGATCGCCGCATCATTGTGCTCGACCTGGCGATGATGGTCGCCGGAACGAAGTACCGTGGACAATTCGAAGAACGTATTAAAGCCGTGATGAACGAAGTTCGTCGGGCACGCAATACGATTCTGTTCATCGACGAGTTGCACACGCTGGTCGGTGCCGGTGGTGCGGAAGGCGCGATTGATGCGTCCAACGTACTGAAGCCAGCATTGAGCCGCGGAGAAATCCAGTGCATCGGTGCCACGACACTGGACGAATACCGCAAGTACATTGAAAAAGACGCGGCGCTCGAACGACGCTTCCAGACGGTGATGGTCGAGCCACCGACCGCGAAGCAGGCCGTGGAAATTCTGCGAGGTTTGCGAGAGCGATACGAAGAGCACCATCGCGTGCAGATCACCGACGACGCTCTGGAAACTGCGGTGGAAATGTCCAACCGTTACATCACGGCTCGTTGTCTGCCGGACAAGGCGATCGATGTGATCGATGAAGCCGGTGCCCGCGTGCGGCTGAAATCCATGGTGCGTCCGCCGGACCTAAAAGAGCTGGAAGAAGAAATCCAGCGTCTGAACACAGCCAAAGAAGAAGCCGTTGCCGAGCAGAAGTTCGAAAAGGCGGCCTCGTTCCGCGATCAGGCGGACAAGCTTCGCAAGAAGAAGGATCAGCTCACTGAGGAATGGCGCGAGAAATCACGCCAGACCGATGGTGTGGTCGATGCCGAAGTTGTTGCCGAAGTTGTTGCCAAAATGACCGGTATTCCGCTGACTCGACTGTCCAGTGAAGACGCTGTGCGCTTGCTGCAGATGGAAGACGAGCTGCACAAACGCGTGATCAGCCAGGATCAGGCAATCACTCAGGTGTGCAAAGCGGTCCGACGCAGCCGTAGCGGTCTGAAGGATCCGAAGCGGCCCACTGGCGTGTTCCTGTTTTCAGGGCCCACCGGCGTCGGCAAGACGCTGTTGGCGAAGACTCTGGCCGAATTCATGTTCGGCGATCAGGATGCGTTGATTCAAATCGACATGTCCGAGTACATGGAGAAGCACAATGTCAGCCGCTTGATCGGTGCCCCTCCAGGTTATGTCGGATACGAAGAAGGCGGTCAGTTGACAGAAAAGATTCGCCGTCGACCGTACGCCGTGGTGCTGCTTGACGAAATCGAAAAGGCGCATCCGGACGTCTTCAACATGTTGCTGCAGATCATGGAAGAAGGACATTTGACCGACAGTTTCGGTCGCCGTGTGGACTTCAAAAACGTGATTCTGATCATGACGACCAATGCCGGTGCGAGCAAGATGGCTCACGGTGGAAGTATGGGTCTGCATACGCTGCGTGAACGCGATCAGCAAAAATCGTATGACGATATGAAGACCAACCTCATGCATGAACTGCAGAGACAGTTTAAGCCGGAGTTCCTTGGTCGTCTCGACGAAGTTGTCGTGTTCCGCAAGCTGACTCGTGACGAACTGATGAAGATCGTCGATATCGAACTGGCGAAGGTCTACGATCGACTTAAGGAACGTGGCAAGCGACTGGAACTCAGCGATGAAGCCCGAGGGTTCATCATCGATAAGGGTGAAGTCGATGACGGACTGGACTACGGTGCTCGCCCACTCCGTCGCAGCGTCGAGCGTTTCATCGAAGATCCGTTGTCCGAAGAATTGCTGCGAGGCACATTCGATGGACAGAATGTCATCCGTGTCACGCTGATTGAAGTCGCTGATCAGAAGCAACTCTCATTTAACGGCGGAACCGATGAGGCTCCCACCGAGGAGAATGCTGCGGCCGCTTCATCCGCTTCGTGACTGATTAACGCCCCCTCGACCTTCTGGTCGGGGGGGCATTCGCGCTTGACTAAATACCGAGTGATTGACGATGACGGGCTACACTGTTCATACGGGCACAAGTAAGAAATTCATTTCTGGCTGGGACCGGGTCTTTGCGGCCCGGACCGAAGCAAAATCTGGTGCGGCTTCTGACAACAAAAAGAAAACGCCGAACAGGAAAAAGAAAAAGTAACCCGCTTGGATGTAGCAAAGTTCTCGCAACTTCCCGGCTGCATTAGGTGACGTAAAGAAAGCCCGGCCTCTTTGCAAAGAGGTCTGGGCTTTTTGTGTTTCAGTCCGCCGTTAGCTCAGTCTTCGCGACCGCGCCATTTAGCGAGTGTTGTTCCCTGCGGTTGCGGAGCCACCGGCGTCAGGGTCGCGTTGTCGGCCTGGACGGCGGCCCCCTTCCATTGCGGCAGTTGATTCTTCCGAGGACTCACCGCCTCGGAATCATTCGAGGAAACCGAATGCGATACGGTTTGCATCGGATTGTATGCAGTAAGATTGCCTGTGGGCGGGCTGTCGGGTTTCATCATATTGTCCTGCACTGATTTTGGACTCACAGGGGGCAACAGCGTCCCAGGGACTGATCCGAGATTTACGTTGCTGGCAATATAAGGCAAGGGCTGTCCGGCTGGCTCTGTTCGAATTGTCGTTGCGGCGTGAATGACCGGGGCTTCGAAGCTTCGTGGTTCAAACTGATCCAGATTGTTCTGCTTCGTACGCACTGCAAGAGATTCCGTCGAAGGCTGTGCGGACGGATAGGTCGGAGCGGACTTGAGGTCCCGGGAGTTTTTGGGGGATAACTGAGCCAGCATCGCGTGAGTTCTCTGGGCTGTCTGGGAATCGGGATGAGTCTGCAGCGCGTTGCGAAACCACTCGGCCGCATCGACATCGTTTCCCTGTTCATGCATAACGTAGCCGATGTTGTAGTGGGCGGCGGATTCGCCCACAGCGTACGTCAAATGTGACAATGCCTGATCAAATCTGTGACTTCGCGCGAACGCTACGCCCAGTTCGTACCGGCAAACCTGATTCTCCGGATCGACTGCAGACGCCTCTTCAAAGGAGGCAATGGCTTTCGGCCAGTCTTCCTGTTGAGTATACAATCGCCCCAGTTCAAGCCGCACAGGCGCATTTTTGGGACGATGCTTTGCGACTTCCAGCAGAATATCTTCGGCCTGTTTCACACGACCGCAGGAGAGTTCGATGCGCGCAAGCCCCAACTCCGCTTCGATGTTGTCAGGGTAGGCGATGAGTAGTTCGCGATATCTCTTGCGCGCTTCCCCGTATTCACCGATGTCTTCCTGCCAGCGTGCCCAGGCAAGAAGTGATCCTTCCGGATCTTTCTTGAACATTTTCTGTGCTTCGCGAAACTCGGTGCTGAGTTCGTCTTTGCCTCGGCCGGATTCCTTCCCAAATGTTCCCAGCGACGTGAACCCGTCGCTCAGCGGCATTTTCAATCCGTCACTTGCACAGCCGGAACTAAATCCAAGCCCCGCCAGAATCAGCATTGTGTTGAGTTTTCTGCGTAACATCGAGCACCTCCTTGTGCGTATGGTCCATTGTCCAATTCGTCACGAATGGAATTGCGACTTCAGCAGCAACTACGCCTGCGATCGAATCCCGATTTGTCACCCGTGCCCCCTCGGGCGTTCCGGCATAAACTGGCCGTTTCTGTGTTGCAGCAGGAACCAAAAGAAACGCAATGACAGGAATCCACCGCATTGATGCGACGAACTACGCAACTCTGAGTGGGGCGTTTACGGGGTGCTGGATGAGGCACCGCTCGATCCCGCAGACGAAAGCCGAGGTGACGGAATGCTGCCGTTATACATCTCGTTGATAGCCTTGACTTCCGATGCCGCGCGGCTGAGTTCCTGACAATCGCGGAGCGACACCGGAACGCAGTTCTCATTGCTTCGGGACGCGACGGCGGCATTCACTGCCTCCATGCGGACGTCATTCATGACCGGATCCAGGGTGGATTGCACATAAACGGCGCGGCGTTCAGGAGGGATGACTCGCACAATGCGGTCCAAATGCAGCTCGCCCGCCCGAGTCAACTGATTTGTGATTGGATCGAAATGGCGATCGTACAGCGTTGTTTCTTCCTGCCAGCCCAGAGCAGTTTGCATTTCCATCATCGAATGAACGGCCGCTCGATCCTGACAGACATACGGCAGTGGCCAGTAGTGTTCGCTGTGATAGATGTGTTTAAACTGCTGCTCGGGCTCTGGCGAACGCGGACGGGCTGGCCAGATTTTGCCCTTGTGGCACCTCTGGCGTTCGCCAGGCGGCCGCAACGCCTTTTCCGCCCACCATTCATCGGAACCGGGTTCGTGACAGCTGGTCGGGTCGTCATGTCCAAAAAACAGAGGTCCCGACGCACAGCCCTGGATCGCCCCCGCAATCAACAAGGCTAACGGAAGAGAAAGCTTCCTCATGGCACCATCCACTTGTCACGCTGAGGTTCGTTTCGCTGAGCTGACCTCCGAGCCAGCCGCCACAGTGTTCCGCAGTTTCCGTATGTTTTCGGTAACTGCGCACGAGTCCACTGAGGATTCATCATGGTGTTTCGGCGAATCAGCTGACGCGATGACAGAGAAACCCCGGTCTACACAAGATTCCTCAGCTTGAAATCCCGGAGAAGAGGTAAGCTTCCTCCAAAGCTCTCAATTTGCCCCAATCGCACCAGAACTACAATTTGGTTGGGTTGCAGCGGAATGGCACAAGTCGCCCGGTACCGATCTTCATCCCTGCAAAATATTAGTATCAGGCCGAACTCGGTCTCAACAAACGGTCTCATCCGATCCGACGACTGCACATTTAAGCGCGGGTTGCTATTCTGCTTTTCCCTAAGTCTCATTTCATGCGTTCAGAAGACTGCGATGATTTTCCTGCTCGATAACTACGATTCGTTCACCTTTAATCTTGTCCAGCGGATCGGCGAGATCGATCCGACAGCGGAAATTCGCGTCGAACGCAATGATAAGATTTCCATCGATGAGATTGAAGCCCTTGCGCCCGAGCGAATCATTATCTCGCCTGGTCCATGCACTCCGGCTGAGGCCGGACTTTCACGGGACATTATCGCTCATTTCGGCCCGAAGCTGCCGGTTTTGGGTGTGTGCCTGGGCCATCAGTGTCTGGCCGAAGTTTATGGCGCAAAGGTTGTCCGAGCCGACCGACTGATGCACGGCAAGACTTCGATGATTTCGCATACAGGAAAAGGCGTCTTCGCAAACCTTCCCAATCCTTTTCAGGCGACGCGGTACCACAGTCTGATTGTGCCAAAGGATACAGTTCCCGATAGTCTGGAAATCACCGCATGGGTCAACGACGACGGACAGTCGTTCGAAGTCATGGGGCTGCAACACAAGACGTATCCGGTGCATGGCGTCCAGTTTCATCCGGAGAGTTTTCTCACCGAAGACGGCTACACGCTGCTGGGCAATTTTCTGAAACTGTGACTACAACGTCTCAATAAACACAGACGTTTGCGACGACGCTTCAACTCTCATTTGCCAATGCAGCAGGTGACCAGCGGAAGGAAAATCAATCCGCGTGCCATCACGCAGCTGAGCCATCATTTGATCAGCATCCTCCGCAGGCAGCATGCCTCCCAGTGCCGGGTTACCCCGCAGCAACAGTGTCGGACAACGAACCGACGAAAGAATTTCACTGAAGTCATATCCTGGCAGCCAGTCGTCGTCCAGGATCGTCCCCATTACGCGGGGATCCATTTGACGAACGCAGCTCGCCGTGAACCGCAGTGAGACGGCATCTCGCACGTCCCCAAGCTGCAGCACCTTTCCATCAGCTGTCGGCTTGAGCGACACTTTGCTGAGGGCTGCGGCAATCTGAGACACTGAGAGATCCGTTCGGCCTGCGAATTCCCGCATTGCCATAAACGTTGCATGATAATTCGTCGATTCCAGATGTGCCCAATAAGCTGTTGACGGCGGATCTTCCAGAATGATCGCGGACACCGCATCCGGCATTCGCGCGGCAACCGCAGCCGCGACCAGTGAACCGAGTGAATGGCCATAGACAATCGCAGGTTTGCCAATCGCTTCGAGCGCGGCGGCGGCGTCATTTACGTAGTCTGTGACATGATATCCGGAGTCAGCGCGTCCGGACTGCCCGTGGCCTCGAAAATCCAGCGCTCGGATTCTCAGCTGATCCGGCAACAGGGCGGCGAATGCGGAAAATGTTCGGCCAGCGCGACCGACGCCGTGCAGCATCAGCACGTCCCGTTCCGGGCCGGACTTCAAGTCAAACATGTGAATGCGGACCCCGTCACGGGTCAGCAGATCTCTAGCAGGCATGTCAGTTCCTCATCGAACAGGATTCCAACACAAGTCGATTCTATAGTCGTCGTTCGCTCCGCGAACGAATCCGTCCGCGCGACTGGGCCTGCGTTTCGTTCGCGGAGCGAACGACGACTATTTCCGTGCATTCCCTCGAACGCGATTTACAATGTCACGTGCCTCACGGGACGTCTGTGTAATCTCATCCCACCGCGCCAATTCAATCGTTTCCTTCTTCGCCAGCCACGATCCACCAACGGCCAGCACATCCGGGTCTGTTAACCATGCCGAAAGATTGCTCGTCGTCACGCCGCCCAGCGGAACATACTGCAACCCCAGATGAGCATACGGCGCTTTGATGCTGGCGAGCATATTCAGGCCACCGCTCTGTTCGGCCGGGAAGAATTTTAACAGACGGCATCCCGACTGCACCGCCAAATCGATATCGGTTGGCGTCGCCACTCCCGGAGCAAACGGCAGGTTAAGCTGATCAGCTCTTCGTATGACGGCAGGATTTGTTCCCGGTGCGACACCAAATGCGGCACCTGCCGCCACGACCTGATCCACGTGCTCGGGGAACAGAATCGTGCCCGCTCCAGCCAGCATCTCCGGAACTTGTTTGACGATTGCCGAAAGACACTCGAGTGCTTTTGGCGTGCGAAGCGTCAGTTCCATGATGTCCACGCCGCCGTCCAGCAGTGCTTTCGCAAGCTGCACGGCACGTACCGGATCATCCACGATCATCACTGAGATCAGGCCCGTGCAGTGAAATCTGTCCTGTTGTAGATCGCTCAGTTGCAATGTCATATTTTCTCCGTGTCGCCGGCGGATTTTCGAGGAAGTAGAAATCACACACACTGGGTCGTGCCGAAGTCAACACTATTCGAATACCGGCAGAAGCGAAGATCTTAGTCCGCTGCTTCGTGAATGCCAGCGCTCCGCCGGAGCACCGCGTTTCGTTTCTCAGGGAATCGGCCTTCAGGCTCCGTTAGTGCTGCTTTGATTGAGCCGGTAGCTAAAGCACGATGAAGGCCGCCTGTCACCGTTCATCCGGAGCATGTTCAAATGCGTGCCGCGCCGCACGACCGCTGATCGACTTTTTTTCCAGCAGGTCTGCCGCAATTTGTTCGACAGCGTTCCAGTGTTGTGCCTTCTGAAGCAGATGCTCGGTCTTTGCGAGCAGCCTGCGCGTGAGCTTATCAGCCTGTGACTTGCCGCTCCGCATCAGTGCCAGCCGCCGAACCGACTGCATGTCGAGCGCGGCCCCGGTCCAGTTGTAGGCCCCTGAATACAGAGCCTCGGCGACTACGCCTGCGAGCAGGATCAGAATATCCGCCTCCAGACGATCCTGCGACGCCCTCGAAACGCCTTTGCGAAATTCGCAGTGACCAAGCCGACGCTGATCCGGCAGAATGCTGACTTTCTGCACGGGCCGGTCAAACACGAGCGCCATCACTGCATGGCCCGCTTCATGAAAAGCGGTGCAGGATTCCGGCAATCGATCCTCGCTGTTCGGACTGATCACACGTAGTCCCGCTTCAGACAGAATTCCGGACGCGCCTTGAGCCAGGTGTCAATCCGATTCTGTCGTGCAAGGGCCACCGGAATGAAGTCGAGTGCCTGCTGCAGCCGTTCATTCGGTTCCGCACAGCTGAATCGCATGAATCCGCCGCCAGCTTCACCGAAGCACTCACCACCCAGGCAGGCAACGCCAAACTTATCGTCGGCGGCTTCCAGGAAATAGAGAGCCAGACCGTGGCTGGTGATCTTCAGACGATTGCAGATCGGTTTGACACTTGGAAATACGTAAAACGTCGCCGTGGGATCGAGTGCTGAGAATCCTTCAATTTGATTCAGGCCGTGCGTGAGCAGCATCACTTTGTCGCGAAACTTCAGCATCGTTTCGTCCCGCTCTTTCGAGTCGCGTTCCAGGGCAGCTCGGCCAGCCAACTGCACGATGGGTGGTGTGCAGGACAGCGTCGTGTTAATCATCTTGCCGATGGCATCAATGATCGATTTCGACGACGCGCAGAATCCCAATCGCCAGCCACTCATCGAATACGACTTGCTGAAGGTGTACGCCGCCACGCACTGATCCATCATCCCTGGCTGTGCAAGCAGCGAATCATGTTTGCCCTTCCAGATCATGTGGCAATACGGTTCATCGCTGAAGACGGCCACGTTGCGACCACGAATCAGGTCGGCGATGTCTCGCAAATCCTGCTCAGTCGTGACGCCACCGGTTGGGTTGTGTGGTGAATTCAGAAAGATCGCCCGCGGCGCGGGATCGTTGTTCAGAAAATCTTCGATGTCGGAAATCTGCGGGCGAAACTCCGTTTCCTGTCGCAACGGCTTCAACACCGTCCGCGCCCCGCGCCGCTGGATGTTGGGAATGTACGTGGGAAAGTGCGGACTGAAGACAAGGCAGCCGTCGCCTGGCCCGAGAAACGCTTCACAGAAGAACTGTTCGAAGACTTTTGCGCCGGGGCCGACGGCAATGTTCTCGGCAACGACGGGAATCGAGAATTCGGTCTTCAGGAATTTCGCCGCCGCTTCGCGAAACTCGGGAATCCCTGGCGATGGGCAGTAATGCGACTGATTGTCATGAATCGCCTGCAGGCCGGACTGAATCGCCGACGCCGTGCTGTTAAAGGGACTGTCACCAATCTCCAGCTCGACGACATCTTTGCCAGCAGCCTTCAGTTTCTTGGCGACCGCCAGAACAGTGAAAGCGGTTTCGACGTTCAATGATCGGGCAAATTCACTCAACTGAGCCGACATAAATGACATTCCTGAAGTAAAAGCAGACCGGCGACCGCCGCTACATGTGCAACAGAGCAACGCGGCACAATTAGAGTCAATCGTTGTCGATTCTGCGAGCGTTGAGGAATTCTTTGATGAGATGGGAACGGGTTGAACTCCGTCGGCTGGCGGTTACGATGTGTCGCCGGATAGTCGTCGTTCGCTCCGCGAACGAAACGCAGGCGCTGTTACTCGGTCCGTTTCGTTCGCGGAGCGAACGACGACTTATTCGCGGCTTCGCAGTCCCAAAGTTGGCCAGACACTAAAGCAGACAATTCATGTTCAACCGCGCACGATTGAAGGAACTGGTTCGGGAACGAGCCCTCAAGTTCGGTGATTTTACCCTGGCTTCGGGAAAGAAATCGACCTACTACCTGGACGGCAAACAGGTCACGCTCAGCGCCGAAGGGCTGATGCAGATCTCTTATGGACTGTTGGAATTGCTGAAGGATGTGGAATTTTCCGGCTTCGGTGGCATGTCGATCGGTGCCGATCCAATCGTCGGCGGTGTCCTCGTCGCTGCGGCCGCCACGAATCAATCGTTGCAGGGTTTTATGGTTCGCAAAGAAGCCAAAGGTCACGGGACACAACGCTACGTCGAGGGCCCGATCCAGCCAGGCGACAAAGTCGTGATCGTGGATGATGTCGTCACTACCGGCGGAAGTGCCATTCAGGCCATCGATCGAGTCGAAGACTTTGGCTGCAAGGTCGTTCACGCCGTCGGCATCATCGATCGTCTCCAGGGCGGCCGCGCCGCATTTGCAGCCCGCAACATCCCATTCAGTGCGCTGCTGACCGTGGAAGATTTCGGCATCACACCCGCGTAATTTGGCGAGCGGCTGGGCGTCAGCCCACCGAGCAAAGCATCTGAAGCTAAGAATCTGTTCGCGAAATGTGCGAGGCCTGATTCTGTTCTACCACCGGTGGAAATCCCGTCGGCGGAGCGACGGGCGTAAAGTACCCCCGTCGCTCCGCCGACGGGAAAGCACAGCGCCGTTCCGGCAATCCAAGAACGCTTTGCCCGCATTGCCGTTAGCCGATACCAATAAACTTGAATCCAATCAGGAACCAGCCTTTGCCAAACGGGTCGCACCAGCGGACTTCGCATCTCAACAAAACCGGCGCGCCCTTAGTGCTGTGAATTTCCAGTGTCACCAGTGAACTAACGCTTTGCGCCGTTTCACAAATAACTCCAATTCCCTGCGCGGAAATGTCTTTGGAAAACGCCGTCGTCACTGCCCCCTGGGCTGAAATTATTCGGACCGGACGGACGAGCGGATGGCGTGGTTCAGTTCGTCGTTCAGACAGCTTCGCCCGCTGCGCTTCGTATAGCAGCCGGTCAATTTCTTCCTGCATAAACAGCTTCCTGATTCGTTGCCCGCACTTAGTCCCGGATACAAATATGGTTCCGTTGGGACTCGAGCGTTTCCGGATAATCCGAACGCGCGTGAACACCTCGGCTTTCGCGTCGTTCCAATGCCGCCGCCGCCATGGACCGCGCTACCAGCATCATATTCTGAAGCTCCCAGCCAGCAGGATCAACAAGGTCGCGACGGCAGACGTAGTTCGCCCAGAAATCCAGTTGTTGCCGAGCTGCCAGCAGGTCCTGTTCATTCCGACTAATCCCCACGCTCCGCCACATCAGACTGCGGAGCGAATTTCGAATGTCGGTCAAATCCAGCTGATCATCGGCCCGCGATTTTGACAGCATGGATGGTGATTCGAGACGTGGCGCTGTGAAGTTGTCCGGTTGACTCAGCGCGACTCGTGACGCATTCTGCCCGCAGCGAAGCCCGAACACCACGCCTTCCAGCAGACTGTTGCTCGCCAGTCGATTGGCGCCATGCAGACCTGTCGAAGTGACTTCACCAGCGGCCCAGAGACCAGGTAACGAAGTTCGTCCGTCCACATCGGTCGTCACTCCCCCTACCATATAGTGGGCACCGGGACGCACGGGAACCCTGTCTTTCGCGAGGTCCAGTCCAAAGTCCGCGCAGACCTGACCGATGTGCGGAAACCGGGTTCTCACATGGTCTCCCGGAATCGATGACAGATCGAGATAAACACACGGATGCGAAGTTTTCGCCATCTGCTGCGTGATCGCCTGGCTCACAACATCGCGCGGTGCCAGTTCAAGAGCGGGGTCGTAGTCCTGCATGAATCGATATCCGTTGCAGTCCACCAGATGGGCACCCTCGCCGCGAACGGCCTCCGAAATCAGATATCGGGAACTACCTGCGATGTACAGAACTGTCGGATGGAACTGCATGAATTCCATATCCCGCAGTCCACAGCCAGCGCGCAGGGCCACGGCATGTCCGTCGGCGGTCGCGATCTGTGGATTGGTCGTTTCACGGTACAACGCACCGGCACCACCGGTACACAGAATCGTCTGTTTGGCCCAGACAAACGTCCGCCCGTGATTGGGGTTCCAGACGAGTGCGCCGCGGCAGTTGCCTTCGTGAGTCAGCAGATCGATTGTGAATGTCTTTGGCCAGATGTCGATGTTTTCCGTTTCGCTCGCGCGGCGATTCATGGCCCGCATCACTTCCTGCCCAGTGGCGTCTCCCAGAGCATGTGCGACGCGAGGATGACTGTGACCGCCTTCCAGCGTGAGCGCCAGTTCGCCATTGACCTTGTCGAATTCCGCTCCATAGGTGATCAAATCCCGAATGCGCTGCGGGGCCTCGCGAATGACCAGTTCCACAATGTCCGGATCACACAGACCTTTCCCCGCCGCGATGGTATCCGCAGCGTGATTCGAAAAATCGTCGAGCGGATCGAGAACACCGGCGATACCTCCCTGGGCATATGCGCTGTTGGATTGCTGCAGCAGATCCTTCGTCACGACAGTCGTTCGCAGCGACCGGTCCACTGCCAGCGCGGCACGGATGCCAGCGATGCCGCCGCCGATAATCAGGACATCGGTGTATAGATGCGGCACGCGCTTCGGATCAAACGGCACCAGATAACGCCGCAAGGTCGGCACATGAATCGTTCGCGGGTGCATGAGTTCCCTTTGGCTTGAACGCAAAATGGGGTTGTCCGAAATAAGATCGCCCGGAAAAAGCAGATTCTAGCCTGGTGGAACTCGCAGTGAAACTGGGTTTGGGCCCCCCCATGAAACATGCAGTGAAGTCAGAAATTCAGATTTTTTTTCTCATGACGTGTAAGAAACCAATAATTCCTGGATGATAACCATCAGGAGCGTCGCATGTCAGAAATTCCAGAACTTGAAGAAACAAAGTCGACGTCACTCTCTGAGTGACGAAGGCCACTTTTCGGCTCCACCGACCCCGCGTCGGTGGACCGCCGACTGGTAGGCTACAACAGAAAAGTCACGTGTCGCCCAGGCCTGCACCGACCCTGCGTCGGTGTAGCCGCGACGATTAGCCAAAAGTCGCCCAACCACCGACACGGGGTCGTGGGAGGGTTAAGTTTTGCATTCTCTGTTCTGTAGCTGATCAGTCTTGCTTCCACCGACGCGGGGTCGGATGGAGGCTACAAGTCATCAAAAATAGTCAAAGGGGAATAGACATGAAAATGGCAACAGTTATTCGGGATGTTTTTGTACTCGTCGGATTCGTTTTGGCAAATACGACTGCCAATGCTCAGGAATCGGCGTCCCCCGAAACGCATCAATTCGAACAACTTCAATCCGAGGAATCCGCTGCCGCCGTCGAAGCTGCAAAGATTCGAGAATTGAAAACAAGCGGCGTTGAACCTGATTCAGATCGGCTCAGCGAACTGGAGCGAAAGCTCAACACGCATCTCGACGCGGCGTTCGAATTAAAGTTGCAACTTGAGGAACGTCAGGTGAAAACCCTGCAGAATCGATTGAGCCAACTGGAAAGCCAGATCGGCCAGCGAAAGCAACTTCGCGACAAGATCATCGCGCGGAGGTCGGCAGAGTTGATTGATGGTGAGGTTCTGGAATGGAGTTCGCAAAATAGCCTGACAGAATCAAAGAATGTCAGGAACGACACCAGGGATTCAATTCCCGTGGTTGGTTCTGAAGGAGCGGTCCCCCCATCCAAATCACCCATTGAGGAACTCCGCACTCCCGAACAATTTCGGGCCGATCTTGAGCCACTTTTGCAGAACGTGAAGTCCTGTGAACAACGGCTGCGGACACAGGAAGCCGCATACTACAAGGACAAATCCAACGCGGTTGAATTGCAGGCGGCGTGGGATGCGCTGGTGCAGGCTGATGCGGATCTGAAGAGCGGTGCGGTGCCGATTGACAATGCGATTCGCGTTGTCAGTGAGCAACGCGGCATTGCCAAAGAGGTCTCAGTGGCATTGCATAATGAACAGGTAGTTAGGCTGTCGACGCTCGCGAAGGGTGCAGCGACCGAAGCGGAATTGGAAGCGGCAATGAAAGCGATAATCAGCTCAGAAGAAATCCTCCGACCATTGGCTGAGAAGCTCAAGCTTCTGGAAGATCTTCGCAAATCCATACCTCGACGCCAAGATGTGGCGAAGTTTGCTCGAGACCGTCATTCCGCAAATGAGCTTTCGCCATCGACTGATGATCATGATCCGGTTGATGCATTGATTTGGCTTGGGGCTGGATTCGATGCCAAACTCGAATTCATAACGTTCGACAATCTGAATTTGCCGATCAAAGCAGCTCTGCGAGTCCATGAATCAACTGGCAAATATCAGTCCGGCGATTTGATTTTTGGCATTAAAGGGTACACGTTTGAGACGTTTGATCAGGCAGTTGCAGTGGCAACAAACCATCATAGTGAAATGACTTATTTCCTTAGAGGTGGATTGGGCGGCGATGTTGCAAGCAACGACTTCATGGGTGAATTGAATCAGCTCGTGCATTCCGCAAGCAGAGGCCTGACTGTTTCTCTGGAAGTCCCGCTTGTCAGTCCGGAATCCGGTGAAACGAGAATTCACTACCTGCAGGGCATTTGTGTTTCACTTGACGGACTTGTGGTTGTGCCTTCGCTGCTCACATCGATCGAAAAAGGAAAAGCGATTAAGCTTTACGGTGAATTGCGTGGCACGGCCAGCGTCGTGGCGACCGATGAACTGCACAAGCTGACTCTGCTGAAACTGGACATTTCGGATAAAAAACTTTTCCCGTGGGCGAAATGCCTCACGTCGATACCATCAAGAGGACAGCGGATGTGGATCATCGACAATAGCAATCCGATTTCGGCCACGGTCTCGACAATCAATCAGGACTATTCCTCATTGCCGGAATGCCACGACGCTTTCACTCTGAACGAATACTACAACGCCCAGGTTGGAGCCAGACTGATGTCCTTTGACGGCGAACTGCATGGCATTCTCCTGGAAATATCACAGTCCGCTCCCCAGCCAGACAAAACATCTCCCCACGCCTGCCTGCCCGCCGTTCATATTGAAGCTTTGCGAGCGAAGTATCGGGTGACCAATCCACAGCCTTAGCATCAGCGGTTATTTACTGTCTTATCAGCCGCAACGCGCTAGCGTCCGGTTCCTTGAGAAAACCGGGGGCTAGCGCCCAATGGCACTCACTTTGGTTTGTCTGGCGGCTTTTGTTCTGGATTGGGTTCTTGTTTTTGGTTTTCGAGTTTCATGAATTTTGTGGACTTGGGACGTCTTGGGTGAGCCTTGCGTTTGTAGCTTCGGCCGGGGCGATTGGGCAGTTTGTCTTTGGACGCGATTCGTAATGCGTCGGCGTAGCGGGCCTGCCATTCTGACGAGGAACACGGCAGTTTGTTCAACAGGAAACTTCGAAATGTGTACCACACTTCCGAGAAGCTCAGGCGACGCGGAGGCAACTGCGCAAGCTCCGCTGCCTGACGACGAAACTGGATCACCAGATTATACGCCACAACAGATGTTAACAACTCCTTCTGCACCATCTCCTTGCTGCGGCAACGCAGGGTTTCCAGTGACATCGTCACCTTAAGATCGCGAATGTCATGTTCCACATCGTAACGACGCGAATAAAACTCAGCCGCATGTTCGGCACTGATCCCAAGTGTCGTCACAAGAAACAACGTCTCACCGTTGTCGAGTTCGACTTCATGCAGGAACACGTCCACACTGGCGTCAGCGGGAAGATCGGGATTCGTCTGTCGATCCTTCGCAGAAGGAGTCCACTTCAGACTGTAGGTTTTGGTGGTTTCCGTTTCTTCCAGCAGTTGAGCCTGGCGACGCATCGACTTGAAACGCGACTTTGTCAGTCGGAACAGAATCTGATGTCCCTCCCCCGTCATGCCAAATGCCACGCTGAAAATTCCGAATCCCGAATCCGCACAGATCACAGATTTCGGAGGAATCCGTTTGGCCAGTTGGCGAGCCATTTTTGCTTCCGACGTATTGCCGTCGCCGTACATCGCGCCCAGTTCAGGAGGCAGCGCGGCTCCACATTGCAATTCATGAGCGACCAGCATCAGCATCACCGGCCAGACGGTTTCTCCGTGCTGGTTGATGGCCGGGGGATAGGCGTTTCGCAGTTCGCTGGTGGGGCTGAGCGTCATCGTGGTGCCATCAATGTTGAAGGCTCGCCATTCACCAAACCACGACGGTGTTTGCTGAATAAAGGAGTCACAAACGCGGTTGGCGAAGTGTTCGACGACGCTCAGCGGCAATCGTTTTCGCGCGTCGCTGTAGGCTCCGGATTTTTCCGAGAGCGTCTTTTCCCGGACACGTTTGTTGTCGGGCAGCAATTGTCGGCTGTTGGACAGCACGTCTTTCACAACTTCGGTGATCGATTTTCCTTTGCCCAGTCTCTGGAGGATGAGCATCCAGATCGTGATGCAGGTTGTGTAGACTGTTGCGGGGCCGGTGGGTGCAAGTCGTTCAAGTTCCTCGTCCGGGATGATGGCTCTGAGCATCTCAATCGCGGAAGTGAGTTCCGATTCCGACAACACACATTCATCCGTCACAGACATAATTTGACACCTGACATAAAGGCAGCGAACGAACCTATTGCTCGCTCGCGGCGCAAATGTCGTGCCAAAAACTGCGTTCATGAAATCTATTTCTAAAGTGAGTGCCATTGGGCTAGCGCC
>JBBQSE010000071.1:0-22965 GCA_038214195.1 Planctomycetales bacterium
AATAAAATCGGATGAATCGAATTGCAAATGGCGCTTTTAAACCAAAATCGGATATTATACATCGAAACGCCTTCGACTGGACGCTTGCCTAAAACTGTCTCAAACAGGTTTATTCCCTAAAACGACTCCACCATTCCGCAAAAACTCAGCACCACCAGTACCGAAACGACCCACGGCACAAGCGTCTTCAAGTCAATGCGATTCTGGATCGCGAATCGGCCAGCCACGTATGGCAACACCCATTCCCCATAAGCGCGAAAGGGTATCATGACATGCCAATCGTCTGCATAAACGTCAGCAGCGAGATGCACCAACGACATGATAGTGATAAAAACGTCCAGAATCGTCAAAGGCGTCAAAATGCGACCCCGACGGTAAACCGTGAACCCAATCAGCCCGACAATCGCCACAACTGTCCTGCAGTTTCCCCCCCCCATAATTGGGGTTTTAATCCAGACTGGCACGAGAAGTGAGAGAACCACGACCGCCCCCAATGCCTGACTCGCTCCTCGCCGAACGTACAAAACCAACCAGACTGCGATCAAAATCACAGTCATCAGATACGAGAGCAGAGTCGAATTTGGCATCGTACCACCAAGTCTGAAATAGCACTTTTCGGATAGCCTCTAAACACCCCGATTATTGAGCACCATGTTTTCAGGCCTCTCAGTTTTCTCCGATGGTTAGCAATAATGCACTGATTCCAGCAAACCGGGGATTGTCAACAACGCATGATTTATGTTCGCGTTTTTTTTGCCACAAAAATCCAGTCAGCACTGTGAAATCCCAGCTTGTTAAAGTCCTCGCTTGGGGCGGAATCTGGTTTCAGAATCTCTACCTCGAATCCTGCTTTTCGAAGTCTCTCCTGAAAATCGGGGCCGTATTGACGGGCGTGGTCCCATTGTCCGAATAATCTTTCCCTATCCCGTGCCGTCATATCATCAGTTCCATCCTGAGTCTGCTGATCCCTCATGGGTATCATGAACCAGCCTTCTCCTCCAACCTTCAGCGATCTAAAAAGATTCTGCAGCACCAGTGTATCGTCCGGAACATGTTCCATGACATGCGACAAGTACACGAGCCGATAACGATTCACCTCGCTCATCGTCATCAGGTCCATTTTCTGAGTCTCCACCTGTTCGTAAATCTCAGGAAAAAGATCAACGGGATGATAATCCGGCTGCGACTGAAACGTCTTGATCAGTGAGCCTTCACTCGGGGCGGCATGGAGAATTCCGCCTTCGACAGACGGAAGAGTCAACCGCTTTTCTGCAAGACAATAGACGATAAATCGTTCGCGATGGAAACTGTTGCAGTACGGACATCGGGCCGGAGAGTCGCCAAAAGTGTAAAATCCAGAAACAAATTTCTTACAGCAATTGCAGTAGTATTTCCTGGGTCCGACAAGACCCGTCATCAGTTTTGATAAACGACTCAAACGCGAGAAAACTGCTCTGGCGAGTCTCTTCTTAGTCAACATTTCAGGCAACCTCTTATATTAATTAACTCATTACAATGACAGAAAGACTTTCAGCAAAATCACGCATTCTCTCAGTGCCTGTTCGTCCAGGTCCAATCGGGAGTCGATAATGTAAAACAGCGCTAGCCAGCAAGTCTCTGAAAATCACCAGGCGGCCCACGGCGAAATTGTCCAGGCGAATGTCCTCCATAGATTCGGAACACGTCGGGCCATATGCAGAAGCATTGGCTGGCCAGTGTGTTGTTGCGATTGAGAACGAAAAAGTCGCCCTCTACCATCGCCCCAAAGGCAAGCAATATCACCAACAACAGAATTGCGATGATCCGCGGTAAAACGATTGCTGCCTTCCAGTACCTGATGGTATTGACTACATTATAAAAACACGAATTATCCCAGAAATGCCAAAGCCTCTATCTGTCCTTCACGCTCGTCCGCACAGGCGGAGCGCTTCGTCAACAGAAATCTTGTCAAACACCTGCAACTTCCCGTCAATCGTAGCATCTAATATCTTTCGCTCGTCTTTTTCGAACGCTCTCCTGCTGCCAAGGTAAGCGACCTCGTTTGCGTCCAGATCTGGAAGCCCCCAAAATGTGCCTGACGCAAAATAATTCGGGTCGAAGTGATCCGAATCAGGCCCTTCACGGCGTTCTATCCTGATTGAATTGGCAACTTTACTAAAACTGTGATCTACACCAAACAGGATCACGGGGTCCGCACCCATGTAATAGGCAAATTGCAGCGCCGCATACGTAACGGTTGTCCCGGTGCCCGCACCACTTTTTATATCTGTTGAAAACTTCGAAGAAGGCTTAGTATAATAATAAGCCACTTTTTTCCGCAGATGCCGCGGGATAAACCAGCGTGCCTTCCAACTCACGTAGACAGGGATGTCAGACTCTGCGAAGCTCATTGCATGTTGTTTGACGACAATATTATTGGTGACAATGATCAACGACGGTCGCCACGTCGTCCGCGGAAACAGCAGATCGATCTTATTCATACCGATGGAAGGAACTCCTGCGAATTTATCCAGCGGAGTCCGATTCAAGCTCGGCCCGTTTCCTACAACCAGCATTGGCTGGCCCGCATATTTGTTTCTCAGCGACTGTAATCGCGGAGCCAAACCGCTCATTCGATATGTCACACCCGAAAGGAGATACCTCGGGTAAAATGTTAGTCGCATCAATGGGTCGAGTATCATGGTTTGTCTTGCAGTTTAAACAAAGAGAGGAAGTACGGTTAGCATGCGTGCAGAAACAACTTCCTGAAAAGTACGTCAGGCTTTCCAGCCTGACAGTAAGAACACTGAGTCAGCCTAGAAAGGCTGACGTACTTTGTTTCTGCATGCGTCCTTAGTACAATTGCCGTCTGGCAGCATTCGGCACCAGTTCGAAAGAAAACGTCTTTCTTAAGCTGTCGCCCGTGTTGTTCTTGTAGTCACGCGGAGCAATGTTCACTAGATTCGGATGCCTGGGCTGAGACAATTTGAAATGGCTGCATCTAAGCCCGCGAGAGGATACTGATACGAACGTTCCCAATTCCTGCACGCAACAGGGAGGCGAAAAGGCAGACGATTAGCGTGTTCGTTCCGGCAGAAGTTCGAATTAAACTTGTGTAAGGAAAGGCGATCAGTGATATTGATAAAATCGACGCAGCCGCAAGGATTTCCGGTTGCCCTCCGCGTTGATAGCCGCGGTAAACCATCCCGCAGGTGACGCCATAAATGAACATAAACACTGCTCCTCCGAAATAGCCGAAGTCGATCACAACGTCGATTACCCCCCCGATCCATGGGTTTTTTCCAAACGGCTGAGTGTCCGCAATACGCTCTTTCGCAGCCTGTTCGCTGGTCCGACCTCCAAGAAGCATTGTCCGCAGCTTAGAAAACTGCGGGAAGTTGTTTCCGCCAAGGAAAAGCCACTCACCCACATTAGCGTTATGCAACAGGTAGTCAGAGCGCATCATTGAAGAAGTCATGTAATGCGTGCCATAGGCGAAGACGGCAATGCTTTCTAGGCCTGTCCTGCGGCTCAAATTTCTGCATTCTGGGGAAATTTTGGATTCTCCGGTTTGGAGTGACAGATAATAGTCTTCCTTGTCAATCAGGTCCGGGTTTCGGATCGAAGGGAACACTCCGAAGCACAGATAAAGACTCACGACAGCTCCCAATGGCAGCATTATCTTTCCGAGTGCAGACATTTTGGTACGTTGGCGACCAGCCACCAGTTGGTTCAGAGATGTTGATCGCCGCATGATATTCAGGAGATAGCTTATCGTCCAGCCCACCATGCATATACCAAGATTGAATCGCCCTCCCGCCAGCAGTGACTCCCCCACCCCCGCAACCAGAAATCCGATCCAGGCAGCAATCCGTGGTATTCCGTGGCGGAATGATGGCGCCATGATGACGAGAGCCATCACCATCGGGCGTGTTAGGGCTTTCGTGAAAGATGCGAGGTCATGGGAGTAAACGTCTTGCTGCTCCCAGATGTCCATGCGAATTTGACGAATGTCTAGTACAGCAGCACCAGTTCTATAGATGTCAAATCCGGTGATCAATGACAGCACAATCAGTCCTATTATCAAAATCACCACGATCAGATCAATTCCCTCTTGTGGTCGTGAATCCGATGCAGATATGGCTTGAGATGCCAATCCCGGAACGGGGGCCACCGCACCGAACAAAAACACCCCCACGTAGATTGACTGCAGCAGGATCAGCTCGGGAGAAATCACTGGGTATGCATAATGAACCAGATTAAGCTGTTGGAAGAGCAACATGAATATCCATGAGCCCGTCATGATCATTCCGGGATGCCATACGGAACCTTCAAGCTTGAATACGCCAATTGCGAAGATGATCATTAGCAGAAGCTGGATGGTCACCATGTGATTCGCTCATTTTCCATTAAAACGTGGAGCAATTTTGGTACAGGAAGTCGTAAGAAATAGCTCAGGCACAAATATGAGAATTGCTCCTGAGGTGCAGGCTCATTCTGGATTCAAATATAAGAAAAGCAACGCAAAGCATCTGTGCAAACATTTTTAAGCGAGCATCATTCTTGCTTCATGACGCCTAAAATCGGTCGTTTTATTGCTGCTGCTCGCTTCACAGCACCGCTGAGTTGAAATTGCTTTCGGGAAGATCTTCGCTGAACGTATTTGCCGCTCTAAAGGTTCCGACAAGCTCGCGATTTGCGTGTCGAAGTTTCTTTATTATTCTGAACAGCTGCAGAGAAAACCGAAACAATCGGCACGACAGGAGTGTCTGCACAATGAAAAGAGCTTCCGGTGCAAGGAAACTGTATCGGGCACTTTGAACGATGTGTTCGTTATAGAACAATTCCCGAGTTCTCAACGTTGGAGGCATCATTGCCTTCAGTCTGTTTTCGGGATCATGCACGATGATGTTTACACCGTTCCACCAGCCTTTCCGGGCTTCCTGCTCAGTCGCCTTGTTCATGTTTGCCGGATGGCATTCGGTGTATGATTCAAACAGCAGCTTAAATTCCGGATTTTGAAGCAGAAAATCGCGGTTCGCGAGACGTACGTGCCTGTAATTACTGTCGTCGACCAGTATCACTGCGAATTCAGACAAGTACGGCCTGATGAGTTGCAGGCAAACAAGCTGGCTGCGGTAATCATGAGGGCCGTCCACGAAATACGTTCCGATTTTCGAGTCACCGATATGGCGTTTCAGGTCTTCAAGTGCGTCTTCATAATCGGCATTGATGATTTTGACGTTGGTCAGATCATTTGCCGCCGCGCGATTTCTCACCAGCTTCTCATTGATATTGCCTGGATCGAGTTGCGCGAAATTGTCTACTCCACAGGCCGGGGTCTTTTCGAGTACGCTGGCGACGGAAATCAGTGTCAGCCCCTGGAACACGCCAATTTCCAGATACCCGCCTGCACCTCTGGTTTCCTGATACTTCGCAATCCGCTGCAATGCTCCGATCAGGCGTTCTCCGGAATAGCCTGACACATCGCGAGGCTGATGCAGGACTCCCGTAGCTTCGGCTTCACGAATCAAATTCGTCACAGTTCTAAAATGCTCCTGGCTCATCTTTTATGGATTCCTTAATCGTCATGTTACAAAAATATAATCGCCCGTAATGTGTCTTACACTCTCTAAGACGGCAGCTTGTGCCGTTACTCAGATTTTGGCGCAGCATCGGTGTAACGCGACCACGCTTTCTCCGCGGCTGTGGCAAGGGTGGAATCAACCGCCAAAAAATTTCCCCAGCTGTCAGCGTCCATAAGTTCACATGGATATTTTCGAAGGGCACGCCATTGATGCCGGGCACCGTACTGCTTGATCGGATACCACTCTGACAGAAAAAGTGAATATCCTCGGTCTATCAGGAATTGAGCCATTTCACGATGATCGTACCCCAAAGGCCTGGTTTTACGATCTTCGAATTCACAGACAATTGCTCGTGGCCTTTGTAATTCCTGGCTCCAGTCGATTCCCTTCAGCACGAAGAAGTCATGCCCCTCTGTGTCGATTTTCAGGAAATCCAGTTTCATTCCGTTGGCATGTTTCGCCAGGCATCGTGCAAGCGTCTCCGTAGTGACGATCTGATCGGCTTTGACGTGACTTTCCAGAAACGGCGTGAGCGAAGAGACTCCGGTCGATTCATTGCTGACGTAAAATGGAAGCTCGACTCCCGCCTCATCGGAAACAGCGTGGCGAAGGAGACGAACTTTTCTCGTTGAACGTGCCCGAATGAGTTGATGCTTGTGCGGAGACGGATCGGGCTCAAAAGCCAATACATGCCAGCCGTGGTAGGCGAAAGCGCAGAAGCTTTCTCCATGATGCGCGCCGACATCGACCATCAGGCCAAAACGTGATTTTGGCAGGAGCAATTCAGCTACCAGATTCACCTCTTCAAACGCGGCCCTTTTCCTGCTGAGAATTCTGCGAAGAGCGCGGCACGCATTGACGCCGATCAGCATCGAGACGTATTTCTCAGCTCGAATCAACTGAGTCTTTGCAAACACGGAAAGGGCCATGCGATCAATTCCTCGTCTCGGCAATTGCGGGACCGCCAGGGTTTAGCATGCCGGAAATAAGTTCGATGGCCTTTATTGAAGTCCTGTCGACGGCATCAGCTGTATTTGAGGAGTTGTGGGATCCGAAGATACAACGATCGCCACACTTCCTGAGCGGAGAGGCTGCCGGGAGCGGTTCTATTTCGAAAACTTCCAGCGCAACACTATGAACCCGACCGCTTTCCAGGCCGTCAGCAAGTGCAGCCTCGTCAATCAGTGGCCCGCGCGCGACATTCACGATTCTGACATTCGGCCTGCAGGCAGCGAGAGTATTGCGATTCAGCATGTGGCGGTTCCCGGAAGTCAACGCGCATGTGAACACAATGAACTCTGCCTCTGCGAGGCCATTGGGCCACGATGCCGTCGCGAATCCCGCTGATGCGGCTTCACTGCAGAGATTCGGATCGTACACCACCACTCGCATGCCGGCCGCTGTAAGTCTTTTTGCAGTATTACGGCCGATATCTCCGAATCCGACGAGAGCCACCGTTCTGTCCGCAAGAGAAATTCCTGCAGGTTTGGGCCAAAGTCCGTCTTTGACGCCGCGATCCACAACCATTGTCTGACGAGCAAGTCCGGTCACGTACGACATGGCGATGTCTGCCACTTCCCGACCGAACATTCCTGGCGTATGTTGAATCGGGATCTGCAGAGCCTTACAGGCAGCGAAGTCAACATTGTCGATGCCGACGCCCCATTTGACGGCAGCTTTGAGTCGCCCGTTTTTCCCGGCCTGAAACACCCGCGCGGTCGCGGGATCATCCCCGATAATCCACCCGTCAAACTGAGGAACCAACTCCAGCAGTTCAGGTTCTGTGAGGATCTGGACGACGCCGGGTGTTCCAATTTGCATGCCGCGTTCTTGAAACAAAGGGCGAAATCGATCAATTGCGCGCAGCATCGGGGGACATGTAATCAGCACTTTCATGGCAGTTGATCAACTCCAAAAAATCATTTCATCAAAACGTCAGATGAATCCCGCGATGCGAGCCTTACAAAGCGTTTCCGCGATATCCCAGCCCTCCTGATCGTCAATGTCCGCCGACTCGATTCGAGGAGTCTCCAGCATCATTGGCCGACTACCAATCCGTGCCCGGGTCGCACCGAAACTCGCGCGACTGAACAAATACAGGTTGGAGTTTTCCTCAAACCAGGGTTCAAGGTCCTGGGTCTTAATCAGATTCTGCGGATCATGATTGACAGGCGAAGCATCGGCCCGATAGAAGCGCGTCTGAAATCGGTTAACGGTGAAGAGACTGTCGTACCGGTGCTCTGTACGCCCCTTCTCCAGCGCGGCAATGGCTCGGCGGATCGTCTCAGCACCCAACAGTGGATTCGTCGTATGCGTCATCAGATATGTTTTGCTGTCGACGGCAGCGACGTCGTCCGCAAGCACCAGATTCATACTCACGTCATGACCACAAAGTTCCGGTTTCCGATCTCTGATGATCAACCTGGTACGGTCGTCGGTGAGGCCATGCTCGGCGAGTATCTGGCGTGCGTCTGTGTTGATAATCACTTTCTCGATCTCAGCGATACCCAGCAAGGTATCAAGGATCCAGCGAAACAATGGTTTACCGGCGAAATCACGAAAGTTCTTGCCAACCACGCGCTGACTGCTGGCTTTCATAGGCAGAAGAGCGACAAGGTTATATCTGGTATCCATGTCCATTTCCAAACCTCAATTCGGGAAAAAATACCGATCTTTTTGTTGCCGCGACAAGTTTCGATGAGCATGATTTCCTCGCCAGGCTCCGTAGAACTGGCAGAAACGAAATGCGACAACTTCTGCGGCAGATTTCAAAAAGATGTTTTGTTGCAAGGCGCGAGACCAGTCTCCGAGCACGCCTGCCGCGAAGTACCGAACAGCATCGTGCCAGTGAATATGCACTTCCGGCATGATCTCGCGTAGTGCAATAGCCTCACGTTCATATCGTCGTTTTACCTGTCGCCATGACTCGTTATGATAATGATATACGCAGGCTTCAGGCACGTAAATAATATGTTTTTTTTTCTGGTACAGTTGTCTTGCGAGATGCATATCCTCCAGCCCCGTCAGCGATTCATCGAATCGATACGCTGCCCAACATTCTCGTCGTAGCGCCAAATTGGCATTGTTGCAGAAGAATGGGCTCTGGTGATGGTTCTGAGCACATGCCGGAAAGTATTTTCCGAAAATTGCATGTTCGCTGAATCTCGTTTCCGGGCCGCCAATCTGTCGTCCGTACGCGATTGACACGGATGGCTCAGTGAATGCATTGATCAGTCGTTTCAGCCATTCTTTGTTTGTGGGGACGCAATGACCGCTAACGAATACGAGGATCTCACCCGTTGCCGCGTCGCAACCAACATTCAGAGATCGTCCGAAAGAGAATTCACTGCGTTTCAAGTGCAAAATGCGAGCTCCGGCGTTTTCTGCAATTGAAAGCGTATTATCGGTTGATCCGGAGTCAACCATAATTAAATCAATCAACTCCTGAGGATATTCCTGGTTTCGAATGCCCTCTGCCAGGCTGCCCAGATGTTTGCCCTCATTCAATGTACGTACAACAATTGAGCAGGACTTCATGGCACGCCGGGGGTAAAAAGAATTCTGATAAACATAAGACACACACAACACATCGTCAGAGCCAGCAACGCGGGGGCGGAACACCTTCGTTCAAACGGCCAGAATTTACATTGGATGGATGAAAGAGACTTCTGAACTGCGATACGGCTGTAGAACACTGTGTAGGCAATCAGCATCCCGAGAGGGTAAGAGAAGACCCCCAGGAATGGCGCGATCACCAGCATCAGAAAAATCCACAGCAGTCCGGTGACACCGTTCAGCCAGTGCCAGATAATGTGATTAGTCGTACTGTAGATCTGAAGATGCATTGCCCCCCAGCGTTCGACAAAAACAGCGAGCCCCAGCAGAGTCCAGAAACCCATATCCGGAAAGGCGACTGTGCTTTGAACCAAAGGGAGGATGATCGCGGCAGATGCCGGGATGGCCATGAACAAGGAAATGAACCCCACATGGGCAAGAATCATGCTGTGGCGAAACGATGCTTCGAGAGCCGGAATTGCTCTTTGAGCCCGCAGCCTGTTGAACACGGGAATCTTGCTGTAGAAAGGTGCACGACTAATTTCCGCAACAACCGACATCAGTCGCACGCCCAGCAGGAATTCTGACATCGCCTCTGGCGACAACCTCTGCGCAAACACGAGACCACTGGCAGAGCTAATGCCTGAAGCCGACATGACACCCACCAGGGACCTCCATGCTGTTGGCCAGACGGCCCGAAATACGTAAAAAGAATATCGATCTGCAGCGGCACGATATGGCAATCTTTTAAGCGTGCAGGATGCGAGCCAGGACAAGCGAAAGAATGAAGCGAGTTGCATGCTCTGGTTCACTACGATCAGCGACAACAGTCCCCCTCCAAACAGCAACGCCGCCAGGCCAAGAAAAGACCCCGCGAGAGTGAACAGCGCCGACCAGCGTTGTTCCATCGCAATCTGGTTTGCTCCTTGCAGCAAAGCACTGAAGCGATATGCATACACGGAAAACGGTGTCACAGCCACAACGATTGCCCAGGCAATCCACGAATCCTGGAGACTGGAACTTGCTCGAACCGGATTGATCAGCAACGCAGTTCCTATGACTCCCATAACAGGCAGGCTGATCAGCGAAAGAACAAGAAAGATACGCCGCAATGTGCCTTCGATCTCTGCAAGCAAATCAGAATCGATGGTTTCCTCGGTCGATCGTGCGCTCCGATCCGTCCCATTGGCAAAACTGCCCAGCTCAGACTTCGGAATTCCGGCCAGAGCATGCGACACAAACCTTGCAAATGTCGGGACAAACCCGGAGCCGATCAGCATTTGCAGGCTTATGACCGACGCAAACAAATAATAGAGTGCAATGTCCCCGGCAGAAAACTGGCGCAAGACCAGGGGCAATACCAGTGCAAATGAAAGCACTTTTGCGGCCGTGTTCAACACGGTCATCAATGTTGGCGATGTAAACGCTCTTGCCATCCACGCGCCAATTCGATGCGTGCAGCCTGACAATCCGGTCTTCTTTTTGGTGAGGATCTCGGTCATCGTCGTCGATCGGAGCTCGGGTTAATCATGATATGTGGCACAGGAACTCTGAGTCAGAACAGCTCGCATCAGCACAGATCGGATGGTTCCCAAGACAATGTGGTATTCCGCCAGTTTGCACAGTTTATTGAGTAGCCTAACGCGCACTCGCCGGAGGTTCCCAGCTCTGAAATCGGATGCCAAGAATTGAGAACAAGACCCCAACTCCTGTCGCCCAAAACGTCCCCAATGCCGATATGCCCAAGCGAAACGGCCTCGATTTTGATAATAATACGCTTAACGCCGAAACAGCACCCAATATCAGCAACAGATAGAATCCCAATGTTTTAGAAAAAAGGAAAACGGCGAGAGTGAAAAATAAGATTGAGCTTAGAATCCAGAACATCACCATCCACCGCAGGAGTCGGTGTGAAAAAAACCTGTAGAGATTCCAGCCGTTCAAGCGAATCAGGCGTGGCCACAAATGGAGAAAACAGCAGAAATTCAGCGAACCAATGCGGACTCTTCGGCGATACTGATCCTGCGGACTGGTCACCGTCCGCTCAAAGGCGATCGCATCTTCTTCGCGGACGATGCGGTAACCATCACAGAGAACGCTGACCGAAATGTACAGGTCGTCCATGCTATCTGCCGGGACGTCATGATAAACGGCCCGGCGGATCGCATAGATCGCACCATCGGCGCCCATCACGGACCCCGTGTCACTTTCCAGTTGTTTCAGGGACTCTTCAAAACGCCAGTAGGATGAGTTGGTTTTTGCTGTTGGCGTTTCCTTCTCATTTGTGTATTTGAGTTGCCCTACCACACATCCGACCGACGGGTCGCTAAAGCGCTTGAGTAGTTTGAGTACCGCATCACGGTGAAACATAATGTTGGCATCTGTGAAAACAACAAACGGAGTCTGTACGTGTTTCAGCAGAATGTTCAATCCGGTACTTTTCCCGGTTCTTTCCTCAGCTGCGATGAGATGAATTTTGTCACCATACGACTTGAGAATTGATGCTGTGTCGTCGGTCGATTTGTCCGCATAAACATGGATGCTAAAATCGATCCCTTCTTGAGCGAGGAATTCACCAATTTCCAGGAGGTTTTGCATTCTGTCGCGAATTGACCTAGCTTCATTATAGGCGCACAGGCAAATCGCACACGATCCAGGCAGGGGCTGCCACTCAGGTTTGGGCGCTGCAAGCCAGCGTCGTCCGAATAGCCGTTTGGCAAGCATCAGAGACAGTGGATACGTCACGAAAGGATGCACCGCGGCAATGCCCAAAAAAACAGCCAGACATAAAAATGCGATCGCCATGACAAATAATGGTTCCGAAGAATAAATCAGTCAGAAAAAAGTTGTTTCACGCACTCACTGGTGATCAGGCCGAAATCGCGTTGCTGTATCCGGCGCTTTGACAAGACTTTTCACTGCGTGCTAAGTTCATTTGTGGGAGAGCTGGATAGCGGAAAACGGCCAATCTGGACCGTCAATTCCTGAATTTCGGTGCTGCAGAATTCCGCAGGAAAAGCAAAAATGGAATTTCTCGCCCAGAGCGAAAGCCTGTCCCGAATACTTGATGATAGTTCGGTCCGTCCCAAAACGGGCAACCATCCCGCAACCACTTATTACGTTTGTCGCTATTACAAACCCGCCGAATAGTGCCGGGGAAAGTATGTGTGTCAGCACCACATTCGTAACCAAACCGAGGACCGTGCCAACCACACGCCAAACCAAGATCCATATCCCGCCGCGAAGCATTCGGCGATTTAATGAACTCGCTCTTGCCACCGATGCGTTTGCGCAATGCAGTTTGTGCTCCACTGTAGAGGAACTCGATTTCTCCGACTCCATTCAACGACTGTCCTTTTGCCCGTCCCGCGTGCCTTCAACCAGCAAATCCGAACTCACCTCGAATGGCAGGAATTTGGGGATGCGGCACACTGAGGAGCGGCGGTGATATACGATCAAAAACTGCCTTCGCGAAACACTACCGTGCGAACAGTGCGTAATAGAATAAAATAATCCAGCCAAAGGGACCAGTTTCGAACGTAGTAGGTGTCGAGCTTTACGCGGTCTTCATAGGTTGTGTTGTTGCGCCCCGAGACCTGCCAAAGACCCGTGAGGCCTGGTCGAACTCGCAAATACAATGGATACATTTCCTGGAACTTGCGGACCTCGATTTCTGTGTAAATGGGTCGAGGCCCAACCAGGCTCATCTCTCCGACCAGAACATTCCATAGCTGCGGCAACTCATCGAGACTAGACCGTCGCAGAAATACACCGATCCCGGAAATGATTCGCGGGTCGTTCTTCAGTTTCAGATCACGTTCCCATTCCGCCTTTGCCTCAGGATTTTCCGCCAAGTGCGTTTTTAGAGCTTCATCCGCATTCTGTACCATTGTTCGAATCTTCAAGGCACCAAAGATGCGACCATCGCGTCCAATTCTTCCATTGTGGCGATAGAGGACTGGTCCCGGAGATTTCAACCATACAAGAGCACCGACTGCCAGCATTAGTGGGCTGAATAGTAGGATCAAACAAGCGGATAGCACAATATCAATTAGTCGTTTGGAAAAACGCTGGAAAGGGAACAGCAAATGGTCCCGGATGTGAATTCCTGATAAACCGGCGACGTCCGAGGCTTCTGACCAGATAGTTGGCATGACAAGTCTGGAGTTCAGCACGATCAGATTCGGGATTAGACAGCCCTGTGTCAGGATTTTTCGCGCTTCTTCATCTGATTTATCTGCGACGGCTGCGATCACCCAGTGACAGCGATGATTTCGGCAAACGCTAACGAGATTGTCCACAATACCAAGGAACGGGAGTGCATCGAATTCTTTGCCCCAGTAGTCACTGTAGCGATCATCCACAATTCCCAGCAGTTTCAGGCCTCGCTGTGGATGGCTTTTCAGATACTCGCAGACCATCCTTCCGTGCTGGTTGCTACCAACAACAATCACCCTTTCGCCCCACCATTTGCACGATGCACAAATATGCCGCATGCTAAATCGAGCCACAGGGGCAATAACAACGGCAAAAGGGAGGGAAAACGCTATTGTTAAGACCTCGTTGTCGGTTACTTCGCCAAGAAGACCGTTCAACGCAATCAACATCAGGAATGAACTCGCAATGGATGTCACCTGATTGCGAAGTTCCCGCACAGGATTGATGCCTGATGCGGGAAACAGTCCCATAAAACTGCCAATCACCAAATGGCACAGGCACAGGGCCAGCAGATTATTTGGCACGAATGAATAGTACTCAGATCCGAGAATCCAGTTGGACAAAACGGCTGGGGCCAAATAACAGGCAGAAAGCGCTAAAAAATCCCCGAGTGCAAGTGGAATTGATGTCAGAATTGTCTGGCGATAGCGGGAGGCATCGATTGCACGCGACGGCAGTCCATGGGTCAGATTGGAAGGATCATTTGTATGCCGTTTAAGTTCTGGCACAACTGTGGTGAGAGTTGAGAATGCTTCACTGGAGAACAATGGCTGAATAAGCTGCGATTCACCTGACATCAAAAACCTCCTGCTGCACAAATTGGCGAAAGTGAATGGTGGGGTATCAGGGGTTTGACCTCATTTGGCAAAGCGGACGAGTCCGTCGAGAGGGTAGAGTTGTGGTGAGCCTGAGAAAAGGAAAAAGACCTCTAAGCTGCTGAATTCCCCCAGATGCCGTATCTGTACAAATGTTCCGAGATGAGATTTGCAATGAAAAGCTGCATTTTTGGCAGCAAGGTCCCATGGTAATACCCCATCATTGGGCCTGCTGGCCACTTTTTCCCTAGTTCGACTGTCCCATATTCGATGAATGAAAGGGTCGGGAGTTTTTTTCGGGGAGTTGCATGGTGAAAAACGCTGACGTTTCCGTCCGAAAAAGACTCCCGACCCTCTGCTCACAAAAATATGGGACAGTCGAACTAGATTTCGAGGGAGATGGGAATTGAGGAACATTTTTTTGCGAGCGGCAGAATAATGCGTACCACAAAAAACCGTGGGCTAGCGCCCAGCGGCTGATAAAGCAGCAGGAACGCGTTGGCGTCCGGTTCAAGCCGTGGTACTCTTTTCCCGCCAATCGCCTTTGTATCGGAACCAGATTTGGGCTCTAAATGCACCTTTACCAACCCTGTGAGGGTGATGGTAACGATCTTGTCATCCCTATCGGACGATTCGGTGGCGGGACGGTAGTGCGCCTTGAATCCGCTTTGGATAGCTCGGAAGGTGCCAGAAAATGCCGCGAATACCGGGAAACAGTATTTCTCAACTGCTCGTTCTTTGCGCTATTGCAGCCAGATTTTTCGAGGAAGTGCTGCCTTCGAGTTTCCAGTCGTAGTGGTTGTGGAAATCGGGAGGTTTAGGCGAATAATTCCGGTCTCGCAGGACATCCATTTTACAACGATTGAGACTTTTGCAGGGAGTCTCCTGAAAGATTGAATCCACTGGCGAATTTGTTCCATTTGGAGCAGCGCGTGGAATCACATTCAGGGCAGCAATCAACCGATGGATTGACTGTCGGCTAATCTAGCCAATCGAGAACAGGAGTCTCATCGATGTGGAACATGGTGGTTTCAAGGCACTGGTGGAGTGCATTTGCGTTGCTACTCACACTCTCCGGATGCACAACACTTAGCGACTGCAGCTACGAACTCGGACAGAAGATCCGCACGAAGCACGCGTGGCACGATTTCGACGGCTGTCACGCGGAATGCTTTACAGTCGACTACAGAAATGGCTGGAAGGCGGGCTATTACGATGTCGCCACCGGCGGCAGTGGCTGCCCGCCGGTAGTAGCGCCGAAAGAATACTGGAAGCCACCGGTGTTCTGTGAATACGATCCGTCCCGCCGCGACGACTGGTACTGCGGCTTCCTGGACGGCGCGGCCTGTGCCAAGTGCGAGCCCAATCACCACTATCTGCAGACTTATATGCCGCCGGCGGTGTGCTGTCCGGTGCAAACCGCGTGCTGCCCCGAGGTCATGGTTGACGAGCCTGAGATGTTTCCGATGGAACATATCCATGGAGACGCAGCTGCGAAACCCGCAGACATCGACGAAACATCGCCCGCCAAGAGTGTTCCAATGCCTGCCGGAGAGCAACCATCGGCGACACCACCTTCCGATCAAAAACCAGCCGCCGAGGATTATGAGAAGGATCCTGCGGTACCAGGTTCAGACCCTGCGCTCCCGCAAGCGACGAAGCCTTCTGAGACGACTTCATTGCTGGAGAGACTCATCGAGCAGTCTCGGCAGGAGCAAGCCAGTTCATCACGCCAGACTCTGGTACAACAACTGGTCCTAAATGCTGGACAACCGAAAACGGATAATGGCAACTGATGCTGTAGCAATCAGTCGTCAGTATCGTAAATCACTCAACAATCACGTAATTCTGACTCAGGCAACGGCAGTGAGGCCCTTGCCACCGAATTCGGACAACCTTCCAGGTAATCGTGTTTAAGAGTCCCTTCGATCACGATTGGGACAGATTCAAGGATGGCACCAATGAACAACGGGTCTTTTTCCGGCAAGCTGGCTTCTTTCTGCCTCGGCAGTCTTGGGGCGATAACACTGGCGACTTCAGTTGGATGTCACGCCATAACCGACGTGCATGAAGCCATTCCGGCCAGCCGTCTGCCCAGCGAACTCTGCCCGGAGCCGCGTGAAGGACGTACGGTCTTCCCCTTAACAACGCTCGGGCAGCAAAAGCCTGCAGCACATGTCATCGGTGCTGGTGATCAGCTGAGTATCTATGTGTTTGGCGTGTTTCCGCCGGGTACCGAAGAGACGCTCGTCCTGCAGCGCACACAGCCGGTGAATCAGCGGTATTATCCGCCAAACGGCAGTTCGATCGGAGCCAGCATAGGTGTACCTGTCGCAGTGGATCATACCGGCAGTGTCGAGCTTCCGCTCATTGGAAAGACAACACTGGCGGGTCTGACTGTGCCGGAAGCAACGGACTTGATCAAGAAGGCCTACCGTGACAAAAAAATCACGAAGGAGGAGACGGAAAGAGTCCAGGTTTCACTGATCACACCACGCGTAAACCGTATCGTAGTCCTCCGGGACGACACGCCAGCTGCGGCAGTTGCGCTTGTTACCCCGGGAGTGGTCGATCAGATCCATCGCGGTTCCGCAGAGGTCGTGGACCTTCCGATTTACGAAAATGACCTTCTCCACGCCCTGGCGGTGACCGGTGGGCTGCCGGGAACCGACGCTGCTCGGGAGATCTGGATCTTCAAACGCAGCGGATTGCAGGATCCTCATGCCATCCTGGCGGAGGAACTGCAGGTTCGGACTGCGAGCTATGTCGAAGGTGGGGAATGCGACAATCAGGTCGTGCGAATCCCGCTCACGGGGTGTCCTGGCGAAGGCCTGCCCTTCCGACAGGCTGACGTCACTCTTGACGATGGAGATGTTGTTTACGTTCCGCGCCGCGAAGAGTACTTCTATATTGGAGGCCTCGTCAAAGGTGCCAAGATTCCGATGCCTCGCGACGAAGACATCGATGTGATCGAAGCGATCTCTCTGGCCACCGGATCGGTCGGCGGACCACTGGGACAGTCAGGCCTGGCTCTGGCGCAGGGAACTCCCGGACATATGATAAAACCAACTCGCGTGATTATTCTGCGTGAACTGTCCGACGGTCGCCAAGTGCCAATTCGAGTTGATTTGGCACGTGCGATGACAGACCAGAAGGAACGCATTCTCATCCAGCCGAACGACGTCGTGATGCTCCAGTTCAAGCCAGGTCAGGCGTTACTTAACGGGGTCGTCAACATGTTCAACTGGAACCTCCTGCTCGATCCGAGCAAGCTGTAGAGTTGACGATTTGTCTCGAAACAGAACGACGCGATGAAGTGAACACACTTCATCGCGTCTTTCGTTGATACAGACAATTTCAGCAGATAGGGAAGCTGCTTTCGAGTTGATTTAGCCAGCTTCACGGTCACTCGGAGGGACGGTCATCCGGGGGAGCAATTGTTCCGGAGTCCTTTCTTTGCGGTCCTTGGAGTGGTAGTAACCGTAGTATCCTTTACGCTCAAAGCCATCGCCGCTGCCGAAGGTGTTGACGACACAGCCCAGCAGTTTGACGTTACCAGATCGAAGAGTTTCCACCGCTTCCATGACCTGCTGACGGGTGTCATTGGCAGATCGCACGACCAGCAGCATCCCGTCAGACTTTTGCCCAATAATGATGGGGTCAGAAACAGCCAGAACTGGACCTACGTCTACAATCACCAGTTGAAATCGTGCGGACAAAGCGGCAAGCATCCGGTCAAAGGATTCACTCTGAAGCAGCTCGGAAGGATTGCTGACTGGTGCTCCCGCCGCGATCAGACTCAGGTTAGGAACACCCGAGGGCACCAGAACATCATCAATCGTTACCGTTTCTCTCAACAGCTCCGACAAGCCGATCCCGTCCGGAATGCCAAATCGGGTATGAAACGTCGGTCTGCGCAAGTCGGCTTCCACCATCACAACCTGCATATCAAGTTTGGCAAATGCGGCACCAATGTTTGCCATGATCGTGGACTTCCCGTCTTTTGGCAGCGGACTGGTGGCCGACAGGATTTTCAGACGCCCTGCGCGAACATCACCCAGCAACAGCGTTCGCAGAATACGGAACGATTCTCCTTCCGGCGAGTTGTCCGGAACTATTGGAAACTTGTCGTCCAGCTTGACACGTCCGAGTCGTACCAAAATCGGAATCCCAATCGCACTGTCAATTTCCGCCGACGTACGGAACCGCTGATCCTGCTGGTCGTTCACGATCCCCAGAAACAGACCGGCAATCAGTCCCATCATGAGTCCGCCGACACCGCAGAGACTCAATTTCGGCCAGACTCTTTCGCCCAGTCGCGGAGTTTCCAGCAGTTCGTGTATGTAGCCCTGCATCCCCGACGCAAGGTCCAGATCTCTCAGTTGTTCGACAACGCCATCGAAAAGCAACTGCGTACGGTCCACCCGCGACCTCAAAATTCCTTCCTTTAATTCAAACTCAACCAGCATTCGCGCCTGCTTTTCGGCATCGGTCAGCAGGGTTTCCATTTCGGTCCGCGTTTCATTTGCGGAAATCAGGTCGTTTTCAAGGAATCCCACGTAAGTTTTGATGATCGTTGCCGGGGTCATGAGTATTTCGGACGGGAGTGCCCCGATTTCTTCCTGCTTTTGGGTTACAAAACTCTTCACCAGAGCGATTTCGTTCTGCAGTTTACGAACTTCTGGGTGCCCATCACCGAAATCAGCTCTCAGCCTCTGCTCATCGGCCATCAACTTCAACATCTGGGAGTATTGCGCCCTGGCCTCTTCCAGCCGCTGTGGCTGTGACGCCAGAAACTCTGCTGACCGCCCGGCGTTTGCCTGCATTCCAGAGAAGGCTCCAAGACGCTGGAGATTTTCCGGATCAATGATGCTCAGTGCATCGATTTCAACTGGTTTGCCTTCCGCATCGTCAGCCAGATATTTTTTTGCCTTCTGAAGTCTTGTCAGTACCGTAGATTGCTTAATATTCAGCGTCAGCAGTTCCTCATGCAGCCGTTTGTATTGTTCGAGGAAGACGTTGCCACTGCCTGCGCCCTGAAATAGCACGGGGGCTTTTTGCCGAGCTTCAACATATTCATTCTGGGCATCTTCAAGGGCTGTCTCCAGACTGGTTTGCGCTTCCTTAACCAGACGTCCTGCTTCCGACATCGCCTGTTCCAGCTGGGTCCCCAAAAAGGCCTGATACTCGACCAGGATCGCTTCCATAATCAGTCGCGTATCTTCGGGATTGGTGTGCTGAAACTGCATCGTCAGAATCCGGGCGTCTTTGGCAGAACCCTCACCGCCACGCTTCAAGGCAAGATGGTCGATCACATATTCCGCAGCATCGACATCACGCTCCAGTTGAGCATTGATCGATTCAAGCCCTGTCAGACCATGACGTTCAAGCGCGGCCTCAACAATTCTGCGGCTTCGCACGATTTCCATATGATTTGCCAGGACGTCCTCATCCACCATTGTCTGATCCTGACCCGTCGATGTCTCGCCAGTGGACATTGATGGAGCGCGCTGGCTCACCATGATCTTGGCCTGGGATTCGTACCAGATTTGGGTATTCATCCAGTAGACCACAGACAACGCGACGCCAAGAATGACGCACGCGAGAATGAGCCAGGACTGACGTTTCAGGATTGCTCCCAAATTCAGCGTGGCACCGCCCTGCATGGAATCCGCCAGCACAAGTGTGTTCACTGCTGGTGTTTTCTGACTGCCGTTACGATGTTCGGTTGACGTTTTCAGCATTTCTGTGCGTCGCTGGGCGTGCCAGCTCTCCATTACGACTTTGAATCGATCGAAAGTAGTTCTCGGTCACCAAACCCAATTTTCCCGATTATTCCGTCCTTGTTACCTAACCGTCAATAATATAGCAAGCAGAATTTCGCAGTCAGGAAAGGAATCGCAATCTCAGATTTCTGTCGGATCTACGTGGCCAGTGGTGAATTGGGCGGAACTGTCAGGAAATCGTGAATTGAAAATTGGCGAGGCTGATGATTCTCCGGACTGGAGATCAGAATTGCAGACTTCCGAAAACCAGACAACCCCAAGACGCCCCCAGTCACGCTTCCAAACCAGAAGCGGGCTGGGCTGCGGGGGGAATGTACTGCAAATCCTGCCGCTGCCTTAGAGCAAGTCGCGGATTTTGATCCGCGTCGGCGAGCTACAGCATTGATTTCAACGGCCCGGCTGCATTGGCGAGCGGCAGATGGTGTCATACCCGGAAAGAAGCCCGGCTTCTCGAAGAAGCCGGGCTTCTGGTGGTAAATCGTTTTCTGCCGATCGTCTTAGAAGCAGCGCAAGGCCGTGCAGAGCGAGACTGCCAAAGTATTTCGCGTCTGCAAGGTGAGGCACCAGTCCCCGCACTGCTCCCCGTTTACCAATCAGCTCGCCCGCCAGCGTTGCATCCTGCGTATCTCGTCCGGGAACTTCAGGAAGTATTGACGACATTGCTTGAAACTACACGCACTCCCTGTTCAGCGGGCGAGAAGAACTCTGGCCGCAAATTATGGGGAGAATTGAGCCACATGTGCGGACTTGGATGGAGCGTGAAGACAAACCGATTCTGGATTCAGATAGAACCAGATTCCGAGCCACTCGACGCCTAAATGTGACGCTGATTAGAACGGGTTCTTCTGCGTACAACGGGCAGAAAGACCCTTCTCACGGTAGATTTGTTCCTGCCGCTCTCCTTACTCGACCGTCACACTTTTCGCCAGGTTGCGGGGGCGATCGACGTTGCAGCCTCGCAGGATCGCAATGTGATAGGCCAGCAGTTGCAGCGGGATGGCGCAGACGAGTGGCTGGAGGTATTCTTCGACGTCGGGAACATAGATGACATCATCGGCGACGCGGGCGATGTCAGTGTCGCCTTCGCACGCGATCGCGATGATCGGACCTTTACGGGCTTTGATCTCTTCCATGTTGCTGACGACTTTGGGATAGATGCCGCCACGCGGGATTACGAACACACTGGGTGTCTGAGGATCGACCAGCGCGATCGGGCCGTGTTTCATTTCGGCGGCCGGGTATCCTTCGGCGTGAATGTAGCTGATTTCCTTGAGCTTCAGGGCACCTTCCAGAGCCACCGGGAAGTTGTAGAGTCGCCCGAGATACAAAAAGTTGTTGAAGCCAAAGTACTTGTCGGCAACTTCGCGGACTTTGTCGTGGCACTTCAGGGTTCTGGCAAGGGTCTCCGGCATGTCGCACAATTGTTTGATGATGCGTTGACCAGCCGGATACGACATGTGGCGCATGCGACCGAGATAAAGTGCCAGTAATGTCAGAACCGTGACTTGAGATGTAAATGCCTTGGTGGACGCCACTCCAACTTCCGGACCGGCGTGCAGGTAAACGCCGCCATCAGCTTCGCGTGCGATCGTGGAGCCAACCGTGTTGCAGATGGCCAGCGTCGGATGACCTTTGCGTTTACACTCACGAAGAGCCGCAAGCGTATCTGCCGTCTCTCCGCTTTGCGTGATCGCAAACACGATGGTGCGGTCACTCATGGGAGGATTTCGGTAACGCAGTTCACTCGCGTATTCAACTTCGGTTGGCACACGGGCAAATTCTTCGAGGACAAATTCTCCCACAAGTCCGGCATGCCAGCTGGTGCCACAGGCTGTGAGTACGATTCTGTCGGCACGGCGCAAATCCTGCGGCGACAAATTCAAGCCGCCCATCACCGCTGTCGCCGCTTCCATATCCAGTCGACCACGCAGCGCGTTCTCAACTGTTTGTGGCTGCTCGTAGATTTCCTTGAGCATGTAATGCGGGTACTCGCCGAGTTCGATGTCTGCAGAAACCTGTTCCAGCGTATGAACATTGAGATGTACGCTTCCCGTCTTGCGATGATCGACCCGCAGACCAGACGGCTGCAGGACCGCAACTTCGTGGTCAGACAGATAGACAACCTCTTTCGTGTAGCCCAGCAGCGGACTGGCGTCGCTCGCCAGGAAGAATTCATCCTTGCCGACTCCGATCACAAGCGGACTGCCACAGCGGGCGGCGATTACGGTGTCCGGGCAATCACGAAACACAATCCCAAGGCCGTAGGTTCCCTTAAGTTTCTCCAGAGTCAGCTCGACGACTTTCAAACACGTTTCGATGTCCGCCGCCGAACCTCCGAGCAGCACTTGTTCCTCAAGGTTGTGAGCCAACAAGTGTGCCGCGACTTCGGTATCTGTCTGTGAATGAAAGACATAGCCCAGTGTTGTCAGCTGTTTGCGCAGCGTGTCGTAATTTTCGATGACGCCATTGTGGACGATTGCGACTTCGCCATTTCCGCCCAGATGCGGGTGCGAATTCTCGTCGGTCGTCGCGCCGTGAGTGGCCCAGCGAGTGTGACCTATCCCGACGTGGCCATGGACCGGTTTCGACTGCACCAGATTCGCCAGCTCCAGGACACGGCCTGACTTCTTGCGAACAACGACTTTGCCTTCATGCTGTACGGCGATTCCCGCACTGTCGTAGCCGCGGTATTCCAGGCGATGCAGTCCTTCGATCAGCAATTCGGACACGGAGCGATATCCGACATAGCCCACAATTCCGCACATAGCCTAATCCCTGGCAGGTCATTGAGAAAACGAACAGATCGCGTGCGCGAGATCATCTGGAACCTACGTAATTTCCCCTCCGTGGGTCAACATCGATCATCGGCAATCGGGACATCGGATCGCGCAATTCGTGCAATCAGGCGTCAGAAATTTCTGTTACGTCGCCGTGCGTCCAGTAATCCGGCGGAATCTGCCGGTTCAAATGAGCAGTCTTCCTGAAGTTGGCAACGGCGGGCGACTGGCCCAATTTTGCGCTCGC
>JBBQSE010000072.1:0-22741 GCA_038214195.1 Planctomycetales bacterium
TTCCTTTTTTTTTTTCTTGTCGCCCCCGGCCCCCCCCGCCCCCCCCCCCCCCCCCGCCCCGCCCCCCCCGGGGGCCCCCCCCCCCCCCCCCCCCACGACTCTATCAATCCAGTCCAAATTGTCGTGTCTCACCGCCGAGCAAATGCGGCGGCTGCGCGGCTTTTTCAAGCAGAAACGATCCAATCGCCAGTGTGTCCATACCGGTGTTCAGAAATCCGTTCAACGCATTTTCGGGTGTGCAGACGACTGGTTCGCCACGGACGTTGAAGCTGGTGTTGATGAGCACCGGGCAGCCGCTCTTTTCGTGAAACTCGGTGAGCAGTTGATGCAGGAGCGGGAACCGGCCTTCGTCCACCGTTTGAACGCGAGCGGAAAGATCGACATGCGTGACAGCCGGAATCGTCGATCGAGTGGACTTCAGGCGATCAATGCCCTGGAGTGATTGGTCAGACCATGGTGACGCAAGGCGTTGGCTCTCGGCGACGGTCGTGACGAGCAGCATATAGGGACTTTCGACGCCCTCTGGCAAATCAAAATACTCGTGCGCGTGATCTTGAAGCACGATAGGGGCGAAGGGGCGAAAGGATTCGCGGAACTTAATTTTCAGATTCATCCGCGTCTGCATTTCAGGATTGCGGGGATCGCCAAGAATGCTGCGGCTGCCGAGTGCCCGCGGGCCGAATTCCATACGGCCCTGAAACCAGCCGACGACATGCTGCTTGACCAATCGGTCGGCGACCGCGTCGGACAATTCGGCGTGTGAGCTCATCTTTTGGTACGCGGTTCCGCGTGCTCGAAGAATTTGCTCGATGGCGTCATCCGAGAACTGCGGGCCGAGGAGCGACCCCTGTTGAGAATCCGCAGCCTTCGCAGTGCGAGGCTTGTTTAGCAACTGATGCCAGACGAACATCGCCGTTCCCAGGGCACCTCCGGCGTCTCCGGCAGCCGGTTGAATCCAGAGTTTTTCGAATGGTCCTTCGCGGAGGATTTTTCCATTGCCGACACAATTCAATGCGACACCGCCAGCCAGAACCAGATTCTTCAGGCCGGTCTTTCGATAAACTCGAGCGGCCAGTTTAAGCATCACGTCTTCAGTGACACTTTGCAGCGACGCAGCCAGGTCCATCTCGCGTTGCGTCAGGGGAGATTCCGGCGAGCGAGGCGGGCCGTCGAAGAGTGCGTGAAATCCTGGCGACGTCATCGTCAGACCGGCGCAATAGTTGAAATAGCTCATGTCCATGAAGAATGAACCATCATCATGAACCTGAATCAGATGCTTCAGGATCAAATCGCGATAGATGGGGCGGCCGTACGGTGCCAGTCCCATCACTTTGTACTCGCCGCTGTTGACACGGAATCCCAGGTAATACGTGAAGGCGGAGTACAGCAGTCCGAGCGAATGAGGAAAGCGGATTTCTTCGAGCAGGGAAATCTGATTGCCACGTCCCACACCGATGCTGGTCGTTGTCCATTCGCCGACGCCGTCCATGGTCAGGATCGCGGCTTCATCGAATGGCGATGGAAAGAACGCACTGGCGGCGTGGGATTCGTGGTGTTCGGTGAACACGAATCGGCGAGTATAGCCATCACCCAGACCATTTCGCAGTTGTGATGACATGCGAAGTTTCTGCTTGAGCCATAAGGGCAGCGCCTGACGAAACGCGCGAAAGCCGCGTGGGGCAAACGCCAGCCAGGATTCCAGCAGGCGATCAAAGTGCAGCAGTGGTTTTTCGTAGAAGCTGACGTAGTCCAGATCGGAGAGTTTCAGACTGGCCTGATCCAGGCAGAATTCCACGGCGTGTTTCGGGAATGATGCGTCGTTTTTTTTTCGGGAGAAGCGTTCTTCCTGAGCGGCCGCCACGATGCGACCATCCACGACCAGTGCGGCGGCTGAGTCATGGTAGAAGGCGGACAGGCCAAGGATTGCCGTCACCTGTCGTCTCCGTCATTGGACCCCTTCAGAAGGCCCCGCGTGGTGTTCCAGATTCTTTGTCGGGCACCAATCAGAATACCCACCGCAAATCCCACGACATGGGCCGCGTTGGCAATATTTCCAAACGCACCGCCGATGCAGAGCAGCATCCAGAGGACCGCCCAGACAATCTGATCACCGGGAATTCCCAGGCCCTGCCACGGCTGGGTCCGGCCGCGCATCCAGACATAACCGATCAATCCAAAGTCGACTCCTGACATCCCTCCGAAAGATCCCGGCGCATATTTGGGGTACATCGACAAGGTCCACGAATACTGTCCAATGTTGGATGTCACCGCCAGGATCAACACAAGCACAACGAAGTGTGTGGTGCCCCGGACGAATTCGATGCTTCTGCCAAGGTTCCGCAGCCACATCATGTTGAAGAGGATGTGCAGGAAACTGAAGTGCAGAAAAATGGGAGTCACGAATCTCCACACTTGTCCGGTTTTGACGATTGTTAGTAGTGAATGCGATAGAGAGTCTTCACGATTTGGAAACATCATTTGCCACCGATTTGGCGGTGGTTCGATGAACAAGGCATTTCGCAACTCAGACTGTTCATTGTTGCACGTCGGTGGGATCAGGGATCGGCCGCCTGATGCTTTTTTCCAGTCGGTACACAGGACAACAACCAGCACCGAGATGCCGATCATGATCATGGTTGCCGGATAACATTTCCACCAGACTCCTGACCAGCGGTCCTGAATACGAACCTGGAGCTTCAGTCGGGCTTTTTCCTGGGCGAGCTCTTCAGCTCGTTGCTGCTGAATCAACTGCTCGGCGACTTGAAATTCGGAGGCTCCGGGATTCTGCAGAAACGCCGTCAGCACGTCGCGGGCGATGTCACGATCGTCGTCGCTGAGAATCCACACAATCCACGCGTTTCCTTCTGGCGTGACCTCGGCTGGCATGGATCGGGACTTGAGTACATTGGCCAGCAGTTGCGCCTGGCGTTCGTCGGCAAATGAATGGAGTTCACGCATGAATTTTACGATCGGCCTTCTGAGGAGACTGCAATCCGGCGGACGCCGCGGCAGAAATAATCAATCACGGCGGGCGCGTCGATCTGAGTGACGACTTCGGCGTTTGTCTGTCGAGTCCCATACGGACGGCGGTCAGCGATGGTCATGCCGCTGGTGAGTTCGCCCGTGGTTTCGACGTCCAGAGCGACGTTTTCCGTCATGAATTTTGCGGCCTGGGCGGCCACCGCCATCACTGCTGCTGCCGGGATCGGGACTTCCTCGCGTGGCAGGAACTGGCGATTTGCCCGGACGGCAAACTGCATCAGGCCGATCATGAATTCGCCAACCGGCGTGGAAGGAATCAGGCCGCTCAGACGGTCTATGTCGTCAAATGTGAGGCCAGGATCATTGCAGACATCGAGCGGAATCAGGATCTTCCCAACCGGAGATCGCATCACGGTGCGGGCGGCCTGTGGATCGGACCAGAAATTGAATTCTGACGTGGGCGTGACGTCGCCCGATTGTCGCATCACCCCGCCGAGGCAGATTAAGCCGTTCAGCAGTAGTGGCAGATCTGGGTCCAGATCAAACGCCATGGCGAGATTTGTCAGCGGACCGAATGTCAGGATGCGGACTTCATTGGGATGTTCACGCACCAGATCTACGATCAGCTTTGGGGATTCTCGTCGATTGTGCAGGTCGGGCACGCGGGGATCCACTTCTCCCAGTCCGAGGCGTCCGTTAAGGGACTGCTGCAGTGGCATCCCGCTCGGAATATGATCGGCGGACGCTTCGGTAATGTCCGACTGACCTACGCGCGGATGCCGGAGCGGATCTGCGAGCCCGATCAGGTAGTGCAGGTTGCGTGTGGCCTGGACCCCGGACACGGTCCCGGCAACTGCAGTAAGTCCCAGGACATCGATCGCCGGATCCGCCATCGCGACGAGGACGGCGAGAGCATCTCCAATTCCAGGGTCTGCATCGATAATGATTTTCTGCGTCACTTCAATGGTACTCTTTCAGGAGTTTTGCGGCTGATGACATGAATCATTCAAAAACAGGTGGCATTGGGCTAGTTCGACTGTCCCATATTGTCGTTTGATTGTTGTGAGCAGAGGGTCGGGAGTCTTTTTCGGACGGAAGCGTCAGCGTTTTTCAACAAGCAACTCTCCGAAAAAGATTCCCGACCCTGTCCGTCATCGAACATGGGACAGTCGAACCAGCGCCTTGCCGCTCATTTAATCGACAGTCCCAGAGCCGGGTACAGTATCAATCATGCGGCGAATCTCGCCCAGTCTCTGGGTAGCGTAATCGGCTCAATTTTGTCGATTGTTCGCGGCGAATCGCGGCTTTGCGGCACGCCTCAGAATGTATGTACTCTTGGCCATCGTCCGCCTCAAACCGTGAATTGGCTGATCTTTCGTTGTGCTGCAACCGCCGGACTGTTACTGTCAGCAGGTGAATCTCGGGAGGAAACGCCCGAAATCTCTGCTCAATCGCCCACCTGCTCAACTCCCACCTCAATAAAATCAGGAACGCCATTCATGCCGTTGCATCGGGGCATTTTCTGTCAGTCATGTGCTTTGCAGAGCAGGGTCTGTGTCCTCCTCATGTTTCTTGTGGCCGTTTTGACTGGCTCGGGAAGTTCGGTACTGGCAGCAGATCTGCTCCCTGCCGAAACAGATCTCACCATCGTCATTGACCACTATATTGAACAGCACCTGGAAGCCTCCGGAGTCGCCGCCCTTGATCCCGCAGAGGAACTGACTTTGTTGCGGCGAACAACTTTGGACCTCGCGGGACGCGTTCCCACGCCAGTTGAACAAGACTGGTATCTTCAGCAGTCTGCCACTGAACGTCGCCCTCTGCTCGTCGAACGACTGATGCAATCGCCGGACTTTGATTTTCATCAGCGCAACTGGCTGGATGAGACCCTGCTTCCCGTTCAGCCGTATAATGACGATTTTCGCAATTACCTGCTGACGGCTGTCCAGGAACGCCGTCCCTGGGACACGGTTTTCCGTGAGATCATGAAGGCCGACGCGACCGAGAGTCCGCAGAAAGGCGCGTCACAGTTTCTGAAAAGTCGCGTCCGGGAACTGGACGATCTCACCAACGACACCGCGATCCTGTTTTTTGGCGTCAACATCAGCTGCGCGAAATGTCATGACCATCCGCTGGTGCATGACTGGAAACAGGATCACTTTTACGGCATGCAGACATTTTTTCAGCGAACGTATCAGACTCGGAAGACAAACACCCTGGCGGAGCGACCGTTTGGTGAAGTCAAGTTTGCCACGGTCGGCGGCGAAAGCAAAACGGCTGCGTTCATGTTCCTGACCGGTGATATGATCGCGGATCGAACTCCGCAGCTGCCTGACGACGAACGCAAGAAACTTGAGGAACGTGTCCGCAAGCTGGAAAATGAAGACGCGGAAGCCGAAGTCCTGGTTCCCGATTTTCGCCCTCGCGATGAACTTGTTGAGCTGGCGTTGAATGACACGAAAGACCGTTTCTTCGCCCGAAATATCGTGAATCGTGTGTGGGCTCGCCTGCTCGGGACCGGACTGGTCAATCCGTTGGATCAAATGCACAGCGGCAATGCACCCAGTCACCCGGAACTGCTGGATTGGCTAACGAGTGATCTTGTCTCGCATGGCTACGATTTGCGTCGGCTCATTCAGGGAATCGCGCTGAGCGAAGCGTACGCGCGATCGAGCGAATGGACGTCGGGATCAGAGCCACCGCCAGCCAGTACGTTCGCGATGGCTCAAACACGTCCACTGACGCCGCGACAGTTGGGTGCCTCGCTGAATGTAGTTGTTCGCGATCCCGAACAATGGCCTGCGATTGATGATGCCGAAGCGTGGTTGAAGCGTCGAACAGAGCTGGAGAATCAGGCAAACGGATGGGTGCGTGAATTCGAACAGCCCGGAGAAAATTTCCAGATTGCTGTGGACGAGGCATTGTTCTTCAGTAACAACAACCGCGTGCAGGACGACCTGCTCCGTGACTCGGATGATCGACTTTTGGGTCGGCTGAAGAAGGTCGAAGATCAGTCGCAGCGAATCAACCGGCTCTGGCTGACGGTTCTAAATCGGTCGCCGCAACCAGATGAAGTTGAAGCTGCGACAGCATGGCTGGATCGCGTTCCAGATAAGAAAGACGAAGCAAGAAAACAATTGCTCTGGGCGTTGATCGCAGGGCCAGAGTTTCGGTTTAATTACTAATTTAGGGTAGGTGTTACTACTTGTTCCGAGGCTCCAGCCCTGGAACGAGAAAAACGCCAGCGATGGATCATTCGTTTCTGCGCAAGTAAACAAAGGTTTCTCTCATGAGTCACACAACGCCATCCGGACTCTGTATTCCGTCGCAACACGCTGTCTCGCGCCGTGGATTTATTTCTGAGGGCACTCTCCGCGCTGCCGCCACTGTTGGTGTCGCCGGTTGTTTTGCTTCTGACATGGGACAAATCCATGCACTGCGATCGGAAGAGGTCGCGGCCGAGCTGAAGAAGCAGGACAAGCGCGTGATCCTATTGTGGCTCGCTGGAGGTGCCAGTCAGTTTGAAACCTGGGATCCGAAGCCGGGAGCGAAAACGGGCGGACCGTTTCGTGCGATCCAGACAAATTCCACCGGAGTTCACATCAGCGAACTATTGCCGGAACTGGCTCAGCGGATGCAACATACCGCCATCATTCGATCATTGAATACAAAAATCGCCGACCACGGTGGCGGAGCGGACCTGATGGAAACGGGCCGCCTGAAAGATCCCAGTATCCTCTATCCGGACCTTGGTGCCGTGGTGGCGCGAGAACTGGGACGACTGGAAAGCCGCGTCCCGGATTATGTCTCGCTCTATACTGAGACGGAAGGTCGTCGCAAGGGGACGAGTGGATATCTGGGCGCGCGATACGCTCCGATGTTTCTGTCCGACAGCATGATTCCGCCAAATATCAGTCGGCTCGAATCCGTGTCGGAAATTGATCACAACGATCGGGCCGCCCTGAGAGATGCATTGGGGCGGCGCTTTGCGAATTCACGACGCAGCCATACGGTCGACAGTCAGAATTCAGCCTACCAACGTGTCAACGGGCTGATGGCCAGCGCAGAATTGTTCGACATTACTCAGGAGCCTGCCGATGTCCAGGCTCGCTATGGGCCGACTCAGTTTGGTCATCAGTGCCTGATCGCTCGCCGCCTGATTGAAGCGGGCGTGCCGTTTGTGAAAGTGGCTCGAGCCTGGTGGGACAGTCACGGCCAGAATTTTGAAACGCATCAGGAGCTATGCGCCGACCTCGACCATTCCATGTCAGTTCTGCTGGACGACCTTGAACAACGCGGCCTGCTGAAGAATACTCTGGTCATCACGCTGGGTGAATTCGGTCGAACGCCGCAGATCAATTCCAGTCTGGGCCGCGACCATTTTGCCAGCGCCTGGAGCTGCAGCCTGTCAGGACTCGGCATTCGCGGTGGAGTGGCCTATGGAAAAACAGACCCTGAAGGCCACAAAGTTGTGGAAGGTGAAGCGAGTGCCGGGGACTTGTTCGCGACGATCCTTGCGGCACTGGGAATTGATCACAAGCACGAGAATATGATTGGAGCTCGACCAATCCCGCTGGCGGACTTTGGTTCAACGCCGATTGCAGAAGTTCTTGCGTAGCGCTATCTCTTGTTCCGAGGCTCCAGCCTCGGAACACACTGCGCCGGAGGCTCCTGCCTCCCGTGTTTCAGACTGGAGGCAGGAGCCTCCGAACAGAGCGTTCCAGGGCTGGAGCCCTGGAACGAGTTTAATTCTCCTTCGTCACGAGGAAACAACAATGGACGAAAACACAACACCACAGACCACTGAACCTGCTGCCATTGCACCGCCAATGGCCACACTGCCCAACGTGGTCAAAGTGCAGAAGTCGTTTTCTCTTCCGGGCATCGGGTTTTGTCTGGCAGCATCTTCCGACAAGTCCACCATCTACGCAGGGCTCTCGGACTTTTCGATCCTCAAGGCCAATGTGTCGGCAGAAAAAATTGAGTCCGCAGTCCTGGCCTCAGAAGGCCATACGAGCTACGTCACGGGACTGGTTCGCAGCGGAGACACTCTGATCTCGGGCAGCTACGACTGTTCGCTCGTCTGGTGGAATGCTGGTAGCGGGGAAATCATCCGTCGTGTCACAGACGCTCATAGCCGCTGGATTCGCATGTTGGCGATTAGCCCCAATCAAAATCGGATCGCCAGTGTCGGCGACGACATGAAAACGAAACTCTGGGATGCCGCGACCGGCGATTGCCTGGCCACATGGGGCGATTACGATTCGCAGACGCCTCAGGGATTTCCGTCGATGCTTTATGCCGTTGTGTTTTCCGCTGACGGCAAATGGCTGGCGACCGGTGACCGCACCGGACGAGTCCTGGTGCGAGATGCGGCGAGCGGGCAAATCGCGGCGACGCTGGAAACTCCTGTGATGTACACCTGGGATCCCCGAGCCCGTCGCCATTCGATTGGAGGCATTCGCTCGCTGGCGTTTTCCAATGACTCTAAGCAACTGGCCGTTGGCGGCATGGGAAAAGTTGGCAATATCGACCACCTTGAAGGCGTGTCGCGGATCGAAGTCTTCAATTGGGAAATGAATGAACGCCGATTCGAAATTGAAGACAGCAAATACAAGGGACTTGTCGAGGCTCTGCAGTTCGGGCCCGAAGACAAGTTCCTGGTTTCCGCCGGTGGAGACAACAGCGGCTTTGTCAGTACCTGGGATCTGGCTGATGGAAAACTGTTGGCGCAGGAAAAAGCGCCGATGCATGTGCATGACTTTGAGCTAAATTCCGACGGGCGTTCATTAGTTGCTGTAGGTCATCAGCAGGGCACGATCATCGATCTGTTCGCATCGCAGTAGACTCCCGACAGCATTCTGTCCCTGTCGAAGTACAGGAGCCCGTCTGCAGTTGAATCGCAGCATCGGCAACATCGACGCAGGAGTGTCTTTGATACCAGATCACCAATGACAGTTCTTTCCCAACGTCAGACTATCGAATCGCGTCCTGCAGTTCGCCCGCATCAGACTTCAGGAGGCTCTGGAGCTGAACAAGTCGCTGGCAACGGCTTACAGGCCGCTTACTCCTTGAAAGAAGACTTGAGCCAGATCTGGCAACAGTCCCCCAAAGCGCTGGCCGCCTGGTTTCTGACGGACTGGTGTCGTCGAGCTCGCGCGTCGGGAATCAAAGTGCTGATCACCATGGCCAATACGCTCGAAGGCCATCGCAACGGTATGCTCAACTGATACGACTACCTGATCTCCACAGGACCTCTCGACGGGATCAACAACAAGATCGGGGCGCTGCAGCGGACGGCATTCGGCTACAAAGATAAGGATTGCTTCATCGCAAAACTCTAGGCCCTACATCTCGCGAAGTTCGCCCTCATCGGATAATCATCGATTCTACAACGCGCACTTCATTTCGCGCAGAACCATTAAAGGGAGCATCAAAGTTGCCATGTGGGTTTATCAAATTGAGTGTAACCGGAGTTCAGCGCACAGTGGTGGCGAGTTCGTGCTGAGCCGGATTTTTTGCGGGATCGAGGTTCTGGAGCGGAACTGACGAGAGCGTCATCTCTGTCGATTTTGTGAGTCGTGATCGCCAACCTGGACTGCGTTTCGCAGGCGACCTGAAGGCCGCGTGAGAGGCTCGAAGCTCCAAGCTGCCTTATGCGGCGAATGTAAGGGAAGCGGCGTTGGACTTGCGACAGAGCGCATGCTTTACATAAACGACCTTGGCTTCAGACAACGACAATCGCTGTCTGAAGCACGACGGCCATGGGGACGACGGCGTTATCGATCGCCCTCGTCAGATTCAGCTGCCGGAGCTCCGAGCGGTGTAGAGTTTACTGTTGGCCGAACAATTGTCACTCCCCATCGCGCCAGCACGGCGACCAGAAGATTTTCAAAATCGATCTGTTGCGGACCCGATTTTCGGCTTCGCATACTTTTGCCATGCGCGTGATGCGATTCGCAATGCGAACTCGAATGTCGCGAGGATCATGCCCCTGACTTATCCACAGCTGAAACTTGCCGTTCCAGTACGGATTGCATTTCAGCAGATTATCCGCTGTCAGCATCCACTCGGCCCGCATGCGACAGTTGCGAAAGCGTCATGAGGACCGGTCGTAAGCCGACTCTGCGAACGCACGAAATGATCTGCTGGTACTTCTGCGGCATGGCGGATGAAGAAGAGCTCCTGGCTGACATCAACAGGCTCGAAAGACAGACTATCTGATTCGTGGGGCGTAGCGTCGTCTCGTCTGCTGAGCTTCGCGCTGCGCCAATTTCACTGCTGCACGAAGCGCGCCGAACCGTATTGACAATGTCCGCTTTTGCTCCTCGGTCGATGCCAATTCGAGTTCATCGTTTCGTCAGCTTTTCAAACTCGTTCAACTTGCGAATTGATGCAAAATCAGGTTCGCCGACAAGGTAAACTCGGTCGCAATAGCCCTCTGCGAAGGCATCTCCGATGAGGGACAAGGCACGTGCCTTCCAGTGGTTTGAAGATTCGAGGTCCGGCGGATTGGAAATGGTTGCGGCTTCAGCGGCCGCAGCGAAGACTCGAGCGGTGTCGATGCGGAGTTCGGCGTCGATCGTGGCACCGGGGGCGATGCGTTTGAGGATGTCTTCGGCGAGGGCAGCGGCCTCGGTGGGCGGGCCGCTGAAGGGTGATACCAGTGCAAGAGCGATTCCGGCGGTGATCGAATTGGCATCGGACTGCACCATGTCCTCTGCGATTTTGCGAGCTTCGGCGTAGAGTTCGCGGGCTCGGGGCAGATCGCGGGATCTTCGCATTCCGGCGAGTCGCATCAGTGAAATAAATCGTCGATTGCGGCGGTCTTCGAGGGCCGGATTGTCGTGATAAAGTTCGTTCGTGACAATTGCGGCTTCTTCATAGGACGCGAGGGCTTCGTTGATTTGACCTCGCTGGCGCTGCATGTCACCGGAGAAGACCAGAGCCAAAGCGAGTTTTGCATTGCTCTCGATTTTTCCAGGGGATTGATCTTCAGCGACGAACTTTCGGACGTTTTCAAGAATCGTTGCTTGTTCTGCCGCCGCTTCGGCATCGCGACCAACCGAAGCCAGCAGCGTTGCTCGGAGTTGATCCTGGTCGGCCAGCATTCCTCGAAATGTTTGCTTCTGATTCGTCCATTGTTCCTGTGGCATCTCTTTGAACGGGCCAGCTCGCAGGATGGCCATCGCTTCATCAAAACGCGTCATCGCTCGCTCAAGGACCTCAAGGGCTTCATTGACACGTCCAAGTTTCTTTAGGGTCAATGAGTGCTGATAGCCCTGAATCATGATTTGGGTCAGCGTGTCGATGGGTGGCACAGATCCCTGTTCGCTATTGAAGGGCAGGGGGCTTGGCAGAGCGATGATTTCGTCCAGAATCTTTAGACACCGTTCTCCGTAGCTCCGGACTTTCTCCATATCTCGCCCCACGCTCATGCGCGCCTGGGCCTGTCGATACATGACGGTTGTCAGATTCAGGCGAGTCACGTCCGTGGCCTGCGCTGTGTTGCGAGACTGTAGAAGTTTCTCCGCTTCATCAAGATATTCAACCGCTTTGGATGGCTCCCCAAGTTCAAGGGCGGTGAGATAACGCTCTTCAAGGACGCGAGCCTTTTCAAGTCCCGTTGTCAGTTCTTTGTCGTCGGATTCATCTGGCAGCCGATCAAGTTGACTGGATGCAATTCGCAAAAGTCGCTCACGAACGGGGCGAAGTTCTTCGGTCGATTTTGGAATATCGTTGCGAATCGTCACCAGCATTTGAACGATGGAATCTTTGGCATCGATGGCACGTTGGCGGGCGAGGTCTGCGTTGTCCTTTGCTTCATCAGCATTTTTGTTGGCCCGTTTGGTTTCACCGATCGCGATGTCTCGCTGCCTGGAGATCGCCATGTTTTTCAGCGAGAGCGCATTCGCCGACCAGATGCTGATGATCAACGCCATCAGCATGGACACGATTGCCGTCGCGGCGGGAATGGCGATTCTCGGGTTGCGGCGACACCAGCGGATTGTACGTTCCAATTTTCCGATTGGACGCGCGACGATTGGTTCGTTACGAAGGAAGCGACGCAGATCGGCTTCAAAGGCGGCGCAGTCGGGGTAGCGTTTTGCGGCATCGCGCGCCATTGCCTTCATGCAAATGGTTTCCAAATCCAGCGGCGTGTTTGGCTGCAGCTGCCGGACCGCAAGTGGTTCGCGTTCGATCACCTGCAACAACACGTCCATCGATCGCGGCCCCACGTACGGAGCGCGGCCGGCAAGGAGATGGTACAGCGTGGCTCCAAGTGAATACTGATCGGATTGTGGTCCGATGAAATCCGTCAGCCCGCGCGCCTGTTCGGGAGGCATATAGCTGGGCGTTCCCATGATCTGACCGTCGATCGTTTTGTGATCGGATGCGTCATCATCGGCGGTGACGCGTTTCGCCAGTCCAAAGTCGGTGAGCTTGGGTACGTCGCCAGCTCCGATCAGCACGTTCGCCGGTTTAATGTCGCGATGCAGGACGCCGCGATCATGTGCGAAGGTGACGGCAGCCGCAAGATCGGCCACGATCTTCGCCGCGCGCCGCGGTTCGAGCGGTTCTCTGGCGGTAATCTGTGCCAGGTTCTGGCCGTCGATCAGTTCGAGTGCGAACCAGGGAAGACCCTGTTGTTCACCGAACTCGTACAGTTGCACGATGCCCGGATGCACGAGTCCTGCGACCGATTGAGCTTCGAGCTGAAAGCGTGTCCGCAATTCGTCGCCTTCATCGACGGCTCGCAGGATCATTTTGATCGCGACGTCGCGATGCAGCTTTCTGTGGCGGGCTTTGTAGACAACGCCCATTCCACCGCGTCCGAGTTCCCCGAGAATTTCGTATGGCCCGATATCCTGCGGGATCGGGTTCCGGTTCTGTTTTCGCTTTTCCGGCGGAACAAAGAACGTTGATTCGGGACCTTCGCCCTGCAATTCCGATTGGTGCAGTGGAACAATCGTGGGATCAAGGGTTGAACTCTCTGACGACTCCCCGTGCGTTGCATCTGAAATCACAACATCCGGCACGCGAGGTTCAATGTACGTCTCCGCATCACCCGCGTTGACTGTTCCTCTGCGACCGGATGGCGGCAATTGATCATTTGCGCCGCCTGGTTCATTCGGCATCCCAACCGCGACCTGTAGTTTCGGCGGAACGCCATCGCCGCCGGAACCGTCGGCTGACGCAGCGGAGACACCATCAGGTTGTTCGTCAGGTGTCGCAGGAGTTGAGGGCATGGATGGGGCTCGATGGTTAGAATCTGTGTGTGTTCAAACGTAGATTTCCATGCTGGCCATCCCCCCTAAATATCCGTTACCGTTTCACCATTGCTGTTCCCGCTGACCTTGTCTCTGGTGCCAGTACCGTAAACATTGGCGAAGAACCAGTCGAGACCGGCTCCGCCCTTTAACGTATCTTTGTCCAGGTCATCGTGGACCGTGTTGAGGTTGAGGAAGTAACCGCCGTTCAAACCAGTTGTACCCTGACCGGAAAGATTGTTCACGCGAGTCGCATAATTGTGATTCGATGACCATTCCAGCATGATGGCCCGCAGTGCCAGTTCATTGTTATCGAAATCTGTCGTTCCGGCAATCAGGAGATCCTGACCAGATTTGCTCTTCAGCGTGTCGCTGCCAGCACCGCCGATCAAAATATCACGGTTTGATCCACCAACAATTGTATCGTTACCAGCGCCACCGATCAGAATATTGTTGCCACCTCCACCGGAGATCTTAGATCCAAAGTCGCTGGCATGAATCTCCGCATCAATCGTAACGTCGCTGTCGATTTCGATTTCATCTGCTGCCTGGCCAAAGATGATGATGCGTCCTATCGTCATTCCGTTTTGCGTCGTGTTAAAAGTCTGTTCATATTCCGACGAACAACTTTCAATTTCCACTTTCAATGTATTGTCGTTGCAGCCGCGTTCCACTTCGATTTCACTGTTGCTCAGACTTGAACCAATCACCATTGCCAGGGCGGTCTTCGACGGATCATTGGGGTCCGTCCGGATAATCTGGAAGTCGACCGATTTGATCGTGATCACTCTTGTCACTGCGGCGCTGGTCACACTCATCGCGGTGGCACGCACTGTGATAGTGTAGTTTCCAAGACTCTTGTAAACATGGCCTAGTGTCACACCACTGACAGCGCCGGTGACCGTTTGAGTGGATCCGTCACCCCATATAATGACGTAGCTTGCCGTTGTCGCGGGATTGGTCACTCCCGAAATCACGGCACTGAATTTGAATTGGCGAACCTGGCCGCGAACGCCGGTCGAGTCGCCGTCATAATCGCCGGCAACAATGGCGGCAGTGACTGTGGGAGTCACTCCAGTGACGGTGATCACGGCACTCGTCGCCGTGATGGATGCTGTAGCAGTATCGATGGCGGTGATCGTCTGATTGCCGCCCGTTCTGAGCGTCGCAGAAAACGTTCCGACGCCGTTCACCAATGTACTATTCGCTGGAAGCGTCGCCTGACTGTCAGTGCTCGTGAAATGGACGGTTCCGGTGTAGCCCGTAACAACGTTGTTAAACGCATCCAGTGCCGTCACCAAATAACTTAGCTGCGCGCCGGCAACACTGGTCGCAGGAGCGCTGAGTCCGAAGTGAGTCGCGGCGGAGGCTGCTACAGCCACGTCCAGCGCGTTAGTCGCAAACCGGCCATCGTCGTTGGTGAGCACAACAGTCACGTGGTAACTGCCTGACTGTGTGTAAATGTGCGACAGCGAAATGGTCTTGCCGATGCCATCGATCTGTGACGCTGACAGCGAGGTGACTCCTGAACCATCGCCATAGTCAACGGTTCCTGTCCACGTATCACCGCCACGGTCCGCGAAGCTCACCGTGCGAGTGAATGCCACACCGGCCTGCGAAGTGCCCGGTAGGAATCCGCTCACCAGATTCACACCGAAATCAACACCGACACCGGCGTTGAACGTGTCAATCCCCGCACCACCTTTGAGATTATCGATGCCAGTTGCTGCCGCCGGATTATTGATGGCTTCGAACGTGCTGATCGTCAGGCGATAATCGCCTGCGGCCGAATTCACGCTGGCGACTTCGATCGTGAAATAGCCGTCCTGCTGAACGACATAGTCACCGATGCGGGCGTCACTGGTTTCGAAGCTGTTGTCGTTCGAAGCGACGATCGCGCCGAAGGCGTTGCGCAGCACGAGCACCGAATCGAATGCCGTCGTTTGTCCTGCTGACGCAAGAATGACGGACGCCGCTTCGGCATTGATCAATTGTCCTTTCGTCGCGAAGAAGCGATAAAAATCACTGCCGCCGGTCGTGTGTCCATCGACTTGTTTTGCTGACACAAGGAACTGCTTGCCATAGTTTAGCGCGTTGACGCCGAGCGTATTCGCTACGGTCAGCGGTGCCAGCGTCAGCGACTGCGGCGCAGCAAGCGTCGATGCGACCGCTTGTTTTGTCGTTGCGATCACACCTGGATCTGCAAACGCGATTGCCAGCTTGATGTCTTCGCGTTCGCTGAAGTAAAGCGTGCCGAGGTCGCTGAATCGGTCGCTGCCGACGCTCGCTGGAGAACCGATGATGTGGGCCGTTGTTTCAAATGCTGCCGGTGCTCCTCCGGTGTAGGAATCGCCCTGTCCTGGATACAGCGGCAGGTGCGTTCCATAACCGATTGGCCCAATCGAATCCGCGTGCTCAAGACCGAGCAGGTGGCCGACTTCGTGTGTCGCGATCTTTGCCGTCAACTTCACGAAATTGTCAGATGTGTTCGCCGGTTGGAATGCGCCGCCGAGGGCTCCATTAACCTGCACAACCGCGAAGCCACGCAGATTGCGATTGCCGGGATCGACTTCCGACGATTCGCCGCCGGGCTGACCGTTCGATGGCGTGGCGTTGATGTAGACGATGCTGTATTGAATGTTGGCGAGGCTTGTACCACGCAGGTTCGTTGGGATCGCATTCGGATCCTGCGTGACGCGCACATCGAACCACGGATTCGCGGAGTTCGGATTGGATGAACCACGATAGTACGTGTTCATCGCATCGATCACCGCTTGCCGTTCTTCCACTGTGTAGTTGTGCAGTGACGATCCGGGGAGTGTGGCCGTATCGAAGTCCGCGAGCACCCATTGAGTTCGCACGTTGGCGACGGCAGGAGTTGGCGGAGTCACTGTTGACTGTGAATAGGCGGCTCCCTGCAGGTAGTTGGCTCGTGCGTTGCCGATGATCGTGTCAACAAACTGCGTGCCGATGACGTTTGAGATCCCCATTGGATCGGTCAGTCGCAGCGTCATCGCACCTTGTGGCTGTGCGAGTGGGCTGGCAAGATTAATGTTGACCGCCGAAGAGTGGAAGTTGGAAAAGTCGAGCGTATCGATCGACGTATCGCTGACTCCCAGCCACGTCTGATCCACTGTGACATTTGCGCTGGCATCGGACAGAACGTACGAATTGTTTCCATGTCCGCCGGACAGAACAAAGTTGCCCGTTGCACTCGGCATCACGACGTAGCGATCGTTGCCGCTGCCGCCACGAATCGTGACCGGTGCCGTCGTTGTTCCAAGAGCCCCCTCGAGAATCGCGACGTTGTTGCCATTGCTGCCGAGCGTTATGTTCGTCGTCAGGCTCGGAGCATTGAGCGAGCCGAGAAGTTCGAGTGAGTTGTCTCCACCACCGCCGTTATAGCTGAGACTTTGTGTGACAGTTCCCGTGATTCGGATCGCATCGTTTCCGAGCCCGCCAACAAAAGACACCACACCAACTGTGCCGCCTTCAAGATCCAGATTGTTCGCACCTGTGCCGCCGATCAGATTAGCGGCGGCCACATTTGCCCGCGCAGAGTACAGACGGTTTTCTCCGCTGCCACCTGTCAGTGAAAGCGTACCCACGTTCGCTGCAAGATTTTGAAGCAGATTTGAACCGGCACCGCCGATCAAAGTCACATTCGCGGCATTCTCGCCAAGGTTGTAAAGGGTGGCGTCGCCGGTACCGGCAGTGACTGTGAAATCCTGCACACCGATCCCAAAATTTGCCGCAGTCAGAGTCCCGCTGCCATCGAAACTGATGCCCGTGGCGTAGTCCGATGCTGCCAGCAGCAGATCGCTGCCCGCACCGCCATGAACCGCGACGTTCCTGGCGTTGGCTCCACTGATGACGAATCGATCACTGCCTGTGCCACCATAAATGGCGACGTTCGTCAGGTTTTTGCCGAGACTCGCAAACGTTCCGCCGCCATCACCGAGATGAATACTGGAGACCGCCGCATCGCTGCCGGTTGAGTCGCCGCGCAGATCAACACTATCGCCGCCGCCGTTCAGGTTTAAGTCGAAGCCAGTCAGACCAGTCGCGTCATTGCGGAACGAATCGCTCAGCGCGCCACCGGTCAGCGTCAAACCAGAGAGGTTGACTCCGGACGGCGAGTTGTAGAACGAAGCCGCCGCATCACCCGCGGTCACGACGACGTTGCTGACGTTTGCGCCGCTGTTAAAGAACGACGAGTCACCGTGGCCGCCGTGCAGGGTGATTCCGTTGACGCTCGCTCCTTTGTTCACGATGACGTTGGCTTGCGCCGGGACGTCGGTGTAGACCGGAGCGCTGGGCGTCAAATAGGCCACCGGCGAAATCACCTGACCAATTGCAGGCGTCGCACCAACCAGTGACACGTTACCAACCGACGAACCGTCGTTGATCAGCAGGTTGTATCCGAAGCCCGCATTCATCGTGATCGCGCCGACGTTGTTACCGGTATTGATCAACAGGTCCGGACTGCTGTCGTTCGGTGCTGTGTACACGATCGAAACAACCCCGTCGCCCGCGTTCTGCAACACGTCGCCAAGCGGAGTCGTCCACACGCCGCGATCCGGAGAACCTCCCGTGAGGAACTGGATGCTCGGCAGATTCGCCGCCGCGTTGTAAAGATTGTCCGGACCGGAACCGCCGACCTCCTTCAATGCGAATCCGGTGCCTGGGGCGAAATTGATGAGTGCGTTGGGACCCGCCCCGCCGATCAATTCAAGCATCGATGCGGGACCGCTGGTTGACGGAGTTGCCGCGTGCGAGTTTTCGAGCAGGTTAAAGTCGATACTGTTTACGCTGCCGGTGGCGTCGAATCGAATTGACGAAAGGGCTCCAAGATTCAGTAACGTGTTGCTTCCGCCGCCGCCGATGAAGTTGATCTGATCCGTTGTGCCCGAATCTCCCTGGAAGACAAAATCGTTGCCAGTTCCGCCGGTGACGTTCCACGTTCCAGAGATTGATCCAAAGTTCGCGGCCAGCAGTTTTCCGCTGCCAGAAACGCTGAGTGCAGTTCCCGCCGCGCTGGCTCCGGACATTGTGCCATCGTTTTCGAACAGGAGATTTGTACCACCCGCCGCGCTGATACTGACGTCTCCGCGAACGGTTGCTTTTGCGGCATTGAAGAATGCGATGTTGGAATCTGTCGAACCATTGCCGTCTCCGTGGAAGCTCAGCACCGGGCCAGTGGAATTCGACATCGAACCGTAGTTCGTGTAGATCACGCCGACGCTGCCCGAGGTCGAAATATTCGTCCCGCCATACACAGTGCCGGTGGACGTGTTGGTGAAGGAAAAAATACCACCGCCGGAACCATTGCCATCGCCGTGGAAGCTGAGCACTGGTCCAGTGGAATTCGACATCGAGCCATAGTTCGTGTAGATCACACCAACGCTGCCCGATGTGGAAATATTCGTGCCGCCAGACACAGTGCCGGTGGACGTGTTCGTGAAGGAAAAGATTCCGCCGCCGGAACCGTTGCCGTCACCAAAGAAGCTGAGCACCGGGCCAGTGGAATTCGACATCGAACCGTAGTTCGTATAGATCACGCCGACGCTGCCCGATGTGGAAATATTCGTGCCGCCAGACACAGTGCCGGTGGATGTGTTCGTGAAGGAAAAGATTCCGCCGCCCGAACCATTGCCGTCACCGTTGAAGCTCAGTACAGGACCTGTCGAATTCGACATCGAGCCGTAGTTCGTAAAGATGACGCCAGTACTGCCGGAGGTCGATACATTCGTAGTGCCGTAGACAGTGCCTGCGGATGTGTTGGTGAAGGAAAAAATGCCGCCGCCGGAACCGTTGCCGTCGCCGTGGAAGCTGAGCACTGGTCCGGTGGAATTCGACATCGATCCGTAGTTCGTGTAGATGACGCCCACGCCGCCGGACGTCGAAATATTCGTGCCACCGGAAACAACGCCAGTGGATGTGTTTGTGAAGGAAAAAATGCCGCCGCCCAAACCATTGCCGTCACCATTGAAACTCAGCACCGGGCCGGTGGAATTCGACATCGAGCCATAGTTCGTGTAGATCACGCCACCGCTGCCGGACGTCGAAATATTCGTGCCGCCAGAAACAACGCCGGTCGATGTATTCGTGAAGGAAAAGATTCCACCACCAGATCCATGGCCGTCACTGTGGAACAACGACGCGGCCGGAGTTGTCCCGGAGCCCAGCAGCAGGCCGGAGTTTTGAATACCAATTCCCGCGTTTCCATTGACAGCCACATTCAGGCCGGACACTGTGGCTCCAACACCGACCAGAACCAGATTCGCGTCGTTATTCGCACCACCTGTTTCGACGATCGACAGCCCGGTCGTCAAGCCGCCTGGTGCGAGGTACGTGTCGTTGCCTTCGCCGCCGAACAGTGTCGCTTCGCTCGCGCCGGTCAGCTTATCCGCGAAGGCACTGCCATCAAGTTCCGTGATGCGTCCTGCCGCCTTCACGAAGTGATCGTTTGCCGCACCGATGCCCGATGGATTCGCGATGTCCTGCATCGTTGATGTGCTAAGTGTCGGCGCGACTCTGCTGAGATCGAACTGCACGCCAAATCCATTCAGCGAAAAATCAAGTGCGTTGTTATAGCCCATGCTCGTCTGAATCGTGGCGGTACTGTGCGAATCCACGTAGATTCGCGCGCCGGAACTCAGCTCCGTATTGACATTGTCATCGTGCGGTGCATAAACGGTCGTATAACCATGACCACCGATCATCGTACTGCTGGCGGAACCGCCAATCAAATACGACGAATACGCCGCAGACAACGCGCTGGCATCAAGAATGTTGCCATTGACTGATCCGGACAGTATGGTGACCGTCGTCACGCCAGCGTTCACCAATTGCGCATCCGTCACCGTCAGCATCCCGTTTCCGGCGATCACGAGCGTGCTAAAATTCAATACCGCGCCATCTTTGTCAACCGCGTGCATTCGCACCACATGACTTCCGAACGGAATTGACGCGACGTCAAAGCGCGAAATCGTTGCCCCTGTGCCGTTAAGCGACGTCAATGGATTTCCATCAAGAGTCCACGTATACCTCAACGTGTCAGCAGAACCTGGATCACTGACATTGATCGTAAATGTACTCGTGCCCGGCACGGTCGTTGACGGAAAGATCACAACGTTGCCAAGAGTCGGAGCAACGTTCTGAACGCTGATCGCCTGTGGTGCCATTCCCGATGTTGCACCGTCTTTATCGGTGACGGTCGCGGTAACGCTCGCCGCGTTGTCAACAAAGGTGTGTTTGGCTCGGAATGTTGCGTCGTTGTTGACCGTTACTTGTGATGTCGTACCGTCGCCCCATTGGATCGTCACCGTTGGACTATCGAGTCTGCCGGGATCGCTGATCCTGCCCGTGGCGACAACCGTATCGCCTTCGTGTACCGTTCCCGTGAGAGGCGTGCCGTCGGGATGCGTGAGCGTCAGGCCGCCAACAAAGATCGGAGTCACGTTGACGACAACTCCCGAGACACTTCCGGTGCCGGTTCGACCTGACGTCGTATCACCAGATCGGCTGACTGTGAACAATGGCGAATAGCCTGCAACGGTTGCCGCGTTGTCAGCATACGTATGTGAAACGATCGTCGATGTGCTGGTGCCAAGGCTGATCGGAACCAGCGTCTTTGATCCGTCCTTCCAGTCGATCGACAGCCAGTGGCTTCCGGTCGAACCGGGATCGGTAAAGCTAACGTTAAACGTCGAAACGCTGCCTTCGGAGTTGAAACCAGGAATCACGTTCACAAGAATCGGCTTCGGTGCAACCGAAATCGATTGATTGACCGACAGCACCTCGCTGGTTGCGCTGCCGAGATCGTCCGCAGCGAGCGTCACTGTGATTTGATGACTCTCTGAAGTGCCGGAAGAATTCGCGTAGCGGTGCTGAGGCACCAGACCTACTGCCAGCGTCACGATTCCGCCAGCCGGATTCGCGGGCACGTGAATCGTTTCGGTGCTTGAGCCATCTCCCCAATTCACCGTCAAAATTGCTGTGTCACGTGTCGCCGGGTTGTAAAACGTGATCGGCAAACGAACCGCGTCGCCTTCGACAAAGGACGTCGCCGTCATATTCAACAGCAGATTCGACGGCGGCGTATCGAGCACGATCAGCGGCCGCAGTCCCAGTGAAATGAGCGTCTGCCGACCATGTGAATCTGTGGCTCGGATCGAAACATCGTAGGTGCCGTGGTCTGTGTAGACATGAGTCGCAGTGAAGATGCCGCCCGTCACAGACACGTTCGTGTTCGTGAATCCCGCTCCGTCTTTCCAATCAATATCGACAGAAACAACATCGCCGAAATTCGGATCAGCCACCGGCCCTCGCAATGTGACAATTTCACCTTCGCGGATCGGTGATGCTGATATCGTATTACTCAACTCAATCGTCGGTGCCGCGTTAACCACATTGACCGTCATTGTCCGCTGTGTCGTATTTCCGCTGTGGTCCGTAACCGTCACTTGAACTGAGTAGGCTCCGGCAACGGCATACTGATGATTCAGCGTGAATCCATATCGGGAAACAGCTGCGCCGAGATTGTCGTACGCTCCGATTCCACCCACATCGATCGGTTTGTAGTCGATAGACCTGGGACTCGACCCGTCGCCGTAATTCACCGTCACAGCCCATGACTGCGAATCCGGATCAACGAAATATCCGCTGCTGAAATCAATCGTCCCGGCGGACGACAATGCAAGCGACGGCGGCAGGAAGATACTTGCTGAACCGCCAGCGACGACAACTCCGCCCGTTCCGCCGACCGTGCCGTCAGCGACGATCGCCATTGGACTGAACTCGCCTGCGTTGAACGTCGGCGAACCACTATTCAGGTCATAAACCAGCGCCGTGATTCCCGATCCGATATTGATACCTGAAGCCGCACCGGCGGAAATCACAAACTGGAATCGTTGTGCCGTAAACGAAGTGTTAGCAACCGCATGACCGTTAACCGACGTCGGATAGCTGCCCGCTCCGCTGTCGGTATCTTCCGCAGTTCCTTCTTGTCCCGAAAAGAACCAACGTTGAGCCTGACCATAACCAGTTCCCGTCGCAGCCGTCACTCCCAGATAGATACTCGCATTCGCAAACGGAGCGAGTCCACCCACAGTGAGCGAACCATCCGTATTGAGCTTCACCGTATCAACCACCGCCATCCCAGTCTCACCAGCGGTCCCCGTCACCGAAATTCCCGGCAACGCAACGTCCACGGCCAACCCGGAGTTGTCATGATACGTCGCTTGAGAAATGTAGAACGCACCATTCCCGCGATAGCCCGTCTGGTTATACGCAATCACATTCCCGCTGCCCGTGATCTGTGGCGCTGCGCCCGGAATCAGGTCGTCCTGCAGACCAATCTGGTTGCCCAGACCACTGAGACCAATGGTATTGTTTGTCAGATCATTGCCCACAGCGGACGCCAGGATATGGACGCCGGTGACATTGTCAGCAATCACGTTCGATCGAATCTGATTGCCTGTCGT
>JBBQSE010000073.1:0-22576 GCA_038214195.1 Planctomycetales bacterium
CGCCATTGGCAATCCATTTGCTGTCGATCACAGGTGGCGAAGAATTGGACACCGGCTGAAATGACCAGTGATCGGTCTTCAGCGGCCCTTCATCATCCGCTCCGTCCGGTCCGGGCCATCTGGCTCCCTGATCAATCCACGCCCGCAGCAATTCGATTTCTTCGCCTGTGAGCCGATCGGCTTCATCCGGCGGCATGATTTTGCCAGCCTGAGTTCCTCGCACCAGTTGAATCAGATGACTCACCTCGCTGTTTCCCGGAACCATCGCCGGTTCTCCCGAATCACCGCCCCGCAGCATCGCCGCTCGACGATCCAGCCGCAGATGATGTTCCTGCGTATCCGGCCCATGGCAATCAAAACACTTCGCCGCGAGCAGCGGTTTGATCTGTGCTTCGAAGTCAACGTCGTCAGCCGCAGTGTTCACGGTCGAAAGCAACATGAAAACGATAACAAGGCTGAACAAAGTTCGTGGCATGAGAATCAGACGGAGGTGGGATTTATCTAAGCGGAGACAAGACGTGAGACGAGTATTGTGCCGTATCCCGTGATGAAACGTCCAGCGTAAATGCAGTTTCCGCAGCGTGAATCCGTGCTTCAGCGTTCGAATCGGCGGACTTCGGGCGCGATGATTTGTGCGTGTGGCGACGAACCCCTGCGATTGCAAACAGTTGTTATTCTGTTCTACTGAGAAGACTTCGCTCATCTGGCGAGCAGTGGATGTCAGTCCCCTCGTTGCATTGTGTTCCTACAGGTCGCTCGGTTTGCTGGTCCTGAAGTTATTTCGTTTTTTTCAAGATGACGGCATTACCTGCATCTGGGTCGCCAAGCACGAAGATCATGCCGTATGGCGGTTGGGTCCCGGTGAAATCGGCGGAAAGAATGCGATTGTCATTCGTTCGCAGGTAGACACCCCAGATTGACTTTGAACCAACAACTCCCATGGCGGCCTTCTCCCATTTCCCAGTGTCACTCTTCAATGATGAAAAAAATGACTTGTCTGCCTCGGTCTCCCGTGTCGGAACATTGGACGCATCGAACGTGCCGTCAGCGTTAAGCACAACGACGACCTCGTCCGATTCGATTGGAATGTCGTTCGGCAGGTCGTAGTGATCTAGAACGTAAGTCCCGATAATATCCGCGTTCTGTGGCTCGGTGGTCGTGTACAGACTGGCGTGCGGATCGAATTGGCAACCAGACATGCTCAACGCGAATAAGAAAATCTTAAAGGTACGCATTGTAGTCACCGTTAACGAATTGCGATCAGGCAGCCGCAGGGATGGCGATGGATAGACGTGGGTTAATCGATTCAGCTTCGCGAAAGGCCGCGTGTCTGGTTGCTTAACGCAGAATCAAGGCGAATCGCGAAGCGACATCGTTCGCATGATACACCCCGACTGACGGCGTGTCACGGGGATTGGGGCGATGGGAATTCCACCACTCGATGTACCGTTGATAAACAGTCGCGTCACTTTGAGGTTCGGCCCTGGTGATTCCTCGATTTTGGTTTGCTTTGGAACCAAGTCGGCTCAATGCGGCGATGGAGCAACTGACTGGCATCTGGTTTCCACTGCGATTGAGTCCCGGCAGGGACGACAGCGCGTTACCGGTGACGACAGTCACCGGTTCTTGTTCCTATACAAATTCCCAAGTCCCGAAGGTACGACAGCACGATTCCCCAAAATTCGCTGTCGTCCCTGCCGGGACTTCGGGATAATGGTCCGCCAAATCCGTCGGCTATCGCCGACGGCATTGGGCCGCCGTCCCTGCCGGGACTGAATCACCTCTTCACTATTTCTGAATTCGCCTGACGAATTATTCACGCCGTTGAGAGCCCCCTCATCCGGCCTGTCGGCCACCTTCTCCCCCGATTCGGGGGAGAAGGGACATCAGCGGTCAATATGAAATGACTTCAACTGAAATGGATAAAGTGTCAATTCAAATTGGCCGTTTGTGATCGCCTGTGGCTTTCCATTCACGGCGTGTTTGACCTCGGTTCCATCGCAGTTGATTTGCGATGTTTTCGGCTCCATTGACGTATTCACGATGGCCAGCCAGCTGCCGTCTTTTTCGGTGTCGATTCTGCGCACGATGACGGCATGATCACTGGCGGCGTCCGGCACGATAATGGATGGCAGAGCTGGCAGGGCGAGGAAGTTGGCGTTGAACTCGCGGACATATTGGGGAAAGCCTCGTCCAAAATTGGTGCCGGTGAGATAGCCAATCATGGTTGGGTTTCCGTTCGCCATCGCCAGCGCTTCCGCCATCATGCAATACGGACCCGCATGTTCGACATCACAGACTGAATATCCGAGCTTCTCCTTCTCCGCCGCATCGAATAGCATGTGTTCGTTGAGCGCATAGTGGCGAATCATCGCGAGGCCCGAGCGTGTGCTGTAGTCGTCGAGCGACCGAGGATCCTGCACGGTGTAGTTGCGATTGAAGGCGTGTGTCAGCATGACTCCTTCAAGATCGTGATAATTCTGAGGATCATCAGCAGGCTGCGCATGTTGAATTTCCCAGCCACCCCAGTTCAATCCGGGCGACTTCAGGGCGTCCCGATAGAGGCTTCTGGCAATGACGTCGCCCACGGACATCGGTTTGATCAGAGGCCGATCTTTGACCTGGTGCTCAGGCTCTTGCACGATCTCCGTCCAGAGTTGTGCTTGATCAGTGACGATGTACGGCTGCCAGTCCGCAAAACCGACGCCGGGTTCCGCCGAACAACCGGTGAATAGCACGGTCGGATCGACGTTTCCCGACTGACGCAGATAGTCCCGCATCGCAATCAGGAAACCTTTACGTTTGCCGTCCCACCATTCGATGTACCGCTGATAAAGAGTCGCGTCACTCTGAAGTTCGGCCCTGGTGATTCCTCGATTTTGGTTGGCTTCGGACGCAAATCGGCTCAGCGCGGCATCGGAGAAACTGATTGGCATTTGATTTCGCGGACGCATCCAGATTCCCGCAAACTTCCCTCGACTCTGCATTTTCACGACGGTGAGGTCCAGCATCTTTTGAAAGTCAGTGACGGTCTGCGGATCGGTGATGTCCGCGTTCGCACTTTCGATCCATGCAATATGCGTGTAGGCATCATCGCGTGTGAGCGGTTTGGCGCGGCGTTCATTTCCGAGGCCGTGATAACCTTTGCTGCCAGAGTATTCGTAGTAGGGCAGAAGTTCGAAGCCATGCTGGCCCATCAGAGTCACAATGTCGCCCCACAGATCCTTTGTCGCAGAATCAAAGAATACCCAGTCGTTGCCGCCGTGTTCGGTCGGATCCCAGTGCTGACAGGCACCGAATTCCAGCAGGTCTTTGCTGTATGTATTCAGCGCCAGAAAGCGCATCAGCTCGGCCTTGTGACGATACCACTCGATCGGATTCGTGATGCCCGGTTGTTCGTTCTTGCGGTCAATGACTCCGTCTGCCATTTCTTCCCGCCAGAAAAGACGACGGTGCGGCAAATGTTCGGGCGGCATCGTCACTTGCTGCACCAGCGAGTCTTCATCAATGACTTCGAACAATCGAATGCGCGACACGGCAGCGCCAGCCGACAGTGGGATATTCTTCGCAGAGAACTGAGCGATGGCCACATCAAATCCATCATCAGGAGTCAGTGTTCGTGGTTCCGGTCCGCGGCGAAGACCGTGTTCCGGAAAACGATCGTGCAGCCGGAAAAGCAGCGACCAGGTTTCCCACTGGCCAGTGAGTGGCGTATTGATCGATTCCGGCAGGCTGTTGACGTACTTTGCGTGAAAGGCGTCGCCCACCGTCGCCCCCGTATGAAAGCCCCGAGCTGTTTCGTTGCCGGTATTGATCACGATCGTGCTGCGAGCCACATCCTCGGGATAGTCGATCACTAAAACATACGCGGCACCGGGACGCAGCAACTTTTGTTTTCCGATTCGCCATGTCATCCCGCCTGCCTCCTGAGGATTCGGGACCAGGACACGTGCTTCGCGGTCCAGAATCCGTTCGATTCGACTGACTCCCGCTGGTGTTTCCGTAAACTCATGAGTTGGCGTCACGGCCGCACAATTGATCTCGTCCACCAGGGATAGGCGGCCATACGGTTCCAGTTCCACGATCGGCCGACGAAGGGCTTCTTCGCGGGCTTTTCGCATGGCATCCTCACGCAGTGCCGCGGCACGAGCGGTCTCGGCCTGTTGCTTCTGCAACTCATGCCTGGCTTCATTGGTCAGCATCTTCGGCGACAGTTCAACCCGCAATTCCTGAGCCTGCAAGGCGCGAGTCCCCGATGCGTCCGGAATGAAAGGTAAAATCATGACCGATAAGAACAACGCAACGGGTGAGCGATTCATGAAGGATTTGCTTTGCTGAAGACGAGTAAGTGATCGAGCGGTCCATTATTGTCTTTTCAGCCGGAACGCGCTAGCGTCCGGTTCTGGAAAAACCGTGAGCTAGCGCTCGGCGGCTGATTTCAGTCACGACGCGGCAAACCCCACATCATCCGGCCTGTCGGCCACCTTCTCCCCCGATTCGGGGGAGAAGGGACGTGCGTTTCGAACACGGAGTGGCGGGCGACACTAACTCAATTGCACATCGGCACTTCGCGTTTGGCCTGTGTCAGGTGCTGATTGAGAACGGGGCGTTCATCGACCGGACACACGGTCAGGCATCGTTCCAGCAGGTCGATGGCTTCGCCGGACCGTCCCGCTCGAAGCGTCAGGATGGCATGGTCACGGCGTTCACGATAGGAACCGGGAATCAACATGGACAATCGACACTGAACACGCCAGGCAGAGACCCACATTTCACGATTGCCGAACAGTGCCTTCAGGTTGTTCAGCATCCGAATCATAATGGTGCGTTCATCAACGGGTTTCAGTGACCGTCGAATTTCCTCGAAAGGCAATTCCGTGATTCCATGCAGCCATTCGATGCATTCTGCTTCTTCCATGATGCGACCGTCGTCGAACGCATCAACGTACAGGTTGCCCGAATCGGTTTGTAGCCGTGTCAGAAAATGTGAAGGCGCGGAAATGGGTTCCAGTGGAATCCCCAGTTCATTTGCCACATTGAGATACACCAGCGACAGTGAAATCGGGATGCCCCGTCCGGTTTCCAAAACGCGGTTCAAATAGCTGGCGTCCGGTTCTGAATAGCAGTCCTCATCGCCGCGCAGATTGAGTTCTTCGGTCATGTGGCGAACCAGCAGCTTGAGTTCTTCCACGTCGGAACCAGCCTGCGTGACTGGATGAGTGAGTCGGGCGATAGACTTTTGCAAACGGATCCGCGTCGGTTCAAACGCCAGATCCCCCTGACCATCACGGGCAATTTCCAGAGCTGCCGTCACCAGGTCAACATCGGTTTCCCGACGGACGAGTCGCATGAACTGCTGATCGTGTTCAAAAAGTTGGCTGAAGGACATGATGGATGGATTCAAAGTACAGGTATTTCAGGGATCTGAATTTGAAAGGTGCGGTCTTGATCGCAGCAGGGGCAGGACGCCCAAAGATTTGACCCGCGAACGGGATTCGGCGAGAGCCAAACTATAACCGCGCCTCTCATGTGCCACAATGGCGAGTATCGCGCCTGATTTCCACAGCCATTCCCGGAAATTCATCTTACTTTCGCAGGATCAGAGGCTGAAGACGCCTTGTGGCCGCATTGCAGGCTTGCCACTGCGTTTTGAAGTTGCGCATTCTTGTAGAACGGGTCTCCAGGCCCGTCTGTTTCGCCGGACTTCTGGTCGGGCCTGGAGACCCGACCTACGGAACACCCCGAGATGTCAACAACTGCACAACTTCAAAACCCCTGCGCAACATGCCACAGACGATTTACCGTACACCCGTCGCTCCGCCGACGGGAACTGTGCTTTCCCGCCGAAGGAGCGGCGGGTGTACAGTACAGCCACTTCGCGTCAGGCTTGTGCCTTGGTGGCGGCTTCCATGATTTTCTGCTCCGTCGCTTCTGATCGGCTGAATTCGCCGGTCAACACACCTTCGCTCAGGACCAAAATGCGGTCGCTAACCGTGAGCAATTCCGGCAACTCGCTGGAAGTAACAATGATGGCCATTCCGTCGGAAGCAAGCTGTTCCGTGAGCAGATACAACTCCGCCTTGGCACCGATGTCCACGCCACGCGTTGGGTCGTCCAGCAGCAGGACTTTTGGATTCGTTAACATGCAGCGACCGATGATGCACTTTTGCTGATTACCGCCGCTCAAGGTCGTGATGGGCGCTTCCGGGCTGTCCGTTTTGATGGACAGAGCATTGACCTGACTGATCGCGGCATTTGTTTCGCGAGTTCTCGATATCACACCGGCCGAGGAAACATCTCCCAGCGCGCAGACGGTGATGTTTTCGCGAACGGACATGTGAGCAAACAGACCGAGTCGCTTTCGATCTTCAGTCACCATCGCGATTCCCGCCTTCATTGCCTGAGACGGATGGCGGAATCGAGTCGGCTGGCCGTCGATCAGCATTTCGCCCTGCGGCGGCAATTCACTCGCTCCGAACAGGCATTCGAGGAGTTCCGTGCGACCGGCTCCCATCAGGCCGGCGATCCCCAGGATCTCGCCTCGATGCAGTTTCAGGCTGACATTCTGCAGTCGCCAGCCGCGCGAATGACCGGGCCAGGGCAGTGACAGATTTTTTGTTTCCAGCACGACGGCGGAATCTTGGGCCGTCGTGTGTTTGATTCTCGGAGCAAGATCACGCCCAACCATCAGATGAGCAATCGCCCGCGGCGTGGTGTCCTGGCGATCCACGGTCTGCACAAACTGGCCGTCACGGAGAACTGTAATCCGATCTGCCAGGCGGAAGACTTCCTCCATCTTGTGTGAGATGTATAGAATCGTCACGCCTTTCGCACGCAGCTTGTCGATGACGCGATACAGACGTTCGACTTCAGATTCCGTAAGCGCACTCGTCGGTTCATCCATAATCAGAATCTCCGCCTGCAGCGACAGCGCTTTAGCGATTTCCACGAGCTGCTGATCACCAACGCGCAGTGTGCTCACCAATGCACGCGGTGACAGCTTGGTATCCAGTTCGGCGAGCAGAGCGGCAGCGCGGTCGTCCATTTCCCGCTGATTCAAAATCCCCAGCCATGACCGCGATTCGCGACCCAGAAAAATGTTGGCGGCGACCGACAGCTGTTCCACCAGATTCAGTTCCTGGTGAATAATGCTGACCCCGGCGTTCTCAGCGTCGCGCGTACTGGAAAATTCGACGGGCTTGTTCCGCAGCCGGAATTCACCTTCGAATTCGCTGATCACGCCGGACAGAATTTTCATCAGCGTGCTTTTGCCAGCACCGTTCTCACCCATCACCGCATGGAATTCACCAGGCATCACGTCGAAACTGACGTTGTCCAGCGCACGCACAGCGCTGAATTGTTTGCCGATGTTCCGAATTGAAATGACAGGTTCCATGACTGACCTTTAGCTCGCTTCACGCCGCTCGTTTTTGACGGACCTCGATGATTCCGATTTTGTATGTGTGAACTGATTTGACGACTTTCCTGGCTTGTCCATGGTACCGAAAAGATCTGATGTGTGCTTAGCTCTTTGACGACAGCCCCGCGCAGCAAAACCACGACAGGCACCTCCGGCCCACACAATCCAGCCATTTTCTCTAGAAATACGCAAAAATCATCCGACGTACAGACCGGCGAGCTGTTGGTTGAATTGACCGGCACGGATCTCGTTCGTATGTTGAAGGCTCTTTTCGTCGATGAATTGCGAAATCTGACTCCTGAAACGCGATGGATCAACCTTGACCTGATTCCATTCGTTCCTTTTCCCTTTCCGTTTATCCCTGGATGCATACATGAAGAAGTTTTCATGGTTGGTACTAATGTCGTCAGTGATGTTTGCAGGATGTGACTCCAGCACCGACGTTCCTTCAACAGGCGCTGGTGGTGGTGCCGCAAACAACGACAAACCAGGGCAGGGCGGAGCCGAGAAACGAAAATCGGTAGCGTTTGTCACTAATCAGATCGCCGACTTCTGGAAGATTGCAGAGGCTGGCTGCCGCGATGCTTCAAAAGAGTTTGACATTGACGTCGAAGTTGTCATGCCACCAGAAGCCACGGCCGTCGTACAAAAGCAGAAAGTGGAAGACCTGCTGGCCAGTGGGATTTCAGCGATTGCCATCAGCCCGCTGGACGCTGACAATCAGATCGACTGGATCAACACCATTGCCGCTGAAGTTCCAACAATCACGCACGATTCAGACGCTCCTCAGTCCAATCGGCTGATGTACATTGGTATGGACAACTACGCCGCTGGGCGGATGTGTGGCGAACTCGTCAGGAAGGCATTGCCGGATGGAGGTAAAGTCCTGCTGTGTATCGGTCGGCTGGAACAGGACAACAGCAAGTATCGTCGACAGGGTGTCATCGACGTGCTGATGGGCCGCGATCGCAAGATGGACTTCTACAAGTCTCAGCCCGATGCATGGGACCCCAACGATGGAGAAATTACCGGGGACAAGTACACGATCGTTTCTACTGTGACAGATCAGGGGAAACCAGAAGTGGCATTGGCAAAGGCTGAAGACGCTCTGGTTACATGGCCCGACCTGAATGCCATGGTCGGCCTGTTTGAATACAACCCGCCAGCCTGTTACCAGGCTCTGAGCAAGGCTGGCAAATTGAAACAAATTGCTTTGGTCGGCTTCGACGAAAACGACACCACGCTTCAGGCCATTAAGGATGGTGAATGTGTCGGCACGGTTGTTCAAAATCCCTACATGTACGGCTACGAATCCGTTCGCGTACTTAAAGAATTGCTGGCTGGCAACAACGACGTCATTCCGGCATCGAAGTACATCGACATCGCTCCGCGTGCCATCACGGCCGAGAACGTCGATGTGTACTGGGAAGACCTGCGTGTGAAGAAAGGCCAATAAGTTCGCAGGTGGAATCAGCAACACACAGCACGAAGCTCTGGCTGTACCAAGTCATGGCTTAAAGTCCCTGGATACCTTCGTCCAATGTCTTCGTCCCGATTGCCATCACCTCGTCTGCAGGTGACCGACATTTCCAAATCGTTTCCGGGCGTCAAAGCTCTGCAGAGCGTCAGCTTGCAGATTGGCACCGGGGAAATTGTGTCTGTCGTCGGCGAGAACGGAGCGGGGAAGAGCACCCTGATGAAGATTCTGGCTGGCGTGCAGCCTCAGGACAGCGGTCGCATTCTGGTAGAAGGCGTCGAAAAGCATTTTCGCACAGTCAGTGACGCCATGGACAACGGCATCGCCCTGATTCACCAGGAGCTCAATCTGGCGGACAACCTTGAGGTCGGTGCCAACATTTTTCTTGGTCGTGAGCCACTGCGTCTGGGAATGATTGACAACGTTGTCATCAATCGAAAAGCCACGGAGTTGCTTCAACGTATTGGCTTGAACGTCACCCCACGCGCATTGGTGAAAGAACTCACCATTGGGCAGCAGCAGATGGTGGAAATCGCCAAGGCCGTCTCCATCAATGCGCGTGTACTGATTATGGATGAGCCGACATCCAGTTTGTCTGCTGGCGAATCCGAACGCCTTTTCGAGGTGATCAGGGACCTGAAAGCAGCCGGGGTCAGCATCGTTTATATCTCCCATCGACTGGCGGAAGTAAAGGATCTGTCAGATCGTGTGGTTGTACTTCGTGACGGAGAGAATGCCGGTGAACTCCAGCGAAGCGAAGTCTCCCACGAAAGTCTGGTGAGACTGATGGTCGGACGCGACATCTCGCGATTTTACAATCGACAGCCACACACGCCGGGTGACGTTGCGATTGAAGTCCGCGACGTGGTAACTCAGGCATGGCCCCGACATCGCAACAGTTTTCAGGTGAAGGCGGGCGAAATCGTGGGGATCGCCGGGCTGGTTGGCGCAGGGCGCACGGAATTGCTGCGAACACTATTTGGCGTTGATCAGCCGATCGCTGGGACGATCCGAGTCGCTGACAGGACGGTGACGCTTAGCTCACCACAAGATGCCATTTCCGCTGGCATCGCCCTCGTCCCGGAAGATCGCAAGAAACAGGGTGTCGTCCTTGAAATGACAATTAGAGAAAACGTCGGACTCGCGTCAGTGCATCATCATGCTTCCGCTGGCTTCCTGAACTTTGCCGTCGAACGTCAACAGTCTGCGGAAATGACTTCACGGCTGCGCGTGCGGATGCCAAATGATCTGCAAAAGGTACTGAACCTGTCGGGCGGCAACCAGCAAAAAGTCGTCCTGGGCAAGTGGCTGGCACTCAAACCAAAAGTGCTTTTAATGGACGAACCAACTCGCGGAATCGACGTCGGTGCCAAAGAGGAAATCTATCAGTTGATGGACGAACTGGCCGGAGAAGGCATGGCAATCCTGTTCGTGAGCAGTGAGCTGGAAGAAATCATCGGGATGAGCGACAGAGCACTCGTCATGCACGAAGGCCGCATTACCGGCGAACTTGATCGTAGTGAACTCAATGAGGAATCGATTATGCAACTGGCTACCGGGCACGTTCACACCACAGACGCCGCGTGATACAGAATTCGCCATGCCGGTGCTTCATTCCGCATTAATAGACTGAATTCATCTGACCTCGTTATAAACAGACCGGAAGTCTGTCATACGGAAGAATGAGAAACGGTTATGAAGGGTAAACTGTTTGGGATTTTCATGTTGCTGGTTGTGCTCTGCACATTCATGGCGCTGGCCACTTCGGATCCGTGGTGGAACATAAGTTCGTCCCGGTTTCTGCAGCCGGGCAACATTCAGAATCTGCTCAGCCGCACGTCTCTGTATGGAGTTCTGGGGATCGGCGTGGCCTTTGTCATCATCACAGGCGGTATTGATCTCTCGATTGGTTCGACTGTTTGCCTCGCGGGCGTTCTGCTGTCGATGTTTCTGCACGTGGACTACCAGCCAGCGGAACAGTTTTCTGTTGCCACGGTCTCCGCAGCTGAGCAATCTATCACCGTTGCCGGGAACCCCGCACAATTGTCACCCGGCATGCTCGTGAGATATTCGGGCGGCAAGAGTTCTTCGAAGCTCTTTACGATCGCCTCAGTTTCCCAGCGTGAAGGGAAGTGGGTGATCCAAACAGAGGAGCAGCCGTCACGCGATGAAACGGCGGGCGAATTAACGCCAACGATTGGCGTCGCAGCGGTGTCGCGTGCTTCCGCCGATGGTGCTTCACTGGCAACCATCACTTTGACTGGCAATTTTCGACTGAAGGTAAGGGACCAGCTGAGCCTTGTGCATTTGAAATCCGGCGTCAGCACGCAGGAAATCACTGCGGTGGAATCAGTCGGCGACCAAACTATTGTCACGCTCCGAAACGATCCTGGCGACCGTATCACAAGTGAATGCGTTGCCATCCCACTGCATCGCAAACAGCGAATGCCAATCCCAATGGCTCTGCTGAGTGTGTTGGCAATCGCCGCCGGACTTGGGTTGATTCATGGACTGTTGGTCACGCGAGCTCGCCTGCAGCCGTTTGTCGTCACCTTATGCGGGCTGCTGATTTATCGTGGACTGTCGCGCTGGCTGACCAGTGACAACCCGGCGGGATTTGGTGAGTTCTCGCAGTCACTGGGTACAATGGCAACAGGCCGGCTGGCAATCATCAACGACCAAAACGGCATGGTCTTCGGAATACCATACCCCGTCTTCTTACTGCTGTTGATCGTTGTCGTTGCAGCAATCTTCCTGAGTCGCACTATCTGGGGTCGCTACCTGCTGGCGCTCGGACGCAATGAAGAGGCGGCAAGGTTCAGCGGTATTAACACAAGCCGAGTCACACTGATGGCGTATGTCATCTGCACGACTCTGGCCGCAGTTGGCGGGATTCTTTTCTCACTGGATTCCAACTCCATCTCGCCGTCCAGCTTCGGCAATTTTTTTGAACTCTACGCAATTGCGGCTGCCGTTCTGGGTGGATGCAGTCTTCGCGGCGGTGAAGGATCAATCGTCGGAGTTGTCATTGGTACAGCAGTGATGCAGGTGCTCAATAACCTGATCATGCTGCTGAAAATCTCCGGCACACTGGAATACGCGATTATTGGCTCTGTCATCCTCCTGGGTGTCCTGGCGGACGAGGCCTTCAAACGCATGGCTGCACAGCGCCGACTGAAGCAATAAACGAAATAGCCGGGACGAGAGATTTGACTCGAGGGGCAGTCATCCATCGGCAAGGCATTTGAAGTACCGTACACCCGCCGCTCCGTCGGCGGGACCTGCAATTCCCGTCGGAAGAGTGACGGGGCAATATTTGCAATTCCCGTCGGCGGAGCGACGGGGCAACAGTTCGCCTGGCCCGCATGGCAGGCCCACTGTGACGTTGCTAGACTTCCTCCACATGATTCCAGTGTTGGAATTGCTCCTGGCGTACCTTGTGTCCAATTTTCCTGATCCGTTTTCACATGTCGTCACCGACTCACATCACTCGAATCGCCCTTCCAAATTCGATCCGCAGCTTGCTAAGTCGAGTTCGCTGGCGGCTGCGGCGGGACGCGATGATCTCCGGCTTGTTATTCATTATCAGCTGCGCGGCGCTGGTGTTTTGGAGCACAACGACGCTGGACGCAGGCTGGTTTCAACTGCAGAAACTGGAATTGCCAGTCGGACTGCGTGCGGTTCTGCTGGCTGTGCTGCTGCCCGGCGGTTTGCTGCTACTGGCGACACGCGTAATTTTTCCGCTGGTCAGACGTCTGCGCGACACAGACCTGGCGTTGCTGATCGAGCGACGATTTCCTCAGTTTCAGGACCGTCTGATCACCTCGGTGGAATCGTCTCACGGGCTCCCGGGGGAAGGTCCACTCGTCAAGCCCATGCTGCAAAGATCAGTGAACGAAGCGGAGTCGCTGGCGAGCGGTGTGAAATCAGACGAAGTTTTTGACACCGCAAATCTGAAGCGACTGGGATTGTGGTCCGGTGGGCTCCTATTGTCCGTGGCGTTCTTTGGCATTGTGAGTCCACAAAGTCTGACACGCTGGTGGAGTGCGTTCGTACGTTGCGACGAAATCTATCATCAGCGAACGACCGACCTTGAGCTTCACGCCGTGTCGCAGCCTGGAGATCGCCGGATCACATTTCAGCCCATCAATGAACAGCTCACTTATCGCCATCCCAGAGGCGCGGACCTTGAACTGGAAATGACCGTACCCGAAGACGGCCCCAGGCCGGGGCAAACCTGGATTGTTCCGGATCGTATCCGCATCGATCTCATTCGCGCGGATGGATCAAGAAGTCGCACGTACGTTTCAGCTTCGTCCGAGCGAACGTTTCGCTTTGTCGTGACGCGGCTGCAGGAACCGGTTGAAATCGAATTGCTGGCCGGAGATTACAGAACTCGCGTTCCCTATAAGGTTGATGTCGTCAACGCGCCTGGTATCGATGAAATTCAGTTGTTCTGCACGTACCCCGAATACACCGGCTGGAACCAACTGCGAGAACGCAATCTGTCCGTCACCGGCAGTGAAGTGCAGTTGCCAATTGGCACATTGTTCGAATTGGTGGCGACCAGCAGCAAGTCGCTCAAAGCAGTCCGGATTGTGTCCGACCAGTTTGAATTGTCAGGAGATCGCGATTCGTCACGACTGATGATGCGCGATGCGCTGACGTCCGCAAATTCCGGCAGCGATCCACTGATTTCCGGAGACGGACGAGTGATCACGGCCCGGTTGTTCGTCTCTTCGGAAACTCCCGCAGCGAACGGTGAAACAGTCGCCTCAACGCACGTGACGGACGCCACTGATTTGGCGGACCCTTCCATTCTGCAGATTCCGTCCAGCACGAATCTGCGGTTCTTCCTGCATGATGACGACGACATTATTTCAGCCAGTCCGGAGACTCTTCGCGTCCAGGGAATTCCAGACGCTCCACCTGTCATCGTGGCTCAGATGAAGGGTGTTGGCAACGCAGTGACTCGTCTGGCCCGCGTTCCCGTGGCGGGCCGTATTCGCGACGACTACGGATTGGGATCGGCAGGCTTTGAGTTCTTAGTGGACGATGGCTCGACTTGGCGACCGCGTCCTTTTCGTCGTGTTCCGCAGACCGGCGTGACGGAATTTGATTTGCAGAGAAGTGACGACGAGCCGTTTGAAGTCTTCGATCTGCAACCGCTGGAATTGTCAGAGGGTCAAACGCTGACACTGTCAGTGATCGCATCCGACAGGAATCAGTTGCCAGGTCCGGCTCAGACTCGCAGTGAACCTTTACTGTTTCGCGTCGTGAGCAACGAAGAACTTCTGTCATTGCTGTACACACGGGAGATCGCGCTGCGAAATCGTTTCGAAGAAGTCATCGCCCAGCTGGAGGAAGTACGAGACGATCTGCAGTTTCATTCGGATGTCGCGCGGCGTGTGGATGCGGCAGGCTCAACGGCCAGTGTGGAAGATCGTGCCAGCCTGAATACGTCAGCGACCCGCAGCGGCAACAACCTGCGACGGCAGACGAATGAACTAAATTCGATCGTCGAGGGCTTTGATGAAATTGTGCAGCAGCTGGAAAACAACGCCATTCCTCCCCAACAGCAGGCTGAGGATATGCGAGCGATGATTGTGCGTCCGCTGCGAGATGTCGCTGGCGACAAGATGACGATCGCCGATCGGGCGGTCAGTGCGTTCCGCGTCGCGGCCATCGAGTCGCAGCCGTCAGAAATGCTTGTAAACCGTTCCAGCGAAAAGGTTTCGGAAGTGATCGCGTCGCTGAAGATGATTCTGGAGAACGTCCGTGATATGGCCGAATTCCACGAATTGCTGAAGGAAGGCAAAGCCATCAACGATAAACTTGAAGAGCTGATGCAAAAAATGAAAGACCTCCAAAAGCAAGAGTTGCTGGATAAACTCAAGATTTTGGACTAGCCCGGCGTAGTTGATCTATACTTCACGCGGTCAGAAATGATGCTGTGTTTTTTTGCAATTGTCCCCTCTCCCCCCGCAATTGATTTTCCAACTTGACACGTTTTCCACGGGGGGAGAGGGCTAGGGTGAGGGGGGAGAGGCACCGGTTTTCTGGTTCATCATATTGACTCCATGTCAGCCCCCTCATCCGGCCTGTCGGCCACCTTCTCCCCGTTGCCAGGGGGAGAAGGGACACTTTAAATCAACAAATGGAATGACGACATGAAACGCCAACATCCAATGTCACTCGCGGCAATTGCAGTCACAGGCGTTATGTGGCTGCTGATGCCACGCACAAGCTGTGCGCAGGAACCGAATCCTGGCGATGCGACGCCGGTGCATGCGGCTGCTGACGCCGGGCAGAATGTCACTCCCGAATCAGTCCTTGCCGATCAGATGGCGGTGAGCGGGCGGTACGACCGATTCGAAAGGATGCTGACTCAGATGGCCGACATTCTTGGCCGTCAGGATCCGGAGCGGGCTGACCTGCTGCGGAGGGCAATCGGGAAAGGACGCGAAGGCCGAATTAAGGAACAGATTGAAGGCGTCATTAAGTTGATCGATTCACGCGATCTCGGCATTGCGTCAGAGAAACAGGCGGACGTGATCAGGAGCCTGCAGGCGATGCTCAAGCTGTTGCAGAGCGAAGATCGCCGCAGTGCTGTGGAACGAGAACGCGACCGACTGAATGGCCTGCTGAAAGATGTCCGCAGCGTCATGGCCGAACAGCGATCCGCGCGCGCGGCGACTCAGAACTCTCCTGCGCCATCCAGCGCGGCTCCAGGACAGAAGAAGGCGATCAGCGAAACCGACAAACTGCTGGATGCAATGCGTGAGCATGACGACAAGGATGCGTCTGGAGATAAAAAGGGCGAGGACAAAGAAGCCTCAGACAAGGACGGCGCGGATAAAAAAGGAGAGGGCCAGGATTCGAAAGACGGTTCAAAGGATGGCAAGCAGTCCGAACCCAAAGAAGGCGATCCGGAAGGCACAGAAAAAGAGGCCACAGAAAAGGATCCGAAGGAAGGAGATCCAAAACAGGGCGATCCCAAGCAGGGCGATTCGAAACAATCGGATAAAAAAGCAGAAGGGGAACCTGAGAAAGGAGAACCAGCTCCGTCCGATCCGCAATCCGGCGAACCAAAATCAGGCGAACCAAAATCAGGCGAACAGAAATCCGGCGGAAAATCGTCGGGCGAAAAAAAATCCGACAAGCAACAGAAGCAGCAGACGCCGGGCCGAGAGCAACTTGAAAAGGCTCGGGAAGAAATGGAACGAGCTCTCGACAAGCTGAAGGAACAGAAACGCGAAGACGCCATCGAGAATGAAGACAAGGCGATCGAAGCGTTGCACAAGGCGGCTGAAAAACTTGAAGCGATGCTGCGGCAACTTCGGGAAGAAGAAAAGGAGATGATGCTCGCGTCGCTGGAAGCTCGGTTTCAGCGAATGCTGCTGGCGGAAACTGCGATTCACGAAGGCACGCTCGGCGTCGCTGCGACGCCTCAGAAAGACTGGCTGGATGTGAACTACAGTCGCTGTCGAGAGTTGTCTCAGCAACAGTCCGAACTCACACAGGAATGTGCTCAGACAGTCAACCTGCTGCAGGAAGACGGGACGTCGGTCGCCATCGTCATCGCGGTGGAAGACATTGAGGCGGATATGAGTTCCGTGACGGGCTGGATGCAGGAATACAAAGTCGGCGAACTGACTCAGTCGGTTCAAAATGACATTCTGGAGTCGCTCAAACAGCTGATTGCAACGACTCAGAAAGAGATGCAGGAAATGAAGGAACAGCAGAAGCAGGAACAACAACAGCAGGACCCCAGTCAGGAAAAAGAGGGGCTGGTGGAACTGATGGCTGAGATTCGCGTGCTGCGTTCGCTGCAATTACGGGTCAATCGCCGCACAAAGCAGGTCGATACGCTATTGCAGTCTGCGAATACGGACGACCTCCCCACGCTGCGAAGCCAACTGCACGACCTTGCCATCCGCCAAAAACGGCTGATCGAATCTGCCAAAGAACTCGCGAAACTGGCACAGTAAGTCGACAGGCAGGAAAGGGTTTACCATTAGCTGCGCCTGCCGCCGAGCAACCACTTACCATCGACCATGCTGAAGGATGCAGATCTGGGACAGATCTGCCTACGTAGTCCGACCTGTCCCAGGTCGGATACCTTCAGCAGGACGACATCTTTGGTAGACTGAATTCTGCCGCTCGCCTAATACGTCTGATACTTTGACCAGTCTTGGTTCCCTGTTGGCTGGATGGCCGGGGCGGCGAAGGAAGCCCCGGAAGAGACGATCACAACGATCCCCAATCAGCGTTTTTCAGCGAACACACACCGACGAATGGCAGTTTTTCGCGTCATCACAGGGAATCCGGAAACCCTGTTGTGGCCCTTTTTCCCTTTGGCGGTAAACTTTGGAGCTTTCCGCCAGCGATCAGATCCTGTTCCAGAGTACTCGCTCAATGACATCACTTCCCATTATTGACCTGTCCGAATCACATCCACTGCCTGTCGGCGGTTCCGGCGAGCCAGGGCAATCCAAGGGCACATACGCATTTATCAGCCTTGGCTGTCCCAAGAATCTTGTCGATAGCGAAAAGATGCTGGGATCACTGTCGCTGGACGGCTACTCGCTCGTCTCCGATCCCGAAGGCGCGGACTTTGTGATCGTCAACACCTGCGGCTTTATCGAAAGTTCCCGGCAGGAATCCCGGTCGGTGATTCAGGAAATGCTGGATCTCAAGAAACAGGGCAAGACCAAAGGCGTCATTGTCGCCGGATGTTTGCCGCAACGCCTGGAAGCCGACGGCGGCCTGCTGAAGGAAATGCCCGACATCGACCATGTCGTCGGCGTGTTTGGACGCGATGAAATCACAAAGGTGGCCGATCGTCTGGTCGGTGGCAGCCGAGAACAGCGGGAACTCTTCCGTCCCGCTCCAATTAAGGCGATGAATGATCAGTCTCGCCTCCGGATTACACCGTCGCACTATGCGTATCTGAAAATCTCAGAAGGCTGTGATCGGACGTGTACGTTTTGCTCGATTCCCTCGATGCGTGGCAAGCATGTTACGAAACCCATCGAAATGGTGCTTGAAGAAGCACGGGAACTGGTTGATGACGGCGTGCAGGAACTGATCATCGTCGCCCAGGACACGACGTATTACGGCATGGACCTTTACGGCGAAGTGCGGCTTGCGGAACTGCTGCGGCAATTGCAGGAAGTCGATGGGCTCGACTGGATTCGCCTGATGTACCTGTACCCGATCAATTTCTCCGATGAGTTGATCGACGTGATCGCGGAATCACGCAACATTCTGCCGTACCTTGACATGCCACTGCAGCACATCAATTCTGCCGTCCTCAAACGCATGCAGCGTCGGGTGAATTCAGATCAAACGCGGGAACTGGTCGGCAAACTTCGCGAACGAATTCCAAACGTCGTGTTGCGCACCACGTTCATCACTGGATTTCCCGGCGAAACAGATCAGCAGTTTGAAGAACTCAAACAGTTCGTCGAAGAAACTCGCTTTGAACGAATGGGCGTCTTCACCTATTCACTGGAGCCGGGGACACCAGCCGTGAAACTGGAAGGGCATTTGCCGGAAGACGTCAAAGCAGCGCGACGCGACGAATTGATGGCGCTGCAGCAGGAGATTGCGTTCGAGCATGCGGACAAGATGATCGGATACGAACTGGATGTTCTGATCGATGAAGAGATCGGCGAAGGCGTTTACGTCGGTCGATCGTATGCGGATGCTCCTGAAATTGACGCGAATGTGATCGTGCGTGGCGTTGATCTACAACCGGGGGATATGGTGCCGGTCGAAATCATGGAGCGACAGGACTATGATCTGGTCGGCATGGTTTCGGACGACGAGGCGGAAGAGACCGACGATTAATCTGCCAGGATCACTCAAGCATCATCCCGTTTCCTGAAGTGCCGGGCCGCACGTTCGCCAGCAAGCCGCCATGTCAAACGCTGATTCAACAACTCAAACTCCCGCCCACGCGGCAAAACGTAAACCTGTGCTGGGGCGTGAGTCGCTGAACATGCCGAACCTGATCACGGGGACAAGGTTACTACTGTCATTGGTGCTGTTTTCGCTGATATCCGCTGGGGGCTGGTGGATATCAGCCGCCGCCCTGTTTGTCTTCGCCGCCTCCACGGATGCTCTCGACGGATATATCGCTCGGCGCTACAAACAGATCACAGTGCTGGGCAGAATTTTGGACCCGTTCGTGGACAAAGTCATCGTCTGCGGGTCGTTTGTGTTTCTGCTCGAAAAGCAGGGGGAGACAGGCTCGGGGGTCACAGCATGGATGGTGATCATCATTATCGGCCGCGAAATGTTCGTCTCCAGCCTGCGAGGAATTCTTGAAAAAGAAGGCAAAGATTTCTCGGCCAGCATGGCTGGCAAGCTGAAGATGACGCTGCAGTGCGTGGCGGTCACCGCCAGCCTGTTGTCGCTTTCCAAATCTTTGCCATGGCCGTGGCTTCCAGGCGTTCGCGATGTGCTCCTGTGGCTGTCCGTGGGCGTCACGATCTGGAGTGGCCTGATCTATGTCATCCGCGGATTTTCACTGCTGCGTGAGGAATAGAATTGTCACGAATCGACTACTGAAGAACTTGAAGGGGCGGCGCAAGCCATTCAAACGGCCAGCAGGGGATATTCCGCAGTACCCAAAAAGCGATTACCGCCACCGCAATGGACATCGCCTCTTTGCCGCTCAGCCGACGCCGAGGCACCAGAAACCCCGGTACCGGCAGTTCCAGAAACTTAAGCGACGAACGAGCCGCTTCCCATGTCAGCCATGGCAGAGTGATTATCACCATCGCATTGTATTGCAGCGCAAGAAGGATACGACCGTTGAACAAATGATGAAGCGCCCGCTGACAGCCACATCCAGGACATTGCAGACCTGTCACGAGGAAGAATATGCATTTTGGAAAGAAGCTCTGCCATTCGCCTGATGGATTCATCCGGAACAGGATGTACATCACGCAGGCAACTCCTGCAGTGGCAGCAACAAAGCCGCATCGTCGCAGGAATCGCTGCTTTGGAATTAGCTGCGACACCGACATCAGAATCCTCGTTGGTTCTGAGCTATGAGTGCCACGACGAAGATCACGTACAAAATAATCACCAGAATTTTGCCTGCCGCACCGAGACCAATCGCGAGATTGCCCCAAAAGCTGGCCTGTTCTGAGGATTTCTGTGCCCCCGCGTAATCGCCGACATCCAGCTTACCGTTCACCTGTGCCGCAAATACGATTGCCACAATCCCAAGTGGAATGCAGCAGCAAATTGTCGACAGGATCGCCTTCGCGAGATGATTTGGAATATTCGGGGGCGGGTCTCCGTGTGGCAACTGTCCGGGACTTGTTTCGGAATATGGATTGAATGTCGTCTGCCCCGACATGATATGCGACCTTTCGAGAGCGTGCGACTTAAGGACATCCGCTCATTTGACTACCACTAATCCACACTACGTACAATCAGCCACATTGCGAGCAACACAGGAACGCCGAAAGACTTCAGAACGCTGAGCCGCATGTTCATCCAGAAATCCCGATCGCGGTTGCAGTCGCGTATTCGCGCGCGTGTGAAATCGTCAGCTTGATTTCAGAGATTTTCAGGTGTTCGCTGATCTCCAATGCCCCGCCGGACAATCGAACTGTCGGCTGACCGGTGTGGAGCGAAACCACTTCGATATCGTGAAACGTGATTCCCTGTACAAATCCGGTCCCAAGCACTTTCACGACGGCCTCCTTCGCCGCCCAGCGACCGGCGAATCGTACGGCGGAATCTCGATGCCGGTTGGCATATTCAATCTCTTCGGGCGTGTAGCATCGATTCAGAAAATGCTCGCCGTGGCGCTCGATCATTTTCCGAATGCGGTCAATCTCGACGATATCCGTGCCTATCCCGATGATCATGTCATTCACCCGCTTTGCGAACTCCCACTGTCAACAGCAGATTCGCCCACAGGGACTGGTCACCTGTCTGAATCGTCAGCACGTGATCTCTGGAATCAACGGCGTCATAAAACTCCCAGCGGGAAATCGGCTGCAGCTCAATTTTCATTCCAGCGTTCGCAAGAATACCGCGATACTCATTCCAGACCGGCGGATCATGTGGCAGACGATACGGATCGTCCTCCGGCATCCCCATCGTATTAACAGCCTCGACGGGAATCGCCGCCAGCAGTACTTTCAGAACTTGAGAAACGGACACGAGGCCCGGTGCCAGGTTGAGACTAACCAGTTCCGCCTTCGGACCAATCGCCGATGCGGCCGGATAGTTTCCGTCAGCAATCAGTACCTTCGAACTGTGACCGGCACGGGCCAGAACTTCTGAGATTTTTGGGTGAATCAATTCGGAGCGAAGCATAGTGGAGTTGCCTGATTGAAGACGAGTGAATGAGTCGGCCCGCATAGTCGTCGTTCGCTCCGCGAACGAAACGCCCACTGTACCGCTCCGAGCTCGGCTCGGTGGTCTCGGACCTTTGCACTAATGACTCACAATTTGTTTGAATAGTGGCGACGAAACCACCAACGCAATGTCGGAGGCCAAAAAATCACATTCTCTCCGCAAATGACGACTGTCGCTTACCGAAAACACCTCCGAAATGTCTCGATCGTCTGCCAAGCCGTCGTCATTGCGTCGGGAATTGGAAATGCTTCGGCGGAAGCGTAACCATCGTAGCCGATCGATGCGAGCGCGGCGGCGATTGGGCCGTAATCCATGTGCCCTCGTCCCGCCGCCTGACGGTTGGAATCCACAAAATGCACATGACCGATGTGTTCACCGCCACTCTTCAGCCCATCGGCGATGGAGACTTCTTCGATATTCATGTGAAACAGGTCCGCGAGCACCTTCACGGATCTTGTCGCCAGCGGTTTTAACAATTCGACACCCTGCTGCATGGTGTTCGCCATGTTGGTTTCGTAGCGATTCAGCGGCTCATAAATCAGGACGGTTCCCAGCCGTTCCGCGTGTTCGCCCAGTCGCTGCAACGCATCACGCAAATATTTTTTCGCCGTAGATTGATCCACCACGTCATCGAATTTGCCTTGCATGGAACCAATAATCGCAGGTGCCCCAAATTCCGCTCCGGCATCCATAATATCGCGGATGAATTGTTCGGCCTGCTCACGCCGTGCTGCGTCGGCATCACACAATTGCAGTTTATGAACCACCATTCCGGCCCCGGTTCCGACGGCGGCCAGCTTCAGATTGTGCGTCTTCAGCAGATCCGCCATCGATAGCGATCGGATCGCTTCGGCGGACGGAGCGAACAACTCGACAGCGTCGAATCCCAGTTCCGCCGCAATGCGACAGGCGTCCGGCACGTCATCGTGAAACACAAACGGCCCCTTGCGAGCCTGCTCGACGATGCTGACGGTGATGGCAGATTTGATCAACTTTCGATTCCTTTTATTGAACCACATTACTTGTTCCGAGGCTCCAGCCTCGGAACACACTGCCCCGCAGGCTCCTGCCTGCTTGTTCCAAACGGGAGGCAGAGCCTCCTGGCAGTGCGTTCCAGGGCTGGAGCCCAGGAACGAGACGCACTACTTCAGCCGAACATCCACGCTTGCACTGTGAGCCGTCAGGCCTTCTTTTTCGGCCATCAGACGCACGCTATCCGCATCCGCCCGCAGCGCGGATTCGTCGTACCGAATGACCGAACTGCGTTTCAAAAAATCCGTCGCCGCCAG
>JBBQSE010000074.1:0-22575 GCA_038214195.1 Planctomycetales bacterium
CTGAGCACTCACCGGGAATTTTTCGATCACATCACGCATCGTCTGGAAACATTTGCCGTGGTTGCGTGCTTCGAAATGCGAGATGCCGAGTCTGAGCGTCGCGTCGGCACGGACTTCTTCGTCAGTGTTGTCTTCGCTGGCAGCCGCTTCGAAGTGAACTCGAGCCTTGTCGTACGCGCGATCCCGTTCCAGATAGTAATTTCCCAGCCGCATGTGGGCGACAAATCGGTAACGGCTTTTAGGGTAGCGTTCCAGAACAGAGTCCCAGATTTCGAGGGCCTTGTCCGGTTCGTTTGAATCCATGCGGGCATCACCCGCTTCAATCAGCTTCGATGCGGTGCGATCTTCGATAATCGAGCCCCGCAGACCACCGGTAGTAGATTCTCCGTCTGTCGCCTGTGCCAGCACAACTGGATGGTGTATGGCGGCAATGACGCCAATGGCAACGGCGGCCAGAATCGCCGACCAATTTCGAGTTCTGCAAATAGCAATCACAACCGTCCCTCGGGCAAGACAAAACACTCATGTCCACGAAACAGACCAGACAGTGAATCCGTTCGGCTGGGTGCAGTCTTTGAGGACTGGCGATTCAATTGGAGTCCATTCCAATCGTATTTTCACACTCTACCAGTAACGTCGCCCCTTTGTTGTCCCAGGATGACCACCGACCGAATTCGGCACTGAGTGAAAATCGAAGAACAATTTCAGGGGCGCGGTATCAATGACAACAAACGCTGTCCGTCCTTTTCTGTTCGACTACGCAAACAAATCAGGAACCGGACTTCCATGATCGACAAGCTTCATTGGTCGCTGCAGTGGCGTCATGACCTCTTTGTTTGGATCGATACCAAGTGAGCGACAGAAAGTCGCATGGAGGTCGGCGACTTTGACCGGGTTGTCCTTTGGCGAATATCCATCTTCATCCGACGAGCCGATCACGTTTCCTCCGCTGATGCCACCACCAGCGACAAAGCAACTGAAGACTTCCGACCAGTGGTCGCGACCCGCATCCTCATTGACATCCGGCGTACGTCCGAATTCGCTGAGCATGACAATTAGAGTCTTCTGCAACAGGCCCGATGCGGCCAAATCCTCAACCAAACATGCGAGAGCGGGGTCCATCACGTCGCCATGAGCCCGCATCGCAGGGAAGTTGGCCGTGTGTGTGTCGAACCCACCACGGTTGACCTGCACGAATCGGACTCCGGTTTCCACAAGTTGTTTGGCAAGCAGCACGCCCCGGCCAAATGTGTTGTCACCGTATCGGTTTAGCATCGTGGTGGGCACTTTGTCGAGTTCAAAGGCTTCCAGAGCGGGACTGCGCATCAGCGTCACGGCATCATCAATCGCGGTTTTCGTCGAGGCCGCAGATTCTCCCGGAGCCTTGTCGGAAAATCGAGTGTTGAAGCGTGTCAGCACTTCCAGTCGCTGATTGCCACGAACGTTTGTGATGCCTTCCGGAAACGCGAGGTAAGGATCCTTTTCGCCGGGTGCGCCAACGAAGTAGGCTTCGCAGGTTTGGCCGAGGTAACTCGCCCGAGGAGCCCGACCGCTGATGGAAACAAAGGCTGGCAAATCACCGATCTTTTGCTTTTCATGCACTACGACGGAACCGAATCCCGGATGCACAATGTTTGGAGTTTGCTGATAGCTGGTTTGCAGATTGTAGGTGCCCTGTCCATGATCAGCCTGAGTCCCCGCGATGGACCGAACCAAAGCACAGTGGTGCATTTGCTGTGCAAGCTGTGGGAAGATTTCAGAAATCTGCAGCCCTGGAACCGACGTTGAAATGGGCTTGAAATCCCCTCCGGTTGGACGGCCTGGTTTTGGATCCCAGGTATCGATGTGACTCATTCCGCCGCCGTTCCAGAAGAAGATCACATGTTCGGCTTTGGTGTCTCTGGTCTCTCCCGCATGAGCGAGCAGATCACAGAGCTGCAAACCAAACAGGGTGGCACCAGTCGCCCCCAACATCGAACGACGGCTCGTACGGTATCCTTGACACGGGTTCATCAGGGGACTCCTTATTCAGGTCAGAGAAAATGAAAGCAACCACAGTCTTGTTTTTGAAGGAACATCACAAAAGGCTAAGGCACAAAGCGAAACTCGTTGCAGTTGAGTAACACCCATCGCAAATCGGCCATCGCATCCAGTCTATTTTGAGAGGCCTTGATCATTTCCACGCCTTCATCGGTTTCAGCAGCCGTGGGAGTTCGCGTCAGAATTTCAAGGTAAGCCAGTTCCACGGCCTTCTTTGGATTTGGTTTTGGCCCTGTCAGAAGAACATAAGCGGCTTCAAGTTCACCCACCCGAGCGGCTTCGTGCGTCAATCGACCATTCAACAGCATCAACGACTGACGCATGGATGGAGTATGGTCTCTGGTTTCGCCAAGCTGAACTCGTTCCGGTTGACCAAACACCCGCAGAAAATGCTCCGGATCAGCAGGAGAAGCCATGCGGAAGGAGCTGGTGAACGAAGGATTGTCATCCAATTGCTGGCGAGTAAAACGCTCGACATAGGAGTAGGAATTCTCGGCAGCCTTCATGCGCATGCGTTCGGCCTCAATCTCTTCCTTCGACATCGCACTCATCTGGTCCACCATTACCGTTTCTTCGCCAGTTGCCTGGCTCTGTTCCAGGATCTTGGCAAAGTCCAGTTCAATGGCACCTTCGAGGTTGTAGGCGGGGCTTTGGTCCGGCGCGTCTTCACCGGCCGCCATTGCTCCGTTCATCGTCTGACCACCATTGCCGGTCAATGATCTTGACGCCAGGACCCCGCCACCGGACGGCTGTTTCGGAATCTGTGCTTCTGCCCAAATGGTCTTCATGTTCTGCCCTGCGGCATGCTTCACATGAAACAAGTGCCCGGCGGTGACAATGCTGTCATACAACGCTTCACTGTTCATTCGACGCGCCGGCAATGCCAGAAACGCGATTTCAAGGTTCGCTCGCTTCGCTTCGTCCGCCGAAACCGAATGCCCCCGCTGATAAACGTTGCTGGAAACAATCGAACGAACCAGCGTCCTCAGATCGTAACCGCTCGCCACGAACTCGTCAGCCAGATAGTCCAGTGTTTGCGGATGGCTGGGGGGATTGCTATTGCTGAAATCATCCAGGGGATTCACAAAGCCCCGGCCGATCAGTTCGCACCAGACACGATTCACGAAACAGCGTGAGAAATAACGATTTCGCGGGCTTGTAATTTGTTCGGCCAGTTCATTGCGCCAGTCACTGTTCAGACTGCGACCACCCGATGCGCCGATCTGTCTGACTTCCGAACGGACGGCCTCCAATGCGGCATCCCTGGTGCCTTTTCGCGTTTGGCGTACTACTTTCTCGTCAGCATCGGCGAGAAGGTCGTCGAGACTTTCATCCGGACTCGGACCCGATTCCTGCTTCACCAGCAGAGCTGCTTTTTCTTCCGCGAGTGCCGTGCGACGCGCGTTCAGGCGAACAACGGACGGGTGATCCTCAGGCAGCATTTCGAAGGGAAAACGCGGCGTCATTGGTTTGCGATCTTCCAATTTACCGACTCCCTCGGGAGGCCACATCACCAGCGACTCGGTTGATTCGGTGGTGTAAATGGTTCTGGTGAAGCGATTTTCGACGCGGCGTGTTTTCCCGTAGAAAGCGGCAAGTTCATAGAAATCCTTGCGCTTCCACACGTCAAACGGATGATCGTGACATTGAGCGCACGCGACGCGCACGCCCAGAAAAACCTGAGCCGTCACGCCAGCCATCGCCATTGGGTCCGCCCCATCGCCAAGGATAAAACCCACTTCAGGAACAGCACCCGCCTTGCCGTTCTTCGAGATCAACTGGCGGCAGATTTCGTCATAGGGCACATTGTCTGCCAATGAGCGATGCACCCAGGCAATTGCTGCGGATCCTCCTTCAGAATTGGATCGAAGTCGCAGCAGATCCGCATAAAACGTGGTCCAGCGATCCGTAAAACGTTCGTCGGCCATCCGCTTTTCAATCATTCTCTCGCGGCGCTCGGCTGCGGGCCATGACAGGAATTCGTCGATTTCTTCCTCAGAAGGAATTCGGCCAATCAAGTCCAATGAAATCCGCCTGATCCAGGCTAGATCTGAGATCGCTGGCTCTGGGGGATCAACTATTCCGTGAACGGCATTCTCCTGATCCAGCGCGTCATCAATCGACTTTGGCTGAACTGAATCCAGCGAGGATGTTTTTTCGGACCCGAACAACCGATGCGTAGCTGGATTCAACAGAATCAAACTCAACAGACAGGCTGAACCAACCCAACGCAAGCGAACAAACAAGGGTGAAACTTGTGAAATGCTATTGTATTGCACGCGCCAAATCCTTTGGAATGAATATGAATCGGCAAGGCGGGGTCTCGACACGCGACTGGCGGACGTGTGTCGATTGAGGAGTTTCTCTTCACTTCTGGCTGATCAGATCACGCTGGATCTGTCAAAAACGTTCGGGAGAATCTTCTTCGATCAAGCAGAATAGCAACAATATCGGTCCCCGCAAGGACAAATGAGCACATCTGGCCATGCGATCAGAGTCCGTTAGCTTCTCCATCTGCGAAATCTTTACCGCACAAATGTCGGCCCGATCAGCCACATTCTAAATAGTCGCCACGGAGTGTCGCATGGGCCGGTTCACAATCTGAGCGTGGTTTAGGGCCGCGAATACTATTCAGGGACAGGTTTGTCCTTCACAGGCCTGTCAATCTTGGCCCTGATCGGTTCTAATCCGGAGGTGGCAGGCTGCTTGAACGAAGGGCTCGATAGGCGCTCGTTTTAGTGAAGCGGTCCTGCGTGGATGAACGAACGCTGATTCGAACCATCAATGTAAGGAGAGAAACCATGAAATTGCTGACACTTGTAACAATCGCTGCGCTCATGAGCCTTGGGGCACTTTTCACAGCAGACGAAGAGGTCACTGTGAAAGATGTCCATCTTTGTTGTGGATCATGCGTTGATGGTGTGAAGGATTCATTAAAGGATGTTGACGGAGTCACCAACGTCACCTGTGACCAGAACACGAAAGTTGTTAACTTTAAAGTGTCCGGTGATGAGGCCGCTAAGAAGGCGATCGAAGCTCTTGCAGATGGCGGATTCTACGGCGCTGCAAAGCATGGCAAGATCGACATCACGTTTCCTGACGCGGGCGCGAAGAAGGACACAAAGTCAGCCAAGATCAAATTCACCGGTGTTCATCTCTGCTGCAAATCCTGCGTGAAGAGTGCTCATGCGGCTCTCAAAGATGTCAAGGGTGTAGCCAGCATCGACATTGACCGCGAAGCGGGAACTGTCACGGTTTCGGGCGGCGATATCATCCAGACTGACGCACTTGCGGCGCTCAATAAGGGTGGGTTTTACGGCAAAGTCGCAGACTGAACGCGGCCCCTGGGTTTACCGCAGCTCGAATACTGGTCTCGATTATTAACGGAATTATTCTCGCAAAGTCTGTTTGTTTTGGCGGTTGCCTTTTGAAGTGTCACTGGAAATCAAATAGCATCAGTGTCGGTTAGCCTCAACAGTTTGTCATTCACGCTCACCCTGCAAGCTGTGATTTCAATGTTGATGTTGATTCTTTCGGCCACTGAATGACCTGCCTGCCTGCTTCGTATCACTCTGCTTCATTGGGAGGGTTGCGATGAATTCTCATGTCAAGCTTGACTTGGACCCTGTGCTCAGGGCGCGGCCACCGGCTCCGTTGTGTGTTGATCCGAAGGAGTCGATACGAGCCGCGATGAATGCCCTCAGGGATGCCTGTCGAGGGTGTTTGCTGGTCTGCCGCGACAATCGCATGTTTGGGATTTTCACGGAGCGTGATGCCCTGCGTCTCATGGCGACTGATACGGATTACGATCAGCCAATTGAATCGGTCATGCATGCGCCGGTGGTGACGGTAGATTATCACGAATCTGTCGGCACCGCGATCTCTCGCATGCTGGATGGTGGTCACCGCCGGTTGCCCGTGCTAAACGACGCCGGAGAACCCATCGCAGTCCTCACTGTGAAGACGATCCTGCGTTACCTGGTCGAGCATTTCCCAAGTGTCGTCTACACGCTCCCACCAGAACCCCACTATGTCACTCACGTCCGCGAAGGAGCCTGAGTGCTTAGGCAGCCACCTGACGATCATGCCTCTGTGGTTTCCCGCCGTTTTTTCCCTTCCGTCTACGCATTTACTACGAGTTGAAAATGTCCATGTCATCAGCTGACGCTGTGCCTCACGTTACAAAGGAGATCATTCAGCTTGAGGGAGCCACCGTCCGGCTGGCGGGAGATTCGGGTGACGGCATGCAGATCACAGGCAGCCAGCTGACGAACACATCGGCTCTGGCTGGCAATGACGTGGCCACGTTCCCGGACTTTCCGGCGGAGATTCGCGCTCCCAAGGGAACCCGGGCTGGCGTTAGCGGCTTCCAGGTTCATTTCGCTTCGGAAGAAATTTTTACGCCTGGTGACGAACTTGACGCTCTGGTCGCCATGAATCCCGCAGCGCTAGTCACCAATATTGGGGACCTGAAACGCGGCGGGATCCTGATTGCCAACGAGGACAACTTCGCGGATAAGGATCTGAAACTTGCCCATTGCAGCACCAATCCTCTCTCCGATGGTACGACGGATGGATACCGGCTGATCAAGGTCCCCATGTCTCAGCTCACGCTGCTTGCGGTGAAGGAAGTTACCGGGCCCGATGGCGAACGACTGGGAAACAAAGTCGCCGAACGCTGCAAGAACTTCTTTGCCACAGGACTGATCTACTGGCTCTTCGGACGCGACCTCGATCCCACGCTGAAATTCATTCAGGACAAATTCGGCAAGAAGCCGGAGATTGCGGAAGCCAATGAGCGCGCCCTGAAAGCCGGCTGGAATTACGGGGAAACCACCGAAGATTTCGCCAGCAGCTTCAGAGTTGATCCCGCGAAACTCCCGTCGGGTAAATACACCAACATTATGGGAAATCAGGCGCTCGCCTGGGGGCTCGTCACAGCCGCGTGGCAGAGCGGCGTCGAGATCTTCTATGGTTCATACCCCATTACACCAGCCAGCCCCGTCCTCGAGGAACTGAGTCTGCGCAAAAACTTTGGCGTGCGAACATTTCAGGCAGAAGATGAAATTGCCGCGATCTGCTCCGCCATTGGAGCCTCCTTCGGCGGAGCGATGGCCGTGACCGGGACCAGTGGTCCGGGGATCGCGCTGAAAAGCGAGGCCATGGGGCTCGCGATGATGCTTGAATTGCCGCTGCTGATTATTAACGTGCAGCGCGGTGGCCCCAGCACTGGCCTTCCGACGAAGACCGAACAGTCGGACTTACTTCAGGCCATGTTTAGTCGCAACGGCGAAGCTCCGCTCCCGATTATTGCGGCTCGCAGTCCGGCTGATTGTTTTGAAGTTGCGCAGGAAGCGTGGCGAGTTTCCTCGCGGATGATGATCCCCGTGATCATTCTGTCGGACGGTTTTATCGCGAACGGCGCTGAGCCGTGGCTGATTCCGGATGTGTCAAAGATGGAACGATGGGAAATTCCTCATCCCGGCGCACTGCAGGAGGGTGAGCAGTTCATGCCGTATCAGCGAGATGAATTGCTGTCCCGGCCCTGGGCAGTTCCTGGAACTCCCGGACTGGAACATCGTATCGGAGGTCTGGAAAAAGAAAACATCACCGGCAACATCAGCTATGACGCCGCCAACCATCAGGCGATGACTGAATTGCGCGCTCAGAAAGTTGCCAACATTGCAAAAATCACCGAGCCGCTGAAAGTCACTGGGCCGAAGCAGGGCGATCTGCTCGTGCTGAGCTGGGGGGGAACTTACGGTGCCTGTCTCACAGCCGCCGAACGCGCCGGCGCTCTGGGCCATTCCGTCGCGCACGCTCACCTCCGCTGGCTGAATCCATTCCCCGCGAATCTCGGTGAAGTTTTGAAGTCGTACAAGAAGGTTCTGATTCCTGAATTGAACATGGGCCAACTGCGGATGCTCGTTCGCTCAAAATTTCTTATCGATGCCATAGGATTCAACAAGGTTCAGGGCAAACCGTTTTCCGTCAGTGAACTGCTCCACGAAATCACTCGTATCGCTGGATCTGGCAACAACGGAACCTGATCCCTTTAAATCAAACACCCCCCACAAGAGACGATGGCGCAATCATGACGACTGAACTCCCAGTGTTGACTGCGGCAGACTTTGCCAGTGACCAGGACGTTCGCTGGTGTCCCGGCTGCGGCGACTATTCCATCCTGGCCCAGATGAAGAAAATGCTTCCCACGCTGGGTGTCCCTCGGGAAAAGATTGTCTTCATTTCCGGTATCGGTTGCAGCAGTCGCTTCCCCTACTACCTGAACACCTATGGGATGCACAGCATTCATGGTCGCGCCCCGGCATTCGCCACGGGGCTGAAGTCGTCGCGTCCGGATCTGCAGGTGTGGGTGATCACCGGGGATGGCGACGGCCTGAGCATCGGCGGCAATCATTTGATGCACTGTATCCGCCGCAACCTCGACATCAATATTGTTCTGTTTAACAATCGGATTTACGGTCTCACGAAAGGACAGTACTCTCCGACGTCTCCGCTCGGCAAGAAAACAAAGAGCACTCCGTACGGTTCCATCGACAATCCGCTGCATCCGCTTTCACTGGCAATCGGCTGTGAAGGCACGTTCATCGCTCGCTCGATCGACGTCAACATCAAGCATCTTACCGAGACGTTGCGTCGCGCGGCCAATCATTCGGGCACTTCGTTTGTTGAAGTCTATCAGAATTGCAATGTGTTTAATGACGGTGCCTGGAGCTACGCCAGCGACCGTGACGTTAAGAGTGACAACATCATTGAACTGGAACATGGAAAACCGCTGATCTTCGGCAAGGATCGGGACAAAGGAATCCGACTCAACGGGATGGAACCCGAAGTTGTTTCACTCGGCAACGGCATTCGCGAAGACGATCTGTTGTTCCATAATGAGAAAGCCACGGAACCAAGCCTCGCGTATCTGCTGAGCAGAATGCGGCATGAGGACGGGTTCCCGGAACCCATCGGAGTGTTTCGGGCCGTGGATGCTCCACGCTACGACGACGAAATCAATAAGCAGGTTCAAGCCGTTAAGGCACAAAAAGGTGAAGGTGATCTCACGAAACTCTTTAACTCTGGCGATACCTGGACCGTCTCATGATTACATGTCCCTCCTGCGGTGCCGAAACTCTCGAAGGTGCCGATGACTGTTCGCAGTGTGGCAATTCACTGTCACCGTTTCATCTGTCCGAGCCCGGTGATTCCGTGGAACTCGCACTTCTGGAGGATCGGCTCTCGGCTCTCTCTCCGAGCAAACCTGTCCGTGTGGCACCTGATCGCCCCGTGCGTGAGGTCCTCCGACTTCTGATCGATCGGCACATCGGATCTGTGGTCGTCACCGACGGCGATCGTGTGGTTGGTATCTTCAGCGAGCGAGACGCGCTGATGAAACTCAATACTGACGCGGCAAGTCTCGGTGACCATCCTGTGTCTGAGTTTATGACCCCGGGACCTCGAACTTTGGTTGCCGATGCCAAGGTCGCGTTCGCACTGAAGGAAATGGATCTCGGGGGATATCGCCATATTCCAATTGTCGATGACGAAAGTCGCCTCACCGGCATCGTGTCAATCCGCGATGTGCTCCGCTACATGACGGAAAAAATGGCGATCAGTGAGTCCACCTGAGCGAAGCGTGCTCTCAGGAGAATACGCCTTGCATTGAATTATTTTGGAGACACAGTCATGACGGGAACTTCTGATACGGAGACATTGTTTGATCGCGTCGGCGGTGGGGGTTTCGTGGAAGGACTTGTGGGCGAATTCTACGCTCGAATTCTGAACGACCCTGAACTCCGACCGTTTTTCGACGGTATTTCTGTCGAGCATTTGAAGAAGATGCAGGGAGAGTTTTTCGCCGCCGCGCTCGATGGTCCCGTCACCAGGACCGACTTCGATCTGGCAAAGATTCACAAGCCCCTCGGGATTACGCGTGGAAATTTGACGCGGTTTGTGGATCACCTGATTGAATTGCTTTCCCAACATGAGGCGATTGACCAGCGAGACGCCATGGCGATCGTGTTCCGGATTGCTACCTACAGCGACCAGATTGTTGGCGTTTCGAGTGTAACCGATGGCTGATGGGCACCGGAATTGTTGAAGGAAAGCATGTCGATTCTTGTATCGATCAGGTCCTGAATTCGTCTGATGCAGGACAGCTCTCATCGTTCGATCCGCTGACGTGTTTCGTCGGCAGGGTTGAACGAAGTCTTGAAAAGGGAGCGAAATCGGTAACCACGGATGTTAGTAAACTGATCGATCGCAAGAGTAAAACGATCACCAGTGTGACGAGTGAATTGCAATGGAACTACGGCGATGGTTTGCTGACGGTCAATACTCCGAAGAGTCAGGCGGTGACTGGTTTTTTTAGCAAGGCGGGAACCGTAAAGCTCGGCGACATCGCGATCACATCAAAGTTGGAATACGGCACGGTCCATGTCATCAGTCTCGACGGTCAACCACTGGCGACGTCACGAAAGACGCTCGTTCAGGCGTTCAGTGAAGAGAAGATGTACGGCTTCAGGGCTGAAAACGGTGTGATCAAAGACGTTGGAAGAACTCCGATCAACGTGCGAGATATTCAGGCAACGGTCACATTCGCGAATTCGGCGAACCTGAGGACAACGGCCCTGGACCCGAATGGCTATGCGAAAGGCGAAGCGGCTCCGATGAAAGGTGCTCGACTGATTCTTCAACGTGTTTCGATGTTTACGATCCTGACGCGGTGAATTGCATTGAACCCGGTCAAACTGTCAGGCCATCGATCTCCCGGAGTCGCAGATTTTGCCGCAAATAGTATGCTCCCCAGTCACCAGTGTCGATATTTCCGTTTCTTTCGGTTTTTCCGAATTTGACGTCAACGATTGGGCACCAAACTCTCCGATACACGAGATGTAGGGCTGTCTGTTGAGGGCAGTACTTTCATTCGGATTGCCTCCTCGATGTGAGCCTCGGAAATGTCCGCCATCTTTAGTCGAAGCCTTGCCAGCATCACAATCGCAGCCGCCCTCATTTTAAGCCAGGGCGCATTGGCCGCTGAGATTCCGTGGTCAACCGATATCGAAGACGCGCTCCAACGAGCGACAGACAATGGCCAGCCGGTGCTGATGGAATTCACAGCGGACTGGTGCGTCTTCTGCAAAAAGATGGAAAAAACGACGTTCGCCAGCCCTGAGGTTGCCAAGCGAATTTCTGAAAACTTCGTCGCCGTGAAAGTGAATGCCGACGAGAATAAAGCACTTGTTCACGACCTGGGCATCAAGGGCTTGCCGGCGATTCTGATTGTCTCGCCGGACCTAAACGTCATTCAACGCATTTCCGGATTCCAGACGCCTGAGGCACTCGTCCCCAAACTGGACGCCGTGATCGCATCGCGTCCAAAGCCAGCTCCGGCCGCACGGGTGGCAACAGCACAATTAGGCAACCAGTCGCCCCGGGGCAGGCAACAGTTAGAAAATGTTGCCGCCCCAAACGAGGAAGCGTTCGCACCGTCCGCCACCCCGTCGAGACCGCGAAGTCGGGAGCTTGAATTCGAAGCGATTGCACAGGATGAGACGGCGCGGACGAATCAACGACCGATCGCGAATCCGCAGAACCAGCCATCGCAGGACATAGCGCGCAGTCAGGCGGCACCATCAACTCGCGCTACAGCGAATACTGGTCCAGTGAATGCCGATTCCGAATCTTTCTTCAAGACGATCAGTCAGGAAGCGCCCGCAAATAACAAGACACCAAAACAGACAGCAGCGTCATTTGGCGGGCTGTGCCTGGTCAGCGCTGTGGAGAATCGCGAACTGGTCGATGGCTCTGCTCGAAACCAGATCATGTATCGAGGCCATACACTTTACTTTTCGAGTCCGGAAAACAAGGATCGATTCCTGGCCGCACCGGCCACATATTGGCCGATGCTGGACGGCAAGTGTGCGATGAGTTTGATTGACAACGACGAGAGTGTTGAGGGCAGCCTGGAATTCGCCGCCCTGTTCCGCAATCGCGTCTGGCTTTTTGTAAGCAAAGAGGCAATGCAGGAGTTCCTTCTCGATCCTGCTGATATCGTGGAAGAGGCGCAGGAACGCTTTTCTCAGCCAGGCCGCTGATTCTCTTTCGACGAGCGATTGCTTGAGCCGCCGACCATCTAATCTGTCCATGGTGCTCGTGATTTCGTGTACGCACGCGATGGTACATCTGGCCGAGCAGTCGTTTTCCAGCGTCGAACAGATCGTCTGCAGCGAGTTCGATCTGACGAAGCAACAATCCGGACTTTACGGATCCGCCCTGCGACTCCCTTTTGGTCTCGGGGCGTTTCTCACGGGGATGTTAGCGGATCGGCTTGGTGCATCACGAGTTCTGACACTCTATCTGTCAGGAACAGCTGTCGTCTGTCTTTCATTTGTATTCACAACGACCGCGCAACTTCTGAGCCTGCAGCTCTTCGCGCTGGGTGTGTTCGCGAGTATGTACCATCCGGCGGGGCTGTCTCTGATTGCGTCCATCACAACGCCGGACGATCGCGCGCGGGCTTTGGGAATACACGGTGTCTTCGGTTCCCTGGGACTTGCAGGAGCTCCCTTTCTGGCCGCGTTGGTTCTGCTGATCCCGGACGCCAATTGGCGTGTCTTCTTTATGTTGCTGGGACTGCTGGCAGCTTGCCTGGTTTTTGTGTTTCGCTGGGGCGTCCGGAAGTTCTCCGCCGGAGCGTTGGAGAATGCCACTCGGCCTGCGGAGACGCAGAGTGCGGCGGCAGCGGAACGATCCAAAATCTTTACGCCAACACGACTGCAACTGCAGCCGTTCGTGATCCTGATGATTTCATCCGCTTGTTCTGGCGTCGTGTATGGAGGTGTGCTGCACTTTTTGACGCGTTATCTGAGCGACATCACCACGTTCGATGCCTACTTTACCAGTCACGTTTCCGTCGCGCGGTACTTGTCGTCGCTCGTCCTTGTTTGCGGAGTCGCCGGACAGTGGATCTCTGGACGATTCGCAAGTCCACGACGTCTGGCTCCGATGCTGATCCTGATCTATTTTGGCAACGTACCGCTGCTGCTCTGGATGGCGCTCGCTACCGGCACAATGCGACTGGTCCCGTGCTGCCTGCTGGGCTTCGTGCATTTCATGAACCAGCCAGTCTACAACAGTCTGCTGCCGGATTATGTGCCGGTAAAAACACGCAGCACCTGGTTTGGATTCAGTCAGATGATGACATTCGGTGTCGGTGCGCTGGGCCCTTCACTCGTCGGCTCATTCAGCAGCTTTCAGGATGCATTTATGCTGCTCGGCGGCATCTCATTTGTCGCGGGGCTTCTGCCGATCCCGATTTTTCTGAAGCGAAGACAGCAGTTTGCAGTGGATTAATGCCACGTGAAGCATGATGCCAGCTGCGTAGCAGGTTTCGTGAGACTACTGTAAAAACTCTCACGAGTACGGCTAGAGGCTGCTCCGTCACGCAATGAACGCTACGCCTACTTGTTTCTGCGGCGATCACGTCCTTTGTTGATTGGTAGAACAGTCTTCTTAACTGCCGCTCCCTTACCTGGCTTTCGCTTCGCCGGTTTCCGGGCAGGTTTCGCACCCGTCGTTGGTCGGGCTGACTTCGATCGATCCGGTCGAGTAGCAGTGTCGCGCCCGGTCGCGGCGGGACGCCCCGTCGTCGGTGGTTTTCGCACTGGAGCGGGTCGGCTTGTTGTGCGTGGCTGATCCGTATCCGACGAGGCGGAATCAGAGGAGGGAGTGCCAGCGGCTTTTGGCATCGGGCGTTTTCGATCGTTTCGTGTTTGCCCGGTGCGATATCCAAACTGGGAATTCTTCTCCGGGCCGCGTTTGCCGGAACCAGACGATTCGCCATGCTGCATGAATTGCCGCAACTCTCGAACTTCGAAGGACGACAACTCACGGCAGTGTCCCGGCGGCAAACTTCCCAGCTTCAGCGGACCGAAGGCGACGCGTTCGAGCGCGAGCACCTTATGTCCAACGCGGGCCATCAGACGGCGAATTTCACGATTCTTTCCTTCCTGCAGTTCGAGTTCCAGAATCGTGCTTTGCCCTCGACGCTTAAATATCCTGACGCTGCGAAATTTAAAATAGCCGTCGGCGAAGTACATTCCTTCACGGAGCTGATGCAGAATGTCCGGCTGCGGAAATCCCGCGACCAGGCAGCGATAACGGCGGATTACCTCGAAACGCGGATGAGCCAGCCGCTGCGCGAGATCACCGTCGTTCGTAACCAGCAGCATCCCTTCTGTGTTTTCATCCAGGCGGCCAACCGTAAACAGACGCTGATCGACGACCGGAACCAGGTCAATCGCGCGAGGTCGTCCCTGTGGATCGCTGTTGGTACACAGGAAACCGCGTGGCTTATTGACCAGGTAATAGCGAAATCTGGGCGGTCGAAGTTTCTCGGCGTCCAGCCGGATGTCCTGTTTCGCGGGATCGACGCCGCGTGCGGGATCAGTCACCACTTCTCCATCAACCGTCACTCGACCCGTGCGAATGTACTCTTCGCAATTGCGTCGCGAATCGACTCCCGCCATCGCCAGGAACTTCTGCAGCCGCATCAGGTCCGGTGAAGCCTCTGCTGTTTCGCCACTCTTTCCTTTCTCACGCGTTTTTGGCCCTGTACGACCACCACGGGCGTCCGGCACGTTGAACGCTGGACGAGTGTGCTTCTTGTCTGGGCCGGACTTGGGACGTTGAGGAGGCATGGTGAACTCAGAATTTGGATTTCATTGGAGGCAAGGCGGAGTATAGTGGCGCGGACACAAAGATGTTGAACAGATTGCCATTTCGCTTCCCATTCTCGCCTGCGAGTCAATTGCAAAAGGCGGTACAATCCAAAAAGTCGCTGGCGGCACTTTACGGACAGTGACGGCCAGACGGGCCAATTTTTCCCAACCGGGCGTTCCTTTCGCCGATTCAGCGGTTACTATTCGTCAAGACCGTGAAGATTTCGCGATACTACACGGTCAGCTCAGTGTTTGTCAGGCTGGGCTGCTGATTTGCAAAGGATGAACCCGCAATGACGATCGACTTGAAACCGTTTGCCGCAATCGCTTTCTTTCTTCTGCTCACAGCCACAGCGAGTGCCCAACCACCAAACCCGGGGCAAGGGAGCACGGGTAATGGCGGTGCAGGGAGTACTGGAGGAACGTCCGCCAGTGGTGCAGCAGGTGCATCCAACGTTGCTGGCGCTGGGGGCAGCGGATTGTCTGGCAACAGCTCTTTCGCGGGGCAAGTCGCGGGGGAATCGACTGCAACCTCTAACGCCGCCCAAACTTTCATTGGTTCGAATGCGACGCAGGGCTTCATCGGTGGTGCCACCACAGCAGCCGCTCTGAATCTCGGTGCCAATCGTCAGTTTCAGGCGATCCAGAACAACCAGACACAAGGAAATACGACTCAGCAGACAGGGACACCGCGTGAAATTCGGACCACACTGCGAATTGGCTTCCCGTTTCCATCGGCATCACAGTCTCAGTCGGCCGGACGGCTCGCAAATGCCAATGTTCCCGCCTTGGAACGTTTCATTCCCGATCGTCCTGAACTTGCCGCAATCAGCGTTCAACTGAATCCCGCCGGAGTTGTTCTTCTGACCGGTTCCGCATCCAGTCTGGAAACCAGCCGTCTGGCCGCCAACCTGATGCGTCTGCAGCCAGGCGTCCGAAAAGTTGACAATCAGATTATCGTGCCGGTGAACTGAATGGCTGACAAGGGACGAAAATATCATCGTTCTCCGGACGGAAAAAAAGTACGCGTTGATCTCCGCCGCAACAAACAGGTCCGAACCCGGCAGCAGAATCTGACCAACGAACTGCTGGGCGATCAGGAAGCCGCTGCTGACACTCAGCACTCGGAACGCGTCAGTGGGCGCGGCGATCTTTCACGGCGACGCACGCTGGTCGGTGTAACTTCGCAGGGGAGCCAGTTGCTCCGCGTTGTGGATGAGCAGGACCTGCGACGTGGGCGCGTTACCAGCTTTATTGGGCTGCACATCATGGTGCGGGACGATGCCGACCAGCGGGAATATGCCTGTTCCGTCCGAGGTGTTCTTAAGTCAATGGCCCGCGATTCACGCAACGTTGTCGTCACGGGCGACCGTGTGCTCTTTCGCCAGGAAGGTGATGCCCGACAGGGCGTGATTGAACGCGTCGAGCCGCGACATGGTTTGCTGTCGCGGGGTAGCCAGGGACGCGAGCACATTCTGGTTGCGAATATCGATCAGGTTCTTATTGTCGGAACTGCTGCCGATCCGGAGTTCAAGCCGCAGTTGATCGATCGTTTTCTGGTCAGCGCGGAACGACTAAACATCGAACCCATTATTTGCATCAATAAGATCGATCTTGTGGATCCCTCCACTCTGCTTGATCACGTGCGGACGTACGGCAAAATTGGATACAACGTGATTCTGACGTGCGCTGTGGATGGCCGCGGGATTGATCAGTTGCGGCATCTGCTGCGCAACCGACAAACGGCGGTCAGCGGTCAGAGTGGTGTTGGGAAATCATCGTTGCTGAATTGCGTCGATACGAAGCTCGGCCTGGAGACGGCGGATGTTGGCGAATCGACGCGCAAGGGAACTCACACCACCCGCCGCGCTCGACTGGTGCCGCTGTCGTTCGGTGGCTGGGTTTGCGACACTCCCGGCATTCGCCAGTTTGAACTGTGGGACATTTCGCTCGATGAAGTCGATGGCTACTTCATCGAATTTCGTCCGTTTATCACCTGCTGTCACTTTCACGACTGCACCCACATTCACGAATCGGGCTGCGGGGTGAAAGAGGCGGTAAGTCAAAAGCTGATCTCCGAAACCCGCTACAACAGTTACCTGCGGCTGAGGGAGGATGACATCTGGGTCTGGAAAAATCCCGCCCGTGGACACGCGAAACAATAGTGAGAGGCGTAACTTATGCGTTCAACGCATGAGTTCGACGTGTTACACTTTTGACTCCGCGATTCCGGCAGTTTGCCGCACGACTCCCGCCGCACCGTTCAGGGTGACATTTGCAGAGACGCATTATGAAACCGACATTCCCAACACGTCGTGAATTGCTGGCCCGAACCGGCTGCGGTTTCGCCGCTGTCGCTTTGCAGGCGATGCTGGCTAAGACCGGCGTTGGTGAAGATTCAAAGCGACTACCAGGGCCAACAGCGAATCGCGAAGCTGTCGTTGAACGCCCGACAATGTTTCCGGCCCGCGTCAAGCGAGTCATCTTTATCTTCATGCAGGGCGGCCCCAGTCATGTCGATTCGTTTGACTATAAGCAGGAGCTGCTCGATCGCGATGGCCAGTCGATCGACTTTACCGGCGTGCGGTTCGGAGACTTCGGCAGGGAGACGAAGCAGAAATTGATGAAGCCACTGTGGCGATTTTCGCAGTATGGCGAATGCGGTCGAGCGGTCTCGGATCTGTTTCCGAATATCGCCCGGCATGTCGATGATCTTTGTTTTCTGCATGGCATGCATACAGAAGGCGTCGCGCATGGCCCATGTACTTTGTTTCTGCATACTGGTGCGACGTCACTCGTGCGACCGTCGCTCGGTTCGTGGATTCTTTACGGACTTGGCACCGAAAATCAAAGTCTGCCAGGCTTTGTTTCGCTGCAACCATCCGATGCCAACGGCGGCCCGCGAAATTATTCCAATGCATTTTTGCCCGCTGTCTGCCAGGGAACTTCCATCGGCCGATCGTTTCAGACCGCCGAACAAATGACCATCGACCATATTCGCAATTCACGCCTGTCCTCGGAAGACCTGCAGCGCCGCTACGATCTGACTCAACAACTCAATCAGCTCCAGGCCGCGCGGCATGAACAGGCGGACGATGAAATCAACGCCGTCATTCGCAACTACGAACTTGCATGGCGAATGCAGGCGAGGGCACCGGAGATTCTTGACCTGTCGGGGGAAACGGAAGCCACTTCCAGGATGTATGGTATTGGCGAAAAAGAAACCGATCAGTTTGGACGCCAGTGCCTGCTGGCCCGAAGACTGTCGGAATCCGGCGTTCGCTTCGTCCAGGTCAACTACGCCGATCAGTCCACCAACCCGCGCTGGGATCAGCATTCCAACATGCCGGCGCATGCCATACACGCGAAGGCCACTGACAAGCCCGTCGCTGGATTGCTCGCCGATCTGAAACAACGTGGACTGCTGGAAGACACGCTCGTCTGGTGGGGTGGCGAATTTGGTCGCACGCCGTTTTCACAGGGTTCCGACGGTCGCGATCACAATCCCAAAGGTTTTACTGTTTTTCTGGCAGGCGGCGGCGTCAAAAAAGGATTCGCCTGGGGCAGCACCGACGAAATCGGACGGCTGTCGGTCGAAGGCAAAGTTCACATGCACGATCTGCACGCCACGCTCTTGCACTTGCTGGGCGTCGATCACGAAAAGCTGACCTTCCGCTACGCCGGTCGAGACTTCCGTCCGACGGATGTTTACGGCCGAGTCGTTCCGGAAATCATGTCGTGAAGCATTTTGGGCCGTTTTATTTTAACACAGTTTTTTACTGCAGGGGACATTGATTCAATAAGTAGGACAGTCTTCCAGCCTGTCGAGTCCTATACTTCACGCGGTGCAGACTGAGGCACTTTCAGAGGGAACGTTTTCCATGTCCCTTCTCCCCCTGGCAAGCAGGGTGTCGATTTAGTATGTTTTACTAACCCGAAGCGCCAGCGAGGTGGCATTTCACCAATGTTTTTGAAGTCTAAAACCTCGCTGGCGCTTCGGGTTGGTATTAATATCGACAGCCTGCAAGGGGGAGAAGGTGGCCGACAGGCCGGATGAGGGGGCTGACTTGGAGTAAATATGATGATCCAGAAAACAGCTGATTCTTCCCCCAGCCCCAGCCCTCTCCCCCCGTGGAAAACGTGTACAGTTGGAAAATCAATTGCGGGGGAGAGGGGACAATCGCAGGAAAATCCACAGCTTCATTTCTGACCGCGTGAAGTATAAATTTGCCAACATCCCGTTTTTACGTTTCAGAATCCTTCATCCTCACCAATCTGTCAAACGCAATGAATCCACGCACTCGACTGACGCCCGAACAACTTCGCAGCCATCGTTACCTCGGACCGGATGATCTTCGCTCCTTCGGACATCGGTCGCGTCAAAAGCAGGCGGGGTTCGCCACCGAAGATTTCGTCGGCAAGCCCGTCATCGGCATCCTGAACACGTGGAATGATTTGATTTCCTGCCACGCCCATTTCAAACAGCGCGTGGAGGACATCAAACGCGGCGTCTGGCAGGCTGGTGGTTTTCCCGTTGAGATTCCTGTGATGGGACTCAGCGAAACATTTATGAAACCGACCTCGATGTACTATCGCAATTTCCTCGCGATGGAAGGCGAAGAGGTCTTGCGGACGTATCCGATCGACGCAGCCGTCCTCATGGTTGGCTGCGATAAGACGACCCCGGCGCTGCTCATGGGAGCATTGAGTGCCGACATTCCCTCAATCGTGATGCCCGGAGGCCCGATGAATCGCACGTCGTGGCACGGCGAACAACTCGCCAGCGGCACCGATGTGTGGCGGTTCTGGGCCGAACGCGGTGCCGGGCGAATGTCCTGCGAAGCGTGGTGCCAACTGGAAGATCACATCGCGGCGTCTCCCGGACACTGCATGACAATGGGCACAGCGTCCACAATGACCGCCCTGGCGGAAGTGATGGGAATGACTCTGGCCGGAGCCAGTTCCGTTCCTGCGACGCATTCCGGGCATGCCCAAATGGCCTCGCTGACCGGGCGTCAGGCCGTGGAACTTGCATGGCACAACGTCAAGCCGTCCGAGATCATGAATCGCCAGTCGTTCGAAAACGCGATCACTACATTGATGGCCATCGGTGGTTCCACAAACGCCATCGTGCATCTGATGGCGATGGCTGGCCGTGCTGGCATCAAGCTGACTCTCGAAGACTTTGATCTGGCATCGCAGCGAACCCCCGTGCTGGCAAATCTGCGTCCGACCGGCAAACACGTGATGGCCGATTTCTTCGACGCAGGCGGCCTGTCCGCGTTGCTCGCTCAAATTGCCGACCTGCTGCATCTCGACGCGCCGACGGTCGAGGGCAAATCCCTGAAGGAAGGCTTCGACGGAGCCGAAATCTGGAACGATGACGTCATTCGCCGCCGCGACAATCCGGTCTGCGCCACGGGAAGTTTGGCCGTGCTGCGAGGCAATCTGGCTCCGGACGGCTGCGTAATCAAACCCGCCGCCGCCGAAGCCGCCCTGCTACAGCACTGCGGCCCGGCAGTTGTGTTCAAAGATTATCCCGATCTGAAAGCTCGAATCGATGATTCGTCCCTCGCGCTGACCAAAGATCACGTCATCGTGCTGCAAAACGCCGGACCGCTGGGAGCACCCGGCATTCCGGAATGGGGCATGTTACCGATTCCCAAGTACCTGCTGCAGCAGGGCGTGCGTGATATGGTCCGCATCAGCGACGCCCGCATGAGTGGCACCAGTTATGGTGCCTGCGTACTGCATGTGTCTCCGGAATCCTTCGTCGGCGGTCCGTTGGCGCTCGTCCGCGACGGCGACATGATCACACTCGACGTCGCCGGACGTCGGCTGCAACTGGAAATCGGCGATGAAGAAATGGCCGCTCGCCGAGCCAACTGGAAAGCCCCCGAAGGCAAATTCACGCGAGGCTACGGCAAGCTCTACTTCGACCAGACCACCCAAGCCCACGAAGGCTGCGACTTCCGCTTCCTCCACGCCGACGGAAGCCACGACCCCGATCCATCGATTTATTGAGTTCGGAATGATCCGCGCCATCGCTACGGACGAGCCCAAGTCTGTCCAATGCTGAAAGTGGTCGCCACTTTCCCAATGCGATTCCTCCGGCGTGGACCGGGTCTCCGCTGCGTGGTCTCAACTTGATCCAAGCACCCGAGCGGCCATCCTCATGCTGGTGGAAGCAGACCGGTTGACGAACAGACAATAGCTCGCCAGCCGGTTCACGAAAATTGACGCATGACGTCTGTCAGCGGCGCAAGCGGCGGATTGGCGTTGTGCGTGTTTGCCATTGTTGGCTCGGTTACCGAGTCCGGCGGGTCCATCACAAGTAGTTCTTGATCGCGTTCAACAGGCGGTTTGCTTCAAACACAAAGGTCTGATGGGCTGATGGCAACTCATCGGCATTACCATCCCGACATTTCTTTTCCAGCAGCAGCGTCGAGTCGTAGCACGCCTGGGCAGCGATGCTGCCAATAGATCCTTTGAGTGAGTGAGCGACCTCAGCGACCGCTGCCAGATCGTTACATTCTACGGCCGAGTGCAGTTTTGCCATCATCGCCGGAGTGACTTCCATGATGATCTCGAGGATCTCGCGCAGAAACTCAGGGTCACCGTCGAGTTTTGCAAGTGCCGCTTCAGCATCGAAAGCCGAGATTTCGCCGAGTTCTTTGTGTGAAGTGACTGTATCCTGAGTCTTCGGATTCAAATCGAGCGGCGTTTTGTCCGTCGATGCCGATTTTTCCGTCATTCGCACCAGGGCAGCCACGACAGCTTCCATGCTGATCGGCTTACTGATGTAGTCGTCCATACCAGCATCCAGACAGCGCTCGCGATCACCGGACATCGCATGGGCAGTCATCGCGATGACCGGTTGATGTCGTCCCGTGTTCTTTTCCCGTTCACGTATCGCCGCGACAGCGTTCAGACCATCCATGACCGGCATTTGCACATCCATCAGCACGACATCGAATGCGTTCACTTGCAATGCCTCAAGCACTAACTGGCCATTTCCAGCAACGTGAACTTTGTGTCCCAGCTTTTCCAGCAACCGAATCGCGACCTGCTGGTTGATTTGATTGTCCTCAGCCAACAGGATTTTAAGGGGCCGTCCGCAGTCGGCGAGCGACACGACTGGCTCCGAGGCGATTCTACGCTGAGATCGATCGACGCCACCGAGAATTTCGATAATGGACTGCAGTAATTCTGACTGTTTGAGTGGCTTGAGCAAAATGGCTGAGATTCCGAGTCGGCGGCAGCGATCGTACGCCCCCTGGCGATCTGCTGACGTGAGCATCATGATTGTGGAGTGCGCGAGATTCGGATGTTTCTTCAGTTCCTCGACGAACATGAAACCATCCATTTCCGGCATGTGGCAATCTGTCAGAATCAGATCGAACGTCTCGCCGTTCTCGCTGGCCTGACGCAGTCGATCCAGTGCCGCCGGTCCGCTGTCGGCCAGTGTCGGCACCATTTTCCAGCTCCGGAGCATCTCTTCCAGAATCCGTCGATTGGTCAGATTATCGTCAACCACCAGGACGCGAATCTCTGCCAGGTCAGCCTCCTGAAATCGTTCGGAAGCGTCGGCAGATTCGTGCGACAATGGTATGTCAATTTCAAAGGAAAACGTGCTTCCCTGGCCAGGTTCGCTTTCGAGCGACAGATGGCCGCCCATCAGATGTACCAACTGTCGCGAAATGGAAAGTCCCAGACCGGTTCCACCGTACAGTCGTGTTGTAGACGTGTCCGCCTGTACAAAGGACTCAAAGATTTGTGACTGCAAATGTTTTGGAATCCCGAT
>JBBQSE010000075.1:0-22453 GCA_038214195.1 Planctomycetales bacterium
AGACTCAAGATCCTGCCTGACAACAGCGTCCAGAACCCGGACCGAATTAACGCGGCAAACTCGAAATGAGGTTGCCGCGTTTTTTTAATGCCAAAGAACATTGCAGCGGCTTCTCCGGAGTGGAAGCGACCGCGTGGGCACGGCGAATTATGGTCTACCGGCAGCATCAACAGGGGTTGGTGCCAGAGCCAGGAAATCTGTCAGGATCTCCCTGTCAGCATGTATGTTTCTTTTTCGAAACAGTTGAGCCTTTCACTGTATGACCCGAAAAACCCTACCCTGCGGGGGTGTTTCATGGCGCGATACGGTCAGGAAACAGACGTTTCCCGAATCATGTGGTCGCATCATGATCTACTGTTGAGTTGAAATGCATCCGGATTCCGGTGAATCAAATCACGGAGATCCGAGTACACCGTTTAACAGGTTATATCAAGCCATGAGCACACCCATCCTTGTTGTGGACGATTCTGCCGCCGAGCGTCTGTTTGTCGGACGATTTTTTTTGCAGTACCCTGAGTACTCAGTCACTTTTGCGAACGATGGTGCTCAGGCGTTACAGGCCGTGGAGCTTCACCAGCCCGCACTGATCCTGTCGGACCTTCGCATGCCGGTGATGAACGGCCTGGAACTTGTGAAGGAACTCAAGTCATCCGAATTCAATATTCCCGTGATCCTGATCACAAGTTTTGGTTCCGAACAAATCGCCGTTGACGCGCTTTTGGCGGGCGCCGCCAGTTACGTGGCGAGACGTAATCTGGAGTCAGATTTGATCAATACGATCAAAAACGTCCTGGCGGTGACAGAGCGACGAAGGAATCGTCGGCGAACCATGGAATATCTTACCTCCTCTGATTCGCAATTCGTGCTTGGAAACAACGCATCCGACGTGACACACCTGATTAGTCATCTGCTGGACACCGCGACAAGCATGAAATTGCTTTCAGGTCAGCAGCGAATCCAGGTCGGGATCGCACTGCAGGAAGCCTTGTCAAATGCGATTCATCACGGAAACCTGGAACTTGATTCCGAACTCCGTCAGATTGATGAACGAAATTACTATTCACTTGCAGATCAGCGACGACGCCTGCAGCCCTATGCCAGCCGAAAAGTGCATGTTGACGCCCGGCTCTCGCGAAGCAAGCTCAGCTTTGTGATTGCGGACGAGGGACCTGGTTTTGATGTCTCCAGGGTCCTGGATCCAACAGCCGACGTCAATCTCGACCGAATCGGAGGCCGCGGTCTTCTGCTGATCAGAAACTTCATGGATGATGTTTCCTACAATGAAAGCGGAAATCAGATTACGCTCGTGAAGCATGTGTCTGAAGTGCAGGATCATGAGGATGCCTGGCGTGAATCGTCACCTTGTGAAGAACTGCAGGAAGTCGTCGCCTGCAATTGATTCAACGTAACGCCTAACCACCCAATGATCGACACTTGAGAGGAACGTTCACCATGGACGATTTTGTCGGTAAGCCAATCAGAGAAGCGGAACTGCTCAATGCCATCAGCCGCGTTTTCAGCAACCGTCCTCCGACAGGCCATGTCAACAAGAGCACCAACCAGCCGGCAGTCACATGCAACCTCGCTGCAGCACTAAAAAAACTTCGTGGCGATACGGAATTTCTGCAGCAACTTATTGAGGTGTTTCTCACCACCGTCCCCAATCAGATCGAGTCTCTCAACGCTGCGATGAAAGCGCGAGACCGAGACCTGACAAGTGATATGGCACATGCGATCAAGGGCACGGTCCGGTACTTCTTCGCTGATTTGGCGTACAACGCTGCTCAACAGCTGGAACTCATCAGCCGAACAGGTGCGACACTGGAAATTAACCAGACGTACGAACATCTATTGAACGAACTTGAGCGACTGCGAACAGATCTTCAGGACGCCTCACTGCCACGGCAGGAATTGGCGGTGACTTCGGGAGATCGGTAAATGCCTGGCCGTGCCCTGTGAAAGTCGCCGTCTGACGCTTCCAATTCCACTCCTACTTCGCTTCACTATAACAACGCCGACGCTGTGCGTTGGCACTGCAGGCATGTCTGTGGTGGATGCGATCCCTGGATGAGGAATCGGAAGATGAAATCGATTGTCATTTTGCTGGCGTGGCTGGCGGGCACATTTTCATTTGCGATCGCGGTCGAAAATCCACCGGGATTTCAGAAACTGCAGATCGGCGACTCGGCTCCGCAGTTCAAATTGCCCGGAATTGATGACCGCGACTGGAGTCTCGACGACTTCAAAGACTCGCAGGTGCTGGTGGTGTATTTCACCTCGAACCATTGCCCCGTTTGCCACGCACAGGACCCGCGGCTACTGACACTGCTGCAGGAACTCGCGGGTAAGAGCGTCGCGGTTGTTGCGATCAATCCGAATTCGGGCGACGGACTGCGGCCCGATGAACTCGGCTATTCGAAATATGATGACAGTTTCGAGCACATGAAGCTGTACGCCAAAGATGAGGGATTTACGTTTCCCTATCTCTACGATGGCGAGACTCAGGCTGTGGCGAAAGCATATGGCTGTCTCGCAACACCGCATGTCTTTGTGTTTGATCACGATCGAAAACTGCGTTACCAGGGCTGGCTCGACGATTCCAGGTTTCCGAATCCCGCAACCGTCAAGCGCCACGACGCTCGCGATGCCATCCTCGCGATCTTAGCAGGCAAGCCCGTGCCCGTCGCGGAAACAAAGCCTTTCGGCTGTTCGACGAAGTGGCGAGAAAAAATTCCGGACGTCGCACGAGATCAGGAACAATGGGAGAAGGCCGACGTCACGCTGGAAAACATCACGGCATCCGGCATCGCGAAGCTGGTGAAGAACGACACTGCGAAATACCGGCTGTTCAACGTCTGGTCCACCAGCTGCGCGCCGTGTGTGAAAGAATTTCCTGGTTTGATACGAGTCTCACGCCGCATGGGACTGCGGGATTTTGAACTCATCACGATCAGCACCGATCTGCCGGAAGATCACGATCGAGCCGTCGCGTTCCTCGACAAGAGTCGCGCCGCGCTGCCCGCTCGACTCAAACCATCGCTGGAGAAAGAAGGCCGCACGTCGAACAACTATCTCTATTCCGAACCCAGCATGGATTCGCTGATTAAGGCTCTTGATCCGGAATGGGAAGGCCCGCAGCCGCATACGATTCTCGTCGCTCCGGGCGGAAAAGTTGTCTTCCGACACAACGGTGAAATCAGAGAAGAAGAATTGCTTGACAAAGTGCTCGAAGTCATGAGCAACGCCTACCAGCCAACGCCCTGATCAACATCCTTGTTCCGAGGCTCCTGCCTCGGAACACACTGCCCGGAGGCTCCTGCCTCCATGTCCGTATCTGCTGGACAGTGGAGCACCAATTCCACACACTGCAACTGTTGTTATTGTGCGTTTCAAGTTGCCGGAAGGAATATTCGATGCGAATCTGTTCAGTATCTGTCACCGCAATCGTTGTTTTCATGTGTGTCGCACAATCGGAAGCCACGGACTACAAGCTGTACTACCTCGGTGGCCAGTCGAACATGGATGGTTTTGGCTACGTCAAAGATCTGCAGGGCCAGAATGCCGAACCAGTCAAAGGCGTGATGATCTTTCACGGAAATCAGGGACTCGACGGCCAGTCTGCTGATGGGCGAGGCGTCTGGACGGAACTCAAGCCCGGCAACGGAGCCGGTTTCACGTCCGATGGTAAAGAAAACAAACTGTCCGATCGTTTTGGCGTTGAATTGTCGTTCGCTCGCAAGCTTCAGGAACTTGATCCCGATTCGCATATTGCCATCATCAAGTATTCTCGCGGCGGCACGTCAATCTCTGCTGATGCTGAAGCGGCGAAGACCTTTGGTTGCTGGGAACCTGATTTTCATCGGAACCAGTTCCATGGGAACGTCAACCAGTACGATCATTTCCTGGCAACCGTCCGCCACGCATTTGCTGCCAGAGATATTGATGGCGACGGAGAAGCGGACACGCTGAATCCCCAAGGCATCATGTGGATGCAGGGCGAGAGCGATGCTGGCAGAGAAGAAGTCGCTCGCCACTATGAAGCAAATCTCAAACGTCTGATGGACTTGATCCGCGCGGCACTTCGCGAAGACGACATCCCCGTCGTTATCGGGCGGATTTCAGACTCTGGCAAGGACGACTACGAACAGGCAAACGCAAACGGCAAGGTTTGGGATTTCGGCGATGTCGTGCGACAGGCTCAAGCAGACTTTGTGAGCAAAGACGAAAACGCGGCCATCGTGATCAGCACCGACGAATACGGTTATTCAGACCCATGGCATTACGATTCCATCGGCTATCTTGATCTCGGCCAGAAGTTCGCGGAAACAGTTCATGCGAAGAATTCTGCTTTGAGATTTCGAAACTAGCGCACTTGTTCCGAGGCTCCAGCCTCGGAACACACTGCCCGGAGGCTCCTGCCTCCTCCGGCGAATCAGGAGGCAGGAGCCTCCGGACACGGCGTTCCAGGGCTGGAGCCCTGGAACGAGTTGCATCGCGATTTCCTTCGATCGAACAGACGAGATCCATCATGAAGCCCCTCTTCACATTCCTCCTGCTGGTCGCCGCCTGCAAATTCCTGCCATCCACTCAGGCCGACATAACCTTGACCATCGATCCCGGAGCCGTCAACGGCGTCCTCGTAGAATCCGATGATCATCGACTCGCCATCTACGGCTGGAAGTCCGACGATGCCGCCAACATCGATCATGTCCTCCTGGCTCACGGACGACGCGACGTCGTCTGGAGAGCGAAACCGCTGATCGATGCCGGAGCAAAAGCAATTGCGCCGAACCGCGAACGGTTCGCATTGGAACAGCCGAAAGAGTTCTGGAAAGAATTTGCGACGGGACGATTTCACGATTACGGCCAGCAGTCAACAAAGATCCTCGCGGACGCGATTCCCGTTGATCGCTGGGTGAATGATGGCGATGTTCTCGAATGGCAGGGCTTCAAATTTCGCGCTGTCGAAACGCCTGGTTACACGCGGGGCTCCGTCTCGTGGCTGACGGACATCGGTGGCAAGAAGATCGCCTTCACCGGCGACTTGATTTACGGCGACGGCCAGATTCTGGACCTCTACAGTTTTCAGGATGCCATCACGGACGCTCAAATTCGCGGCTATCACGGCTACGGCGCTCGTCTGGCCGATCTTGTTGCCAGTTTGCAGAAGATTGCCGACGAAAAACCCGATCAAATCATTCCGGCGCGCGGGCCAGTGATTCAGGATCCTCAGAAGGCTATCGAACGGCTGACTCAGCGAGTCCAGTCGCTCTATCGCAACTACCTGTCCACGAACGCATTGCACTGGTACTTCAAGGAAGACCGCATGCGGCTCTGCGGCGAACGAGTGCTCGGCAAGGGTGCTGACATCCAACTGATGCCGTATTCGCATCACGAACAAACACCAGCATGGGTTTTTGAAAATGCGACCAGCCGACTCCTGATTTCCGACACGGGCAATGCCTTTCTCCTGGACTGTGGTTACCAGCGAGTCATCGACGATGTGAAAAAACTCATCGAACAGGGTGTCATCAAAAAAGTCGAAGGCATCTTCGTGACGCATTATCACGACGACCACACGGACATGGTGCAGGCGGCCTCTGAAGCATTCGCCTGTCCTGTCTACGCGACGACCGAATACGCCGATCTGCTGGCGCGGCCCGAGGCGTATCATCTTCCGGCAATGACCGCGAATCCCATCATGGACATCAAAGTTCTTGAGGACGGTCATCAGATGGCATGGCACGAGTTCCAGTTGACGTTCCATTTCTACCCCGGTCAGACGTGGTATCACGGCGCACTTTTCGCTCGCAAGGCCGACCAAAAGCCCATCTTCTTCGCAGGCGATTCCTTCGCGCCATCCGGATTTGACGATTACTGCGTGCAGAACCGAAATCTGCTGCACGAAGATTCAGGTTACCTGCTGTGCCTAAAAAAGCTGCGAGCGATCAAGGAACCGTTCTGGCTGGTCAACGAACACATTCAGTACGTGTTTTCGTTCACGGACGACGAACTGGATTATCTCGAAACGCGATACCGCGAACGTATTGCGATCCAGCGTGAGTTGTTTCCGTTTGACGATCCAAACTACGGTGTTGATGAACAATGGGCCTTCTTTTATCCACACGGCTCCACGATTGCCCCCGGTGAGACCATGAATCTTGAGATGCGAATCACCAATCATTCGCCCGTCGAGCGTGAGTTCACCGTGATGCCGCACGTCCCGACCGATTGGACCGTTTCTCCGCCGTTTGACTCCATCAAGTTGGTTCCCAGACAGTCGGGTGCCGTGAAATTCTCCCTGACCGTTTCCAAGACCAGCGGGGTTGGCCTGGTAACGGCAGACATCAGAAGTGACGGCATGGATTTCCGCGAATGGGCCGAAGCTGTGATCACTGTACGATGATGTGCAGTCCGGAAAATCATCCCTGTCCCTTCTCCCCCTCGCAGGGGGAGAAGGTGGCCGACAGGCCGGATGAGGGGGTTCGCCGCGATTCAAAACATCCGAAGTTTTCTCTGTGGATGACTTGCTCCATTGCGGAGACCGCGCCACGAAAAATTGGGAAAATTGTTCTACACTGGATTGGACTGCTGATCGCCTGCACCACGAGTGCAAGCGCCAGCGCCACGCATCCGGTTTCCGTCACTCGCACGCTCGTCTACGTCTCGCGCGATCGAGTCAACGTGACGGTCGAAGTGTTTCTTGAAGACCTCGTCCTCTTTCACAACCTGAAACCTGATACCACGGATTCGCTGGATGCTCCGACCATCCGAAGCGGTATTAAATTGCATAGGGATTTCGTCGCCACACGGTTCGTAATTCAAGACGCCGAAGGTGTAATTCACGAACCAGATCAGATTCCAAAGGTCACCGCCGAAATCCCGGAAGCTGGTGTCCCCATGGCGCAACTAATGGCGCACAAGCTGACGTTTGACATGCAATACACGTTTGCACGACCTCCGGAATTCCTCACCTTTCAGCAACGGTTTACAGATCCGGACGGCGTGCTGTTGTCAGAGATGCAACTGCAGGTGAAGCAGGAAAACTCGCCCGAGACTTTCAGCAAGGCTCTCGTCGCGAATACGCCGGAAACGATCCGATTTGACTGGAAAAATCCGCCGCTGTCAGCGGAAGCATCCCGGCAGGAACGCGAACGCTGGGCTCAGCAGCAACAGGAAGAGGCCCTCGGAATCACGAGTTACAGCTCGGTGTATTCATTTTTGTATATCGAACCCCAGGAAATCCGCCACGAAATCCTGATCCCGCTGATGACGCTGGAACAAAGTGTCCCCCTGAAGCGAGAGTACGAGAACTTTCTGAGCATTGTGGAACAGGATGCTGCTCGGCAATTGATTGAAGACTTTTTCCTCACCGGCAATCCGATTGCTGTGAATGGCAAAACTCTCAAGCCGATCGTGGAACGCTGTGATTTTTACGGCATCGATTTTCGTGATTTCGCACTTCTGTCGCAACGAAAACAAGTTGCGATGTCGAATGCACGAGTTGGCATCATTCTTGTCTATCCGCTTTCCTCAGCGCCGCAACATGTTCAGCTCACATGGGATCGATTCCACAAATCGCTGTGGGCGGTGACAACGGTCGTATTCGCGGAGAACGAGTCGTTTCGCAAGACACTGTCGCGGGTCGGAGTAAACAATGTGCTCGAATGGAATGCGCCGGATGATTCGAGCATGAATCGCCTGAAGCCTTTGACTCCCATCCCGGCAATCCTTCCGCCACAGCCTATGATCGACATCCCCGTGCTTTCGCTGATTGTTCTCGCAATCGCAATGGTTGCAGTAACACTCTGGAACTCAAGCCGAAATGGGTGGCCGGGGTTGGAGAGCGACAGCTCGAAACCCCGGGGCTTCCTTCGCTTCGCTCAGTCCAGCCCCGGCCACCCGGTCACGACGGAAAGGCACGTCCGATGGATCAAACTCACAGCAGCAATCTTGACTGCAACAATGATCACAACTGCCAGCGTATGGAGTGGTGTCGGACGCTGGAGTATTCCCTGGGGTTCTCCACCTTCTATTTCCGGCGATGACGCCAGCCGCGTCGCCGGGCAGGTACTGTCCAATATCTACCAGGCATTTCGCGGTCGCGGCGAAGACGCAGTCTACGATGCCCTCGCGGTCAGCACATCGGGAGAAGTGCTTCAGGATTTGTACCTGCAGGTTCAGGAGAGTCTCCGAATGGCAGAGCAGGGCGGTGCCGTTGCACGCGTCCAGCAGGTGGAGTTGCTCGAGTCAAAGTTGCAGCTGAGAACGCCTGATGATCAGTCGCGGTTACATGAACAGTCGTTTTCCTGTCTGTGCCGCTGGAATGTGTCTGGTACCGTCGAACACTGGGGCCACATTCATGAACGCACAAATCAGTTCGAAGCAATATTCCAGATTGATCCCATCGCGGATTCGCCTGCCGGCGAAATGCCCACGGCACTCCATTGGAAGCTCACAAGACTCGATATTATCAACAGCCAGCGGCTGCATTTTGAGACTCGACTGCGAACTCTGTAATGCAATTTCCGGAGTTCGAACCAACACGGCGAATTACGACAATCGCCAGACGCGGCGCATGATCCATTCGAAGGCCAGCAGTGCGACAATTGCGAACATCAGCCAGCCGCGATCCCACAGCGTCCTCAGTTGTTCATCGACGACCACTGCCTGGCTTTGATCGGGCAACAGGGACGGCAGTGTCGCCAGATCGGACAACGCCAGATAGCGGCCTTGTGTGTCGCGAGTCACATTTGTCAACAACTCTTCGTTGAGAGTTGGACTCTGTGATTCCAGATTGGGCAGCACAACATCGATCGTTGCCTGCAGCACATCGGAGGATTCGGGCACAGGCACGGAGAGTCGCCAGGTTCCTGGAGCGGGCGGGCGAAAACTGGTGATGTACCTTCCGGCTCCGTGAGTGTCCGCGTTCAGCCGATCCGGGATCGACAGCGTGCGTCCTTCCGCATTCACGATTTTCAGTGGGACGGATTCCGCGAGGAGCGGCTGCAGACGCGCGTCATACAACTGAGCCCTCACAGTCACCGGCTGGCCCGGTCCAACTTCGGTGCGGTCGAGCGTTAACAGGCCACGCGCATTGCCGCGACTGCGTCGACCCTGGCCGACTTCGCGAATGAGACTTGTCCAGAATCGCTGGTGGGCCTGAGACGAAATCTCTCGCAGTCGCCATGTTTCTGCCGAACCGATAAAAACGGTGCGTCCGGCACCGTAAAACTGCGACGCGAGGAACGGTGGCTGGCCAAGTTCTGTCCGCGCCCGCGGGTTGCCATATTCAAGGAGTACGACTGCACCGTCCCGGACACCGCGAACCGGGTAAGACCGATAGATCCCTTTGAACTTTTGCCAAAGATCGACACTGGCACTGCCTGTTTCATCAGCAATCTTCAAGAACTCGGTCGCGCGGCCTTCCGGAGTCAGCGTAACCGGCCAGGGCTCATCCGCTCGCTGACTAAGTTGAAAGTTCGGTATTGTCCGATTGAGCAGCACGGGATAGAGCACGATAATTTCACGAAACGCGTCCGCCTCCTGAACCATTCGCGGCGTAAAGATCTCTCCCGCCACAACAACCAAACCACCGGCATGTTCGGAAACCCAGCGATTTAGAAACGTCTGTTGTTCAGCCGAAAGTCGGCTCCAGTCCGGATCAAACGCGACGATCACGTCGTATTCAAAGAGATCTGCTTCCGTGACGGGAAACTTCGTCAGCAGCTTCTTCGCTTCCTGCGAAACGAACCCGATGTTCTCATCGGTCACAGATTGCAGCCAGACGTCCGATTCCACACCGCTGTGTCGAAACAGCGTATTGCGAACGAACTGATAATCCCGCATCGGTCCACTGGAAATCACCAGCACCTTCATGCGTCGATCGGTCACCTCCACCGTCCGCCGCCGCTCATTATCATCGAGCGTCATCTCTGTGATCCCGGAAGCAGACTCAATCCGCGCCGTAAAATCGTATTTCCCAGGTACCTTCAACTCCTGACTGAATCGAATCGACGACGGAATGGCATCTTCACCCAGCTCGATCTTTTTTTCCGCAATCTGCCTGCGATCTTTGCCGTCCCCATCAGATGACTGCTCGAACAGGCGAACGACGGCCTGTTGTCCCTGCGACGCCGTCCCCTGCAGATTCACGGTGATATCAAACGGGTCTCCCTGATGTACATCTGCGGGACTCTGCATCCCGGCGACCCAAAGATTCATCTGCGGCTTTTGGCTGCCGACGCCAACGGTAATCAGCCGCGTCCCCGATCGTTCGGCTCTAACCCGAGCAGGTTCAACGTCAAGCCCGGAATTGGAACGGCCGTCAGAAATCACTACCACGCCACTCAGCGTGCGACCGGAAATCTGACCGATCAGCTGATACAGCGATTCCCCGATCCGCGTCTCCGCACCTCGCGGCTGAAAAATACTCGTCCATTGCTGCATCGCGTCCGGATTGGAAATTGTTCCGGTCGTGGATTGTTGCGGCTCATCGAGCGACACCGTCGCGGCGGAACTGCCTGAAGGAGCGGCCGCAGCGCCGGGATCACTCTGATCGACATCAACAAAACGCACAGCGTCCTCAGACACAATCGCCCACGGTCCCCCCAGCGAGGAATCAAACGTGTAGACTGTCGTTGAGTGCTTTTTGCTGAGTTCGGCAAGAACGCCGGATGCCACCAGCGACTTCAACGCCGCGTTGGCTCGGGTTTCGGCGGATTGCAGCGGAGCGGATTCTGCGGGCGAAGTCGATGTCGCGAGAATCGGATCGGCCGCTGGCCAGGCCATCGAAAGCGACGTGTCCAGGAGAATGCTGACTCGCGATTTTTCGACGCGACTCAGCTGAGTCCGCCGCTGCGGATTGAGCGCGATCACCAGCACCAGCACCAGCACCAGCAGGCGAGGAATCAGCAGGACGGCTCGATGCAAACGCGTCAGGAATCTGGAATCCCGCAACGCCGTGCGCACGGTGAGTCCAAAGAGTGCCGCCAGCCCCGCAAACAACAGCAGCATACCCGTGGAGGATTCCGGCAGATCAAATTCGGTCGTTTGGAAGGACTGCGATTCTACTTCCAGTCCGGTAGTGGTCGCATCAATCATTTGGCCACCTCTGGATGGTAGCTGAGTCGAAGTGCGAGCAATTGTTCGGCGATGAGAACTGCGATCAGCAGCCCCAGCAGCAGCCAGCGCAGCTCGCGCCCGGCCTGGGAGCCCCCAAGTGCGACGGCAGATTCGGATTCCAGAATTCGCACGTGATCGAGGTCCGCCTGGCGTGTGATTTGACCCGGATCGGCGATCGCCAGAGCGCTTTCGGAGGTTGGAACGTTCAGCGCGATGGAAAGATCATTGACGCGGCCTTCCGGGTCAAAACGACGAATGCGATAAATCCCAGGCCGCTCCGCCTGGACAATTGTGACACCCAGTCTTTGCTCGGTCGGCGTGGCGGACTGATCGGATTTCTGTGAATCTTTAGTCTCTGCTGGTGTCGTCTCCTTTTCCGTTTTGTCATGGGCGTTCACGAGTGTTGCCTGCAGTCGAACGAACGTCTCAGCGACAGGCTCGTCATCCGGGCCAGCTTCGGGCAGATACACTTCCATGTTTTCTGTGAACCGATTCGAGGGCCATTCGAGTCGCAATGGTTCTGACAATTCCCGCAGTTCCACACTTTCAGACGGGTGCTGCAGATACTGATGCAGCAACAGGTTCGTGACCACATAGCCTGGAGCAGCGGGGGCGACAGGCCAGTTGCTCCAGCGACGTCCGGCACCTGTAAGAAACGTCAGCACCTTGCCTTTGCCGAGCGTGTGCTCGAACGCGACGGGCTGCCCGGTCTCCAGTCTCATCAGAGTTCTCACACCATCACCGCGTTCAGTGTCGTCGGGCTTCCAGTCGTCCGTCACCTGCAGCCAGCGGGCGATCCGAACAGTGTCAGGAAATGGGCTGTCAGGAGAATTGTAAACCAGAAAAATGGGATGCCGCTCGAAGACCGGATTCACGAATGGATCGACGGTGTCCGGGGCAGATCCGTCACCGGGATCGATTTCGTGAACAGTTCCAATCGGGACAGGAAACAGTGACAACGCTGGATCACGCAGCGTTTCAGAATACCAGCGCACGTTCGCCTGCTCGCCGGGAAACCAGACAATGCCGCCGCCACTGCGGACGTACTCAGCCAGCAACAATGTCGTGTCCGCCGGCAAATCGCGAACGTTCAAGAGATAGATACAGTCATACTTACTCAAACTGGTCGAATTCAACGTCTGCGACGCTCGGACCTCGCACGTCACTCCTGTCAGCCCCGAATCGGCGCTCAACGCCGCCGAGACAAAGTTGGCATCGTCCTGCTGACCTTCATCATCCACGATCAAAACCATGCGGCGCTCGGTGACATCGACAGCAAGGAACCGGCGATTGTCTTCCCGCAATGCGTCGTCCTGCAGTCGAACCTCAACCTGATGCCGACCCACGGAATCGAATGCGATGTCGTGTGAGACCTGCAACTCCGCGCTCGGCTCTATATCAGGAATCAGGATTCTGCCCGGCAAAGGCAGGCCATCGAGCAGAACAGTACCGCGCAGTCCCGTGACCTTTGCGGAGCCATAATTTTTCAAAGTCAGCGTCATCCGCCAGGGCACTCCCTGAGCCACCGCGAGGGTTTCGGCGTTGAGTTGCTGGACTGCGACATTGGGACGAGGATCTCTGACCACTTTAATCAGATCCACTGACGCCTTGACGGTCTTCAGCGATTCCAGGGCTGCTGCCACTTCAGGTCGGTTAGTCCAGTCAGACGCTCTTAAATCGGTCAGCACATGCACCTGAGTCGCCGCGCCGCCGTCTGCGGCGAGAATGTCTTTGGCAGCGTTGATCGCATCAACCGTTGAGGCGGCTCTCCAGGAACATGTCAGATTGCGAAGTCGCGGCAGAAACTCCTGCACAAAGGCGGCGTCCAGCATGCGATCTGCGATGATCGGTCGTCGAGGTTCGGTCATCGACAAGATGGTCACTCGCGATGCCCCTGGCTGACGACTGCCTTCCGCCAGCATGTTTTCCAGCGTTAGCAAAGCCTGACGGAACACAGTGGCATCGCCTTCCCGATCACGCATCGAAAGCGAATCGTCCAGCAGCACGACGTGATGCACACTCGCCCCACGCAGCATCAGCAGGCGACTCGGATCCAGCACCAGCCGCGCGATCAGCAGCGCAATCAGCAGCACTGCCAGAATCCTTAGCAGCAGCAACAGCAACTGCTCAAGGACAATCCTGCGGCGGTTGAGTTCCTCGCTCTCGAGCAGAAACTCCATCGCCGCAAATCGCACTTTTTTGTAGCGCAACCGACTGAGGATATGAATCAGAATAGGCACCAGCACCAGCGCAGCCCCCGGCAGCACATAAGCCGGGTTGAGGAAAAACTGCGAGAGAGTGGACATGAAGGGAGTTTGAAGTTTGAAATGTGTAGTTTGGGGGGAAGAATGACCAATGACTAATTTTCAATGACCAATGAAGTCGCAGCGAACCGGAGATCTTTCGCCTGCTGTGATTCCATTGGTCATTCAGAACTGAGCCCTTCGCAGTGTAGTGGCACTGTGGCCACTACAGAAGTTCACGCTCAAACGTTCTTTGGCATGACACCACGCAACATCAACACACGCCAGATTGCTGTTGACATGGAAGCAGGCGTCAGTGGTTGAAAACCATCCGGAGTATGACGGTGGAGGTCGTGCTATGGCGGCGTGACAGGATACAGCTCAGCAACCGAAAAGTCCGCGCCATTTGGGACAATGGCCTTGTAACCCTGCCATGATTCGACCATCGCGCGTTCCTGATCGGACAACGATGTCCACGGCTGTCTCAAGAGCACACGACTCGATTCCAGCACACCGTCATTCAGCAACTGCCGGAACCGCTCCGGTGCGACGTATTCGGTGTATCCATAGGTCATCCGATATCGCAAAACGGAGCCCCAGTTGACGTAAACATGAGTCACGCCCCGCTGGCGCAGTTGCCGCAGAATCTGTTCCGGCGGCAGCATCCGACGCTCAGACGCGGAACGCAGTTTGTCTTCGGACAGCGACGTCCAGCCTTCAAACAGACAGTCATCGAACACCGTGTTATAGAGCAGAGGAAAGGTGGCATCGAAGACTTCCGCTTCGCCGACCATCAGGACTTTGGCGTCGGCCGGAAGCGTTAAATTCAGATAGCTGATATCAGAGCGAACCGGCACCTGTCGAGCGACATCCAGATCCATCAGTCCGACATGAAATCCAACGAGAGCCAGTCCGCAGAATCGAAGATTGAATAGTGTCACCGCCGCGATCATGATCCCCAGAAAAGCCTTCCAGATTCGCGATTCGGAGATGAGCCACGCCGTCGCCGCCGCCAGACTCAACAGCGGAATTAGCGGAATCCAGAAACGATCGATTCGATGCGTCAACGCCCACCAGGTGACAAAGCCCCAAACGATGAGACTCAACACAATCGGCAGCGTCTTGCACCTGCGCCAGAGCAGGATTGAAGGCACAGCAAGCGCGAAGAGCAGGGCACTCGTCCACTTGTTGTAGACGGCGGCACCCAGAATATGCTCCGGGATGCGACGCAGATCGTGTTCCGACGCCGCGTGGGCGGGCCGCCAGCGGGCATCCAACTGTGGCGACCATTCGCTGCCGCCGACGACGCTGTAAGCCAGCGGATAGACAGGATTGCCGGTTTCGACGAGATTCTTCAACAGCCACGGAGCGATCATCGCGGCAACACCGAGGCCAAAGCCAGCGGCGGGCATCAGCAGGGATCGCCACTCGATGGCAGCTGGGCGAGCGGCAGGAATTGAATCACCAGGTTGATGATCGCCGCGAAGGGAACCCGACCTGAGGACAGGTCGGGCTACGTAGGCAGATCTGTCCTCAGATCTGCATCCAACTGGTGGCCGTTTTTCATTTATCGCCTGTCTGATTGAATCCGGTTGAGAATCCGTCACGAGTGAGTCGTTCGACTTTTGATGTTTCAGAATCTGAAACGCGACCAGAACCGCAGTTGGCAGGATGACGGAAATCAGCCCGGTGTACTTCGACGCCATCGCATTACCGGCCAGCAGGCCCGTGATGACGGCCATTCGGCCAATTGACGTCGGAAGCCGAGTGATCAGCAGCGCACTCATGGTGGCGGTGATCAAATAAAACGTCAGCGCCCCTTCGGCGTAGGGAATCAGTGAGATTCGCAGCGTCCACGGAGTTGTCAGATAGATCAGCACAGCCAGCCATGCGACATCGGCGCTGATCCAGCGACGGGCGATACTGAACACGCTGAGCGCGCTCAGCAATTGAAAGACCGACAACACCACTTGCCCGACGAGCGCACCGCGCCACCAGTCTGCGGCGAACACCATGCCTGTCAGGCTCAGCATCTCACTGAGAAACGGAAAGCTGGTGTACACGTTGTGTGGCAGGAAAGTAATTTGCCCCTGCTGAAACCATTCTTTGGGTCCCTGCAGATGATACTCTCGCACATCAAAATCAGTGGGTGGGGTAACGGCACCCAGGAGCAGATAGATCGCAAAGGGAACGATAATCAACAGCACGAGAATCCGGATCGCAGGCGACGATCGAATTTCGGCTGCGGCTGACTCAATGTCATGCGCCACGTGACTGCGGGATTTCCACCGAACGACGCTCGTCAGCAGCAGACTCAGCAATGCCGGAATAATGATGGCGGTTCTGTTGAGTTGTCCAGCGAGACCACAGCCCAGCGTCACGAGCGACTGCAGTCCGAGTCCGGTCCCCAGTATCAGCACAATCTGCTCGGTCCACAACAATCGGCACCGACGAAGAATCAGCAGGCAGACCGCGTCGCCATGGATCGAAGCCAGCACCAGAATGAAGGCCGCCATCGTAAAGAGCGGCACCCGCTGCGAAAGAAATCGCATTCCGGAAGGACGAATGGGAAACTGGCGATTTGATTCAGCGTCACCAAGTCCCAGCAGTTCGTCGGCAATGATCGACCAGACTTCAGTGCGAGGTACCGTCGGATCTTCGATGGACTGTCGGAAGAAGTACCAAAGAAAGCCGCAGATCCATAGAGCGGCGATACAAACCGCAATCGCAGTGGGGATGTCAACCCGTCGTAATCCCCGCAGGGCTGCACTGGTGGTCTGACTCAAAGACACGGAAAGTCACTGCTGCTGACGGACTATTCAGGTTTGGGAAGTCTGGGGACTGATTCAAAATTACGAATGTCGTACTGCCGGACACCAAAACAAAAACGGCTTCCGGGAAGAATTCCCGGAAGCCGCGAGGTTCTGAGTTAGAGCAAGGAGGTTACAGAACAGGAAGCAGTTCTTTCCCACCTCAAGTCGATGCGATTATCGAACCAGGCCAAAAAGGCCTGCAAGGCTGCTCTTCTTCGGCTGCGTGTTGTGCAGTCGAGAAGGGAAGAATGCCTGTGGTTCCGCTGGTGGAACTGGTGCAGGCACGGCTTCCGGAGCAGGTGTTGGCTGAACAGCAGCAGGAGCTGAGACCGGTGTCGCACCCGTTCCGCATCCCGTACCACAACCACTGTTGCCACAACCATTGTTGCCGCAACCTGTGTCGCAGCAACCAGTTTCGCAGCAACCACCACAGCATCCGTCTACAACATCGTATCCACATGCTTTCAGAGCCTGAGTAGCTTCACGACGAACCCAACGGTCGCAGTCGCCAAGAGCACAGGTCAGTGCGGCAACCACACATGGGCTGCAGCAGCATCGGTTATGGCGAATCTGGTCGCCGATTTCGTCAGCCGCTTCACGGCGAACTCGTTCGTCTGAGTCATTAAGACCGTAGACGAAAGCGTTCATGATTTCCGGATGGCAGCAGCAGTTGTACTTGCGGCCCAGTTTGTCCAAAGCCGACTTACGGTCTTTGGCGTAGCAGGCAGTCATTGACTTGTAGATCAGCTTTGCGATTTCGCAGCAGTCGTCGTTGCAGCAATCGCAGGCTTCTCCACAAGTGTTTCCGCATCCGTCACCACAAGCAGCTGGAGCACAGCAGCTTGCGTTGCCGTTGCCACATCCGTTGCCACAGCCGTTGCCGTTGCCGCAACCAGCTGGAGCACAGCAGCTTGCGCCACCGTTGCCACATCCGTTGCCACATCCGTTGCCATTTCCGCAACCAGCTGGAGCACAGCAGCTTGCGCCACCGTTGCCGCAACCATTGCCGTTGCCACAGCCGTTGCCGTTACCGCAGCCAGCTGGAGCACAGCAGGCTGGGTCAGTGTTGCAACCGTTTCCACAGCCGTTTCCACAGGCGTTTCCACAGCCGTTTCCGTCGCCGTTACCACAGCCAGCTGGAGCACAGCATGACTCGGGAGCGGTGCAACTGTCGCAGCAAGGCGGTTTAATGTCCGAACACTTGCGTTGGTACGTGTACACATTCGTGCAGCACGGACGAGCAATCGTCGGCTTACAGCAGGCTGGCTGACAGTCTTCAGCACAGCCGCAGCTCTTGCAACCACCAGAACCAAACAGCCCGGCATGAGTCGAGGCCATCATTCCGGCCAGTGCAAAAGCAGCACTGAACATCCTGATCCATTTCATGTGCAATTCTCTCCTTCTCAAGGAAATCGTTCCGTCAACCACCCTGATTGCCACTTGTCCGTATGTTAACATTCGGCAAACCGTTGCCGATTCCCTCGACCTGCGGCGGGATTGGATTTTGACCTTTCACCACTTCGCTGTTACTCAGAATTTCGGACATTTGGACAGGCGTTACAGTCGATGATTTCGCTCTTGTATCGTTTTGCACCTGGATCTCCGTGATCCAGATGTGTCTCTGCAGTCCGAGGGACGCTTGAGCTATCGTCGCGGGAAAATCCGACTCTTGAGTTTCCACAGGTCATTACCGCTCAATTCGTTACGTCGATTTTTGGCCTGAATGTGCGGGTCGTACGGACTGGGAAACCTGCATGTGAAGAATGTGCCGGAAAAGTCCGCGCCGCTTCACAGGTCGTGTCACTCTGGCGAATGCAGGTAGAAGTTTTCCAGTCTCGCCGGTTGTCTGGTCTTTGACGCTGACGCCTCCGTTCGAGCCCTCAGCAGCACGTCGAATCGGAATTTGGCGCTTGCCAACCGGGAATTCTTAGTTCGTTCAATGATGATCGTGATCATGTGATCCGTCACACACATGCGGCGCATCCCATGAACCAAATGGATCGTCAAAACGAGACCATTCCGAGGGGCCTGACTGCATTTCCGAATCCGTGAGCAAGCATGCGTCCAGAGATTGTCGCGTCTCTGCCACATCCAGATCCTGGCCGATGATCAACAATTCCTGTCGCCGGTCACCCCAGACGTCATCCCACACCGATTCCAGTTCCGCGAGCAGTTCCGGATCATCTGTCGGCCATTCTTCGCGGGGCGTTTCAGCCCACCAGGCCCCACCAGGCTCAGCAGCCAGAACCTGACCCGCGTGCGACCAGTAACCAGCGATGGCGTGTCTGGTCGCCAGCCAGAAGTATCCCTTTGAACGCAGGATGTTTGGGGCGTGATCGCCTGTCATCCAAAAGTCCCACAGTCGCTGCGGATGAAAAGGACGACGGGCTCGATACACAAAACTGCAGATCCCATTCGCACTGGACTCGCCCGACTTATCGCCCGCAAACGCCGCCTGCCATCCATCGACTCCGACCGACCATTCCCGCTGAAATCGCCCGGTTTTGAGGATTTCCTCGACGGGGACCTGCCCGTGCAGAATGGACAGAACTCGCGCGTCCGGGTTGAACCGTCGCAGCATTTCCAGCAGCAGTTCAGTCTCTTCCTCAGACACCATGTTTGAGTTGTTGAGCAGAATCACATTCGCAAACTCAATCTGATCGATCAACAGCCGTGCGACATCGCGATCGTCATCTCCATCGATCCCAAGGCCGCGATCACGGAGTTCTTCCACGCTTTGAAAGTCCTCCAGGAAATTTTGCGCATCCACCACCGTCACCATCGTGTCAATGCGTGCGGAACCAGCGAGCAGCTCGCCGTTTTCATCCTCGATGGCAAACGTCTCGGCGATCGCCATTGGTTCCGCCATCCCGGCCGCCTCGACCAAAATCACATCGCACGCCTCGGATCGCGACAGACTGTCGATTTCCTGCAATATCTCAGCGCGGAGCGTGCAGCAAATGCATCCGCCCAACAACTCAATCAGCTTGATGCTGGTCCCGCCGGGCGATTCAGCTTCGCAGATTCGCCTCAGATTCTCGTCGATCCCCTGCATCGAGTTGACAATAACAGCGACCTGCAGTGCCCCGCGATGTTCCAGCACATGTCGGAGAACTGCGGTTTTTGCAGCCTCGGAAAATCCGGAAAGAACAGTGACAGGAAGGGTTTTCATGTTGCCTCAACTGCAGAAGTCTGAATCTCGTAAACCCGTGAATTCTAACGCAACTCGTTCCAATTCGGCATTGAACCCCGGTTTCTGCCTGCGCCCATTCCTGTAGGCAGATCTGCCTCTGATCTGCAGCGAGCACTTTTTGCCGCATGTGAACACCGCAATCTCGTTACGCCACACACCACTGAACAAATGCTCTGTTCATCTTGAGCAGTTTTCAGGAAAAGACCTAAACTACAGGGTTTCCCTTACAATTTTACGATGCCGGATCTCCAGCAGCAAACGGAGATATCCGGGACACGTTCGCTCTGCGCGGAATTCGATGGCGTTGCATCCAATGAAAACCCTGCGAAATGCATTCACAGCCCTCGCGCTGCTGATCGTTGCATTGGCCGGGGTTGAATTCTGGCTGCAGGGAAAATCAGCTCCACCGTTGCAGCGGATCACAGGCCGCGCGACGGACGCCGATCAATCGTTGCTTGTTGTGTCTTCTGTCTGCCATCACGAGTTTCAGCGTCTTCTGAAAACAAAACATGTGGCCAGTGGGCGCAGCGGCACGCACCTCGTTCGAGTCAACTCATTGGGTTGCCGTGGTGACGAATCAGAATCCCCTGCACCAGATGGCGTCTTCCGCATTTTGGTGCTCGGCGACGACTGCATTTGCGGAACTTCGGTCGATGAAAGTGAAACCATCCCAGCCCGTTTGCAGCAGTTCCTGTCGAAGCAGACGGCGAGAAAGCTTGAAGTGATCAATGGCGGAGTTCCGGGGTACTGTCCTCTGCTTTCCTGGATAAAGTTCGAGCATGATCTCGCAAAACTCAAGCCGGACCTCGTCGTTCTCCATGTCGATATGACCGACATCGCCGACGATGCCTGCTACCGCAGCCTGCTGCTGGAGGAAAACCAGCATGCCATCTGCTCGCACCCCGCATTGCGTCTGAAGCCGAAGCCAGAGCACGCCGTGGCACAGTTCGTAAAAAAATCAGCAACTGCCAACTGGCTCTTTGCGAAGGTCCGCGATCAGGGCTCGGAACTGTTTTCAGCGTCTCCCATTTCGCCTCGTTCCGGATTATTCGACTGGGTTTCCGACGATCCTGCCGATCTCCGACTTCAGGTTCGTCACGCCCTTGAACCGATAACGCGACTTAAGACATCTGTCGAGGGCGCGGGCGGGCGACTCCTGGTCACGACAGCACCAGTTCTGTGGCAGGTTGTTTCGGCGGATGTGGCTCCGCAATTGAGTCGTCAGTGCGGAATTCGGGGAACCACGCCGTACCACAGTCGGTTTCCATTTGAGGTGCTGCAGGCATTCTGTAATCACGCTCAAATCCGATTCTGCGATACATCCCCCACTTTTGAAAATGGTGAAGGTGCCGAAAAGCTGTTCTCCACGGACGCGCCGGTACTGTCACGAATCGGAATGGCGCTGTACGCCCGCGAGATCGCTCGCTATCTGATCACAAACCCGCCTGCGGACTGGTAGCAAAAGATACTGCGATTCTGCATTGGAAAGTCGTCGATGACAGCGTATACCTTCCCACTCAGTTCCGCGTTATGTAATTCATCAACGAGGGCACGCCACCTCTGACAGCGCAGTAGTTAATAATCCATGACCAATTCACTTTCGTATTCAACTCAACTCGCACAACAGGCCCGCGTGGCGGCAACGGAGCTGGCCAATGTCACCGCTGGTCGCAAGAACGCCTGGCTGCGGTGTGTCGCTGCTACTCTGCGCGACGATGCGACGGCCATTGTCGCAGCCAATGCCATCGACCTCGACGCGGGTGCGGATTCCGGCCTGAGTCCCGCCATGTTGGATCGACTCAAACTCACCCCCGATCGCATTGATTCGCTCGCCAGCGCCGTCGAACAAATCATTGCGCTGCCCGATCCGGTCGGCGAGGTCATTGAAGGACAGCGCCGCCCGAACGGACTGTATGTCAGCCGCGTGCGAGTTCCCCTGGGCGTGGTTTTTTTTATCTACGAATCACGTCCAAATGTGACGATCGACGCAGCCGCACTCTGCGTCAAGAGCGGCAACGCGGTCATCCTCCGTGGCGGGAAGGAAGCGATACACAGCAATCGAGCCCTCCAGGCCGTGATTGAAAAGACTCTCGTTGCCAAGCAACTTCCTCAACACGCAGTGCAACTGGTGGAATCGACGGATCGTGAAATCGTTGGTCACCTGTTGTCGCTGGGGAATCTGATCGACGTCACTATTCCACGCGGCGGCAAATCACTGATCGAACGAGTCGCCCGCGAAGCGACAATGCCCGTGATCAAACATTTCGACGGCATCTGTCATGTCTTCGTCGATGCCAGCGCCGATGAAAAAATGGCGGTCGAGATTACGGTCAACAGCAAATGCCAGCGACCCGGCGTCTGCAATGCGGCGGAAACGCTGCTCATTCACCAGGCCGCCGCGCCAAAGCTGTGGCCGCAGCTTGCTCAGGAACTGCAGAGCAGGGGGGTTGAGTTGCGATGCTGTCCGGCGAGCCTTCAGATGATCTCGAATGGTAAACCAGCGACCGATGAAGACTACGCCACCGAATATCTCGACCTGATTCTGTCCGTGCGAATTGTGGAGTCCATCGATCAGGCGATCGAACACATTCGTCGCTTCAGCTCGGCGCACACAGACGCCATCGTGACAAATTCCGTGGAATCGGCGATGAAATTCGAAGCGGAAGTGGATTCAGCCGCAGTTGTCATCAACGCCAGTACACGCTTCAACGATGGCGGAGAACTCGGAATGGGAGCCGAAATCGGCATCAGCACCGATCGCTTCCATGCCCGCGGCCCTTGTGGCCTCCGTGAACTGACCAGCTACAAATTTGTCGTCCGCGGTGAAGGTCAGATTCGATCTTAAACTTCACGCGGTCTGAATTGATGTCCTTGTTCCGAGGCTCCAGCCTCGGAACACGCTGCTCCGGAGGCTCCTGCCTCCCGAGGATTGATGATCTAAAAACCGGAGATTTGAATGCTTTCGTCGTTTTTAACCATCCAGCGGGGAGGATTTTTTTTATAAAAAATAAAAAGCGCCAGGGGGGGGGAAAAAAAATTTATAAAAAAACAACAAAAAAATAAATAAAAGAAATAATTTA
>JBBQSE010000076.1:0-22286 GCA_038214195.1 Planctomycetales bacterium
TCTGAAACATGGAATCGCGAGTGCTGGCTATTGGTGATATTCATGGATGTGACAAGGCCCTTGAAAGGCTATCGGCGCTCGTGCAGCCTGCCGGAGATTACACTGTGGTCGTGTTGGGTGACTTGATTGACCGGGGGCCAAACTCCAAAGGCGTTATTGATCAACTTCTGCAATTGTCTCGAACGGTGAATTTAAGAGGCATCATGGGAAATCATGATAAAATGCTCCTCGAATCGCTGGAGCGAGGATCTCCGCAGATGCTGTGGATTGGCGCCGGTGCCATGGCGACATTGGATTCGTACGGTGGCAGCATGGATCAAATTTCAGACGAACATATTCAATTCATTCGATCGCTCACGAATTACTGGCAGAACGATACGCACATCTTCGTCCATGCGAATGTTGATCCGGACGTACCAATGGGGTTACAGCATACTGCGACCTTGCGTTGGAGCAAATTGACGGGTGACGAAGTGCCGCACTGTTCCGGGAAGACAGTCATCTGTGGCCACACAAGTCTGGCTGGCGGTCGTCCATCCGTCGGCAACGGCTTTGTCTGCATCGACACGAATGCCTACGGCGGACAATGGCTAACGTGTCTGGATGTGAAGAGCAATCTCGTCTGGCAGGCCAACCAACCTGGTGAGTCTCGCGGCCCGGACCTGCTGAGCGATGTTGGAGTACCGTTCGCTTCAGATCAAAGCTGAAACGGAGTCAGCCATTTTGTGACAGTGTCATACGTCGCAAAGGAGCCGTGGACGAGCGCATTCAGGACGACAAAGTATCGTCCGTCGTCGAGGCAGATTGGCACTGTGCCGTCCCAGGGTTCAGTTTGTTCCGGACTGACCAGCATCCAACGGTGGTAGTGGCCGGCAAAGAAAATGCGATGCGGTTTGGATGAAAAGATCTGCTGTCGTCGTTCGGGCGTTTCCGGAATGCCTTCAAAGAACCACAGATCTTCCAGTTTCGAAGGATCCAGCCACGGTTCGATATGAGCAAAGTAACAATCATCGATGACCAGTTCACTTTTGAGCAACCGCATGTAGTCGATAACCACGTCACCGTACTGCGGCCGAAATTCCGAAGACTCACCGACACACAGACCAAAATCATGATTGCCCCAAACTCCGCCCGCCTTCGCATTCGCCAGCAACTCGCATGTCGCAACGATGCGATGTCCCAGCTCGAAAACATCACCGAGCATGACAATTCTCTCAACGCCTTCAGCTTCCAGTCGTTCGAGGCATTTCTGTAAATGCCCGATGTGTTCGTGGATGTCAGCGATTAGTCCAAGTTTCATGAAACTATTCTTTCAGCCCGTGCTATCGACATGAAAACGCTCAGACTAGATCTTCGGAAGAATCCCAGGCCGTAGCTTGTGTGTCGATCCGCCCTCAAAGCGGGAACCGTATTCCGGAATTCCCTGTACTGACCCAGGAAAAGTTGTTGTCCATTCCTTGCCGAGGCCAAGGAATCCCAGAGAATACTCTTGGCCGAACATCTCAATCGCCGCCCCGAAACCATGCGTGACAACATTGATGGCCTTTGGGTCCATCGCGATCAGTGAAGTAGTTTTCAGGTTATCGCTCCATCTCCACGCATCTCCTTCGTTAATTGCTCCGGACGGATCGAGCTCAACCGTCAACTGTGAAGTGCCAAGCCGCACTTTTCAAATATTCATTTTGACCGAATGATCTTTCCAGCCAGCCGGATACGAAGCGGCAACGCTGACGCCGCTTTTCGTTGCGAACACCGAAAGACTGAAACGTACTTGCCAGAACTGAAGCCCACGTTTTCATCGCAAGACCTCGAAAAGGAGTGGAGTTAGATTCGTCTTTCAATCAATCACCAAACACCCCGAGAGCCCTCATTATTTTTCCAAAATTTCTTTCGCCGAATGTTTTGCAGGCTTTTGGATAGGCCGATGAATACAAGGATTGGCTCCGGCGGAGCGATCCCAGGACGGCACAGAATGTTTGACTGTGCCGGTTTTGTTTACCATTTTCTGTCGCCTCATGCCAGCCCAGCTTATTTGGCACGAGCGAACGTTTTGAGGTGAGTTAAGAATGCGATCACGACAGCCTGCCCGTGACCGTAGTTCAAGGGTTTGGAAACTACTGTACCCAACCCAATCAATCGGGTAGACTTTCACAGTCGCAGTGATATTTGCTGATGCTGTTTTGAACTGGAGAACTTGTTGTGGTCGCCACTGCATGGCCGTTTGTTGAACTGAATGACGAAGGTGTTGCCTTTGTTCAGGGGACAAGAACCAAGGTTCTGGAAATCGCCGAGTGCCACCTTGCGTACCATTGGGACGCAGACCAGATTCACAGACAGCTCTCCGGCTTGTCACTGCCGCAGATCCATGCGGCGCTTGGTTATTACTACGAGAACAAGCCTGAGTGCGACCGGGAGTTGCAGAGTGCTCACGATCGAGCAGAAGAACTGCGTCGTGAATTTGAAGACCCTGCTTTGGTGCAGACGCTTCGCAGCAAGCTGACGGCATGACTGTCGCTCTGTACATGGACCACAATGTGATTCGAGCTGTTGTGGAGGGTTGCCGAGCGGCGGGACTCGAGGTTCTCACGGCATTTGAAGACGGCTGGCACGAACAAAGCGATGTGGACATCCTGGGAAGAGCTGGAGTATTGGGCCGCGTTGTGTTTACGCAGGACACAGACTTCATCGTCCTCGCGACGGAACGACAGACTGGCGGGATTCCTTTTCCGGGAGTGATCTTTGGCAAGCATGGCAGCATGCCGATCCGCAAAGTCATTGATGATCTGAAGTTGATTTGCCACACGCTCGCAGTTGAAGAACTTGCAAATCAGCTGATTTGGTTGCCGCTGTAGTTGCCAAACCTGCCCTCCACCGACGCGGGGGCGGATTGGAGCCCAGTGCGCGGCGTTGAAACCCCACTGGCTTCACGCCAGTGGACTCAAGGTTTGCAAGCTACAAACATGCCCCAAAAAGCACCAGCCAAAGACCCCAGTGGCCGCGTGCCAGTGGTTAAACGGTTTGGAATCTGCAATTGCCTTCGCGCGGTTACGAGATCTGAAATCGCACAACCCTTCAGTTTTCGTTTTCCGCAGATACCTTAGCGGCTGACGCGACAAGGGACCGCACCGCGTCTGCACTCAATGCCACGCGAAAACCATAATTGCCGAGACATTCGCGAGAGGATTCAATAGCCGCTGCGAGGTAACAAGCAATGGCTCTGCTAGAATGCTCGCGATACCGATTCGATACGCCTGTCAGGATTTCCCACTTTGGAAACTCAAGTTCGTTCGCCGCAGACCGTTTTTATGCAGCCACAGCGGTTGATTGTGCCGCTGTTTCAGCGTCCGTATGTCTGGTCTGTAAGCAGCCTGAAGACCGATTTAAGGTCTGGCCGACAAACCGCGATCGACCGGCGTTCAATGCTGTGATGGCAGCCCAATTGCCAGTGGACTACGATGCGGTGGGGTTTGTCGATGAACGAATGGTTCAGGCGCACCGCTACTTTGGCGACAAAGCGATTGAATGGCTCAATGCAAATGGACCTGAGCAAGTTGCGTCACGGGCCAATGCCATCGAAACCGTGGTTCGCGATCTGTTACAAGTCGTCGTGATCGACTTGGGTGCGGAAGAGAACGCGCAAGAAATCTTCGAAACGCTGAATGCGCGTGGCGCTCAGCTCACTGCGGCGGACTTGATCAAGAACTTCATCTTCCAGCGGCTGCTCGAATCGGGGGCCAACGCCGCAGGGCTACAAATCAGGATTTACCACCGAGAAAGTCCGCCCCCGCCATCGGCTGGACTTGAGCGACCTGTTAAGTGCAGGATTCCTGGACGCGGGTTGCACGTTGACGCCGCGTCAGCAAAAACACAAACACAGAACTGGTGTTTTGTTGCCCGATGGCCGAATCGACATCGACGGCACGATCTACTCGAGCCCATCCGAAGCGGCGAAGTCTGTCGTTGGCGGCGCCATGAATGGCTGGTGGTTCTTCCTGGTTGCGGAGAAGCCCAAGCGTTCGTTACGTGACGTGCGAGTTGAATACCTAGAATCGATCGCCGCAGAATCCGATGAAGACGGCGAGGATGAGTCGGATGATGATTGATTTGTCAGTGGCTGCCCGATGATCGTTTTGCTTTCACCCTGCGATAACGTCATCGCGAACCGCTGCGGGTAGCGGTCGCGGAATTTTCGGAATGCGTTTTGTACGCAGTCCGTGTTCTGGGGAAACCTCTTGAGGTATTCGTCTTCCTGCGGGACGCGATCTTTGAGAACGTATTCCAATTCTGTCTCCAGCAACGCCTCAATGAGGCGAGTTCGATTTGTGGCACTGCGGGCACGGTCGGCGAAGATTTCGATGCGGAGTGGTTTGCCGGATTTCCATGCCGTTTCAAATTCATCGCAGATTGAATCGAGCGATCGCTTAGATGATATGATGCTGTTTGGTTGTTCTGGCTCCACCATGTTGGGTGTCCTGAATTCACTGTCGCTCTGTTTCGCTCGATTGTAAATTTGCCTCACGACGGAGCGTGAGGAGTACATTGTGCTGATCACGCTCCGCCGTGATCGATTCCTCGTTTTCAAGCCGCGTCCATTTCTCGCCACGCATCGCGTATCAGCGAGAGTTTTCGTTCGATGGTTGAGATCGACACGTCCAGCGTTTCAGCAATCTCGCTATTCTGGTATCCCGCCATTTTGAGTGATGCTATTTTTCGTTGAACGTCGTCGAGACAACTTAAAAGCCGCTCGGATTGCTCTGCCACCATGGCCGCATATTCAGGAGTTGGTTCCGGGCCGGAGACGTCTTCGATGCCTCGATGTTCTGGTTTGGCTGGATTCATAAAGACAGACTCCCCTCGTGTTTTTCCGCCGCCGCGTTTCTGGGCGTGATGGTCGCGGTTCAGGTTGATTAGTTGTTTTTCACTCACTGATAACAGGAATCCCCAAAGAGCATGCCAGTCCTGCAGATCCGGATAGCGTCCTTCTCGGATTCCTCGAAAACAGAGTCCAAAGGCTGCGTTGACGACGTCTTCTTTGTCAGAAACTCGCCTGGCGACCGGCGTGATGCGGTTTCGCACGGCAGCGATCAGTCGCGAATAGAAATGCTCCCACAACTTGACGTCGGCATATTCATCGCCTCGCTGGAGATCCTGCATGAGCCGCGTAATTGATCCAAGTTCTTCGGGCACGACAGTTTCCAAATATGGGTATCGCGGGTGAACCGTGATTTCAAAGAAGCACCGGGAATCGCTTGAGTTCTTTTCAGATTTCGATGATTCACCGGATTTGCCGCAACAGCCAGCAACTGGGGTCAATGTTATGTCGCGTCGCTTCTTGGCTGCCGGTTCAAGCCGCCGCAGCAAGGTAAAGGCGGTGGCCGCCGCTGGTGCAGAAATCGATGTGCTGGAAACACGGGAACTGCTGATTGCTGTTGTCGCGGGCGGGACATTGGTGATTCAGGGTCAACCCGGTGGACAAAGCCGTCTGCAGTCCGGGGCATACGTCGAAGTTCGCAACCATCCCGGTGGCTTTCAGAATCAGCACTGGGTGGATTAGTGGTCTCACTGGCGCGGATCCACCCTGATTTTAGACAGCCGAGAACACGAGCCAGAATACCGTGTACTTTTTTGCCTTCAGGTTTGCCGTGTTTAGTCTAAGTTCGAGTTGCGACAAAAATGACGTTACGGACTGGATGAATCATGGTGAATACGGTCAGTCGGGCAGCAGAATGTGGCTGAACCGATCAGGCACAATGGTCCAGGAATGCGGTTGGCAGGAATTCGGAAAACCGTGCCGTGCAGAAAAAAGTATTTGGCATGACGTAGCGTCCTGATATACGATTTTACAGCGATGTTGAAAAGAAAATGGGGTATGCTGGTTTCGTTGCCGCACTGGGGAGTGTCGGCGCGAGTCATGCCATCGCAGGCTGATTGTGACTGCAACGCAGCGAATCAGCGAATGTAACATTGGGAACTGTTCAAATGCAGCCGTCATTCGAAGATCAGGGCGCGGGGGCGTCCGGTATGGTTTCATCGGCAGCGACTGAACTGCCATCAGCGCGCTTTGTGTGGATTCTGCGTGCTATCTGCGTAACCGCACTTGGCATTTCTGTGTATTTGGCCTGGACGGCGTTCAGTATCGGCGAAGTATTTGGCTGCGGCGGTGGTGATGTATTCGACTGTGGACATGTGCTCACGAGCCATTGGTCCAAAGTATTGGGTATTTCTGTCAGCGTCCCAGCCGCAGGCGTCTACGCAAGTCTGCTTGCCCTGCTGGCGTTCGCTCGCATGAACGGCTCGCAGCGACTTCGACAAATGGTGTGGAGCGGAATGACGATTGGCAGCGTGATGGCTGCGCTGTCTGCATTGTGGTTTATTGGGCTGCAGGTTTTCGTCGTCGAGCATCTTTGCACCTACTGCCTCATCGTACATTCCTGCGGGATCCTTTTGGCTGCCCTTGTCCTCCGTTCGCGACTTTGCACACGCTCGCTAAAATTCAAGTCAGCGGCAGTCAGTGTGTTGGGTGTGTCGGCACTCATCGGGATTCAGGCGGCGACACCAAAGGCCGATCATGTGGAAGTCATCCGTTACGACAATGTCGTTTCTCCCACTCCTGAAGGCGCAACGACGGCCACAAACGAAAATATGGCAGATGTTTTTGCCGCTCCGGGAGACGTGTTTGAAGCTCCCGACGAAGTATTTGCCCCGCCTGTCGATGCCTTTGAAGCTCCAGTTGCTGACGATGCTGCTGCTGCTGCAAACAAAGCGACTCCGAATGATCGCAGCGAAGCCGAACCAAATGAAGCTAAGCCATCCGATGCGAAACCGGCCGTGGCGACCACTTTGCTGTTCGTTGTACCGCCGGAATTCCTGCGGTTTGGTAATCTGCTAAGTCTCGGAATTCAGGAGTCCGAAACTCCATCAGACTCAAATCAAGAACCGCCGAGCGATCAGGAGCAGTCAGGCGATACGAAACAGTCAACTGAAACTGGGTCCGATAAGCCTGCGGCGGATCCGACACCGAAGGCTCCTGAACGACGGTTGCTGACTTTCGCCGGAAACCGATTCACGCTGGACGTCAAACAATGGCCTCTGCTGGGCAAACCGGACGCTCCCTATGTGTTTGTGGAAATGTACGACTATACGTGTCCTCACTGTCGAAATACACATCAAGCTATTACCGGGGCATTGAAGCACTACGGTGACAACTTAGCAATTCTCGCACTCCCGGTGCCGCTGGACGCGAGCTGCAATCCAACGGTGAACTCGACCGGTGGCGGTCACGCCGAAGCTTGTGAACTCGCAAGGATTGCCGTCGCGGTTTGGCGCATCGAGCCAGCAAAGTTTCGCGAGTTTCACGACTGGATGTTTGCCGCCAACCGCAGCGCTTTGGCAGCCCGGCAACATGCGGAGACACTGGTTGACAAAGAGAAGCTGAAAAAGGAATTGAGTTCCGGCATCCCGAGCCAATACATCAGCCGTCATGTGAAGCTCTATGAAAAAGTTGAATCGGGACAAGTTCCCAAGCTGATTTTCCCCGCAGTGACTTTAAACGGGGAAGTAAATTCGACGGCCTCCCTTTGCAGCACGATTGAACGCGAACTTTCCGCTGTAAAAAAGTAAGCACAGCATGGCCAATGTTTGCGTCTTTTGCGGTTCTCGTTCGGGCGTCCTGCCGGAGTTTGGTCGCGTTGCGGCGGAATTCGGCGAAATTCTTGCCACACAGGGACACACCCTGGTTTACGGGGGTGGCCGCACCGGCATCATGGGAATTCTTGCGGATGCTGTCCTGAGGCGCAATGGTCGAATTATCGGGGTAATTCCGAAGCATCTGGCGCGCTCGGAACTCATGCACGACTGTGTCATGGACATGCGGATTACGGCAGACATGCACCAACGCAAGGCTCTCATGCATCAGCTGGCGGACGTATATGTTGCGCTGCCCGGTGGATTTGGCACCCTGGAAGAGCTTTTCGAAACCCTCACCTGGGCTCAATTGGAACTCCACAATCGTCCCGTCGCGCTGCTCAATACCGCAGGTCTGTTCGACGGACTCATGCAAATGCTGGATCAGATGACACAGCAGGGTTTTTTAACGCCCACGTGCCGATCGCATTTGTATGTGTTGCCAGCGCTGGATGCGTTTAATGACTGGCTGGCAGGAGCTGCCAGTAACATAGCCTCGGGAAATTCTCAACGATTTCCGTGAGATCGCGTCGGCGCGAATTCTGCGTGCCTTCAGGCACTCGCACGCAAAGCGCCAGAAGCGTTCGCGTTTACCGCGATTCTCAGTTCCGTGAGCCGATCGGCAACTCCCTGAAGTGCTGTCGTCATGATCTGTTGCTGATTGACGATCTGTTCCAGTACGTGGCAGACTTCGCCAATTCGAGTCTCTTGTTGTTTGACCCTGGCAGCGATTTCCTGAAGTTGTTCCCGATCAGTCTGAAGGAACTGGTTTTCGATGCCAATGACTCGCAATGGCGGAGCGGCGAGTTTGATAGACGCGCCATCGACCGCCTGTCGAGCGGCGTTCAGCAGACTATCCATCGTATCGACACTATTCGCCTGAAGTTCACTCAGCAGTTGAAACTCGACTTCCAGTCCATTTACCAGTTCTGGTGCAGTCAGTTCAGTCGGTGACTCGACAATGTCCGACGCATCCCTGTCAGAGTGCGTAGTCTCCTCAATTTGAGGGAGCGTATTTTCAGTCACAAATCGAAAGATCAGGCGGACATCCCCAATTTCAACGATGTCACTATCATGCAGGACGGCGCGCACTACTGATTCGCCATTCACGAGCAGTTCAGGGCGATCTGCCATCAACGTAATTGATGCGGATGAGCGGGTCACGCGTAGAATAGAATGCAATGCTGGTACTTCGTCATTTCCCAGTCGGAGATCACACGCCGTTCCGTTCCCAATGAGAAACGCGCCCTCGGACACAGGCCGGATCGGGAACCGTGCGTCACTATCTGCAATGCGCAGGAAAGCAACAGAGTCGCGAGGCAAAAACTTGATGATATTTTCCACGGCAATCCTCGCCGTTCGCACAAAGAGCCATTCTTGATCAGATCGACAGACGAAGTATCGGTGATCTTCTCAGAGTCCGTCATTCATTTCGATCGTCGCTTCAGAAATGCCGCGTGAGACAGCCCTGGAGATTGCGGAAAATTTGCCCGACTTTGGTCTCTGCAAACGGCACAGATTCGCGCGGCGGTTTTTGCCGATACTCGCCCAGCTGTCATCCGGTCAACGTCCCTGTTCGGCCAATTGCTGAATCCGGTCGGCGATGAGACTCATATCTCCACGCGGCCAAACCGGGCATTTCAGCCCGGACGGCGCTTCAGCTGAGATCACCGCCACGATAGTCACATCGTCCGCCGCATACGGTGCTTCTCCTGACTCACGGCGCCAGACTTCAACCCGTGGTGCGGACGCCTGCACATCACCTTCCACAAGAATCAAGTCACAGTTGGCAAACAGCTGGTCAAATTGTGTGTATCGCGATTCGCCCTGTTCCCTGCGGTCCAGTGGCAGAAACATCGCTGTCATGTGCGGCGACAGGATTCCGACTGCTGTCGCGCCTGCTTCCCGATGCTTGTGCGAATCCTTCCCCGGAGTGTCCAGTTCATGGTGATGATGCGTATGTTTCACGGTCGCGACTTTCATGCCTCGCGAGGTCAACTCCCGAACAAGCTCACAGACCAGTGTGGTCTTGCCGGAATTTTTTCGACCGATGATGTGAATGCGAGTCATACGAATGGAATCACTAATAAGTGTGGCAAAAACTTAGACTTCCAGTCCCAGCATTCGCATCAGAGCGATGGCGTTACTGCGTTCCACCACACCATCGCGAAGTTTGTAGTCAAACGTCATCTGTCCGTCGGTGATCGTATCCTCAAAGTGCTTATTGAGAGCCTGATCTGACATTGAATCAGCAATTTTTGTGAGGGCCAGATCGTGCGTCGTAACAATGCCCAAAGCATGACGGGCGACAAGCGACCGGATGACGGCTTCCGCACCTCGACGGCGGTCATTCGAATTCGTTCCGTTGAGGATTTCATCCAGCAGGAACAATACAATTCGTGGTTGCTCGGTCAGATCGACAACCGTCTTGAGTCGCCGCACCACGGTAAAAAACAACGAGCGGCCTTCCTGTAGTGAATCGCTGATTCGCATTGCCGTCGCCAGCTGGAACGGATACGTGCGAAAGCTTTTTGCACGCACCACCGAGCCGCAAAGTGTCAGGACAACGCTGGCGCCGAGACTGCGAAGAAACGTACTCTTGCCGGACATGTTTGAGCCGCTGATCAGCAGCAGTGGCTTGCTTTGGGTCAGCGACACACTGTTCCGCACACAGGCGGATTCTCTGAGCAGCGGATGTCCCAGGTCTTCCGCGATGAGTTCCGGGTGATCATCCGAGATCACCGGCAGACAGTCGTCCGGATGATCAAATGCGTAACCCGCGACAGAGAGCGACGCCTCCAGACACGCGGTCGTCTCCAGCCAGTCGGCGACATCCCGTCCGTGCTTCTGACGCCATCGTTCGAGCAAAAACGTGACCAGTACAAACAAACCACAGGCCCATGCAATTGGGGCAAAGAACTGGTTTCGGATGGCATTGTTCAACCACTGCGTCAATCGGCTCAGCCGTCCAATCGCCTGCGAAGCTGTTTCGGATTCAGAGTGAAATCGGTTTTGCAGGTCACGAATTGAAGGCTCTTCGACAGCGTGGCGTTCAAACACGTCGATCACCGCGCCAAACTGACGCAGCGCGGAATCGACATTGTCCATTCGCTGCGCGACAGCCCGAATTTGCCGTCGCGTGGCAACGATCGCGGGTGCCTGCAGGATGATCACCATCAACAGAAATTTCAGAGGAAGAACTTCCGTCAGAACAAGTACGATGACTGGAATCGCGATCATCCCGATGAGCATCGACCAGACAACAATCCACCAGGGAATTGGCCGCGATGATTCCTGAACCCATTCCATCAGCAACGATTCCGCAGTGGACCATTGAGCAGAATCCGGAATACAGGCCAGCGATTCTCGCATCCCAAGTTCGTACTTCAGCCCCTGAGCTCGCGCCTGACGCAGGCGTATTGCGTCGCCATCACAAACGGTCTGCAGCCAATCGGCCAGCTTGCGGCGCCCCGGTTGCGTTCTGCACTCATTCAGTAGCTGAAAGAGAGAACCTGGTCCAAAGACATCCAGATCCTGCGTCCATGGATGCGTATCGTTGGCGAATTCCACGCCGTTGGAAACGTCGGCTCCAAATTCACGATCCAGCCTTCTCAATCGGCCGGCATGAAACGCACCGACAGCCTGGGCACGTTTCAAGCGTTTCAGACAGGACTGATGAAATGGCAACAGCACCGCAAACAGGGACACCGGGACCGTGACCCACCACCACGAAACATAATCCGGCTCGCCGAGGCACATGGTGGCCAGCCCAATCCCGATGAGAAAGATCGCGACGCGGAGACGCACAAATCGCTGATCGCGGCGTAAGAGTTTCCTCTCTTGCACCGCAATTTCTTCCTGTCGCGCCTGATAAGCCGCCCGCGGATCCCGCGAGGCGACTTCGGCGTTGGAAGGGGAAACATACAAGTGAGGTGCCGACATGATTAGTTCTGTTCCAGGTCGGCACTATTGGCCAATGATTCCAGCGTGCTAAATCGACTTCGTCCCACCGCCGGGGCCGCCCACAGATTCGTCGTTGTCTGGACTATGGCCGTTTCGCAATCTTGAAGAGATGTTGATCACTGCGGACATACAAAGCCCCGTTTGAAGCGCCGGGACTGCACAGGATTTTCTCTGTCAGGTCCAGTTCCGACACGATCGTGCCTTTTTCTCGGTCCGGCTTGACGACGAACGCATTACCGTCCTCGTTGAAGAGGTAAAGAAAGCTGTTGGCAGTGATTGGAGTACTGGTGAATGAGCCGCGGAGCCGAAGTTGCCACAGGCGCTCACCGGTATCCACGTCACCTGCCGACAACACACCGCCTTTGTTCAGCGCAAATGCCAAACCATTGACAACTACCGGACTCGATGTCGCGGGGTTGATTTCCGATGAATTCCAAAGCAATTCAAACTTATTATCAGCCGCCGGTCGAATTGCAGTAAGCCCATTGGATGGAATGACGACGGAACCAGAGTCCACAGTTGCGGAAGGAATCGTAGATGCGCCTTTGTCGAAATCCCATGCGATGGTTCCGGAGACAGGATCCACAGCCGTCAATCCCTTTGAGGACTGAAGCAGGACAAGTGCCGGTTGGTGATCGGTCGCTGGCAAAATCGATGGCGACGTCCAGTTGGCCGCGTGAGGGCGGTCAATTTGCCAGATTGTGACACCTGATTCAGCATCAATTCCGCACGCAAAAGATTCCGCATCGCTTTCGACCTGCACCACAACTGTGGACCCAACGACAACCGGTGATGATGCCATTCCCAGACTGTTGCTGGCGTTGGGAAACTCGCTGCCGAGTCCTCGCATCCACTGCAGATTTCCCGCAAGGTCGAGGCAGATCAAATCGTTGCTCGAAAAGAACGCGAACACGCGCTGGCCATCGCTGGCCATTGTCGGCGTCGCGTTGCACATCTTGTCGTGCGTCATCGTACGGCCGGTGGCAACAAACTGCCGCTCCCACTGTTGGTGGCCGTTTGCGGCATCAATGCTGATCACGTGGAGTCGATCCTGCGTGTACCCGGAACTGGATGACACAAAGACCTGCTCGCCCACGATGATCGGCCCTGAAAGACCGCGGCCAGGCAGTTCGGCCTTCCAGGCAATCGTGTCACCGCTCAATTCCGTTGGCAGAGATTCGCCGGTGGCCACGGAATTCGCAGAGTTCCCGCGAAACTGTCGCCAGTCCGCCGCATGCGAGGCTGGAATCAATGTCGCGGCAATGATCAGAATCGTGTGGATTGATTTCACTGTTGAACTCCTGATTTGCTTTCGTTGCGCGCCGTGCTGGTCGATGGCATGATTGCGGAACCAGTGCTCGTGCAGATTCGGACCTGAAACTGATATCGCTGCGCCCAGTCCTGAGTTTGCTCGTTTTGACAAATCTTCAGCATCAGCGTGTTGGTGCCCGTCGTCAAGGTGACCGGTACGCGGTATTGGTCCAACTGCGAACTGCGGTGATATTCTTCACGCTCAAACACCAGCTTGCCATTTACCCACAGCTTCCACGAATTCGGTGTGCCCAGGCGAATCTCAACCTGCCGATCTTTATCGCTTGTCCATGTCGTCGTTGCGTACATTTGAGAGCCTTTATAGTTCTCGATCTGCTTCGCAATATCGACCACTCCGTAGTCGTCTTTCGTACTGATCGCTTGCCAGCGAACCTTGCCGAGCTGTCCGTCATATTCCGCCTGTGGATCAGGGGCCTTGCCCGACTCAATGTCCAGCTCAGGTCCGTATGCAATCGCGAAACCTTTTTCGTCCCTGTTATCAAACGGCCCGACGATCAACCACTCCGACAGAAAGCCAAAGTGCGTCTGAACATCAACCTCTTCGCCCTGCTTGCGGAGGGCCTCAGAAATTGTCTTGACCTGATCCTCATGCACCGCTCCACCGAAGGCCTGACGGTAGAGCGACGCCGCCTTGGTCGCTTCGGTGACTTCACTCGCTTCTCGAATAAGTCTGGCCACAGCGTCCCGCCGAAACTCCGGACTTGAGTCCATGAGCATTTGGGGAATCAAACGATCCTCAATTCCAGCGTCTGACCGTTTCAGAGTCTCATAAACCAGACGCCTCGCTGAAGGCGACTGAGTCTGGTCCTGCACGAATCCTTCGAGTTCCGTTGCAGGCAGTTTGTGGTCAGCTTTGGTTTCTGCGTCCACGATCTGTTCAAATGTGTTTCGAAGCCAGTTGTCGGCCAGCGGGCCGGCGTCGCGAAATCCGTGCAGCAAAGGAATCAAAGCCCGGACGCCGACGGAAGTCAGCTGGCCGACGGCTTTCCGGGCCTCCGCAGAACCGACGGCCCCTGGCTGAACGGATCGAAGTACGGCGACGGCATCAGAAGTGTCGTCACCGCGAACTGTGCCAGTCAATGTGACCGCAGACATCGCAAGCAAGACGCCCATTCTTGTCAACATCCAGCTCGAGCGCGCCGGCTTCAGGACCGGAGCCACAGCAGTCAAAGGGCGAATTCTCATACTCACGTTTCCTTCAGAACATCCTTCACGACTCATTGGACTTCGCACAAGCTTACCAGATTTGAATGCGAGCCGCCTTCGGCTTAAACAGTTTGTCACCGGACTTGACGTCAAAGGCCCCGTAGAACGCGTCCAGGTTTGAAATTGGACCGTTTGCCCGAAAGCTCGACGGGGAATGTGGATCGATCACCAGACGACGGATGAGTTCGTCTTCACGATATTTACGACGCCAGATCTGAGCCCAGCTTAGGAAGAATCGCTGTGCCGATGTGTGTCCATCAATCACAGGGCCATCCTTATCTCCGAGTGACATGCGGTAGGCTTTGTAGGCGATCGCCATGCCACTGAGATCCGCAATGTTTTCGCCAAGCGTCAATTTGCCGTTCAACTTGCGCCCTGGCAATGGTTCGTAGCCTTCATACTGGGCAACTAATTGACCGGTGAGTGCATCGAACGCAGTGCGGTCAGCTTCCGTCCACCAGTTCTGGAGGTTACCGTCTCCGTCGTATTTGCTGCCTTCATCGTCAAAACCGTGGCTGATTTCATGCCCGATCACAGCTCCAATGCCGCCGTAATTTGCAGCGTCATCGGCCTTGGCGTCAAAGAAAGGAGGCTGCAAAATGGCAGCCGGAAACACAATCTCATTCATGCTCGGGTTGTAGTACGCGTTGACAGTCTGAGGCGTCATGCCCCACTCTTTGCGATCAACTGGCTCGTTGAGCCGATCCAGCTGAAGATAATGTTCGAACTCCGCAGATCGCAGCATATTGCCGACCAGATCGTCCGCACGAACTTCCAGTTTTGAATAGTCCCGCCACTCGTCAGGGTATCCGATTTTTGTCGTGATCTTGCTCAGCTTGTCGAGTGCTTTTTCTTTTGTCGCGTCGGTCATCCAGGTCAGCTCATGGATACTTTTCTCATAAGTCTTGAGCAGGTTGCCAACGAGTTCGTCCATTCGGCGGCGGGACTCGGCTGGGAAATGACGCTGCACGTAAAGCTGCCCCAGTGACTCGCCCAGCACTCCGAAATCTCCGGCACCGGCACCCGACGTTGCATCGACCGCACGTTTCCATCGCGGCTTCTGTTCGGGGACACCGGAGATCGTGCGCGTGTGAAGTTCGAAGTGGGCATCAACGAAGTCCGGCGTCAGGTACTCTGCCGCCGCATCCAGCAGCCGAAATCGACAGTACTGCTTCCATGTGTCGATCGGAGTCTCTTCCAGAATTTTCTCCAGAGCCGTGAAAAAACTGGGCGTCATGACATTGACTTCTTCCAGCTTCGGCGCGCCGACCGCCGCGAAGAATGTTGACCACGGCAGTTTCACCGCCACCTCATCAAGTTTAGCAACCTGAAAAAGATTGTAACGTTTCTCAGCGTCACGCAGTTCAGTCCGCGACCATTGAACCTGTGCGAGAGCCGTTTCCAGCTTCAGAATGTTTTCGGCGGCCATGTCGCCGTGCGGCAACTTCGCGAGTTTGTACAGTTGCTGGATGTACACCTTCAATGCGGTGCGCGCCTGTCCGTATTTTTCGTCCTCTTCCAGGTAATAGTCGCGGTCAGGCAGTGTCGTTCCGCCCTGAGAGATCGCTGCCAGGTAACGCGATGAATTCTTGTCGTCGGTCCCGACCCCAAAACCAAATGGACCGCCGATTCCAATGATGTTGACCTGACCGAAATACTTCACAACATCTTCAGTGGTCGCCAGTGCATCGATTGTCGAGAGGTTTTCCTGCAGAGGCTTCAGCCCCTTTTCGGCTATCTTTGTTTCGTCCATGAAGCTGCGATAGAAATCGCCGACCTTCTTACTGTTGGCGTCAGTCGGTTTCTTCACGGACTCTTCAATGATGGTTCGGATGTTTTCCCGAGCCGAATCGTCCAGTGCTGTGAATGATCCGTAGTTGGATTTGTCGGGAGGAATTTCTGTCTTCAAAAGCCAGCGACCATTCACATGCAGAAACAGATCGTCCTGCGGTCGAACAGAGGTATCAAAACCGTCCGGGTCGATGCCTGAATCCAGCGTAGCGTCGTCAGCGAAAATCGGACAGGCGAACAGTGCCAGACCTAAGAGCGAGGAAACCGGCAGCAGATTGAATATGTGTCGAATTGAACTCATTGATTTTGATCCAAAGGAAAATCGAATGGCCGAATGGCGCGAACGACAGTTTGAAAATTACACCCGTATTCTCGCGAACCTGCCGCGATTTTCCAGTCCTGTGTGAAATAGGCGAATGAGTCCCGAATGGCAATGCAAGACCTTCACAGATCGTCAGGCAATCCCGACCGCCTGTTCAGCAATATGCTTGCCGATGTTCAGGGACGCCGTCGCCGCTGGTGACGGCGCGTTGCAGACATTGATCACTCGATCGTGACGAAGAATTACGAAATCGTCGAGCAACTTGCCATCCATGCCCAGTGCCTGGGCGCGTACCCCGGCCGGAGCGGAATGCAAATGTTCAGCGCGAATCTCCGGGACAAGTACCTGCAGAGCGCGCACGAATGCCGCCTTAGACAGCGACCGCCAGACTTCGCCGAGCCCCGTTTTCCAGTTGCGAATGGCGAGCCGAAAAAAACCGGGGTAGGTCAGGGATTCAAACACGTCTCGAAGGTTGATCGTGCGCCAGTTGTAGCCTTCTCGGGCAAGTGCGAAAACGGCATTCGGCCCGCATTCCACTCCACCGTGGATCATGCGGGTAAAATGAACACCGAGAAATGGAAACCGAGGATCGGGGACAGGGTAAATCAGCGTCCGACACAAATGATGAGCCTCAGGCGTCAATTCGAAATATTCACCTCGGAACGGAATAATTCGTTCCTTCATCTTCAATCCACTTTGTCGCGCGATCCGATCGCTGTGCAGGCCGCCGCAATTAATTACCTGTGCAGCTTCGATGTCTCCCTGCGAAGTCTTGAGGCGAACGGAATCCGTTTGCTGATCCATCGCGCTGACCCGGCAATTCAGGCGAATCTCTCCATCGGCCGACTTGATGAGCTCTCCCAGCTTGTGGCACACTCCGGGGTAATCGACAATGCCGGATTCTGGCACATGAATCGCTGCGATTCCCGCACAATGCGGTTCCAGCTCCTTGAGTCGTTCAACGCCGATCATGGAACATTCGACGCCGTTTTGTTGCCCACGATCAAAGATCGTTTGCAGCTGAGGCAACTGGCTTTCCTGCGTGGCGACAATAACCTTTCCGGTGCGTTGCCACGCGACGCCGTAGTCATCACAGAACGCTTCCAGTGCAGCCTTGCCTTCTCTGCAATTGCGGGCGCGCAGTGAGCCCGGTCGATAATAGATTCCCGAATGAATGACCCCCGAATTGCGGCCGGTCTGGTGAAACGCGAGTGTCGATTCTTTTTCGACAACAATGAGTTTCACTCCCGGTTTCACACGCGCCAACTGCCATGCGGTTGCCAAACCTACGATACCACCACCAATGATTGCAATATCGTACCGGGGCATTTTGAGTGACTTGAGATCTCGGATTTGAAACTGCGGACGCGACCGATTTGAATGGCTTCAAACTCGCAAGTGCTCCAGAGCTTCACGGGCGGACATGATGTAGCTGACGTAGAAAGGACCGAATTCAGCGTAGCGAGCCGAGGCTTTGTCGAAACGCATCGTGTACACGATTTCCTTAACGTACTCCGGCGCGCGACTCCACAGCGTCACGCCCCACTCCCAGTCGTCAAATCCAGTGGAAGCCGTGATCAATTGCGAAACGCGGCCCGCGAACTTGATTCCAGACGTCGCGTGCTCGGCCATTAGCCCACTGCGAACACTGAATGGTTCGTCGTACCAGTTCGCCAGCGGATGTCGGGCCTTGTTCATGGGATAAAACGTCATTACCGGAAACGGCGGGAAGTCCGGGTACAGCCGCTGCTGATTCATCATCGGCAGTCGTTGTTGATAGGCGTTCAGCTTGGCTTTGAACGCCGGATCGTCTGGGGATGCACCTTCTCGTTGCAGCCGTTCCGCATATTGCTCAGGCGTAGGTACGTATTCGCTCACCTCGGTGATTGAGACGAATGAATATGTTGGTTCGAGCGCCGTACCGATCCGACTGGCCCGCAGGCGCTGCAACACCGCATCAATCTTGAGCGGATCCGGATCCATTAGCATCAGACCAAGGTCTGCACGGTGTCCCGACACGACCGAGACCTGCATCCGAGCCGGCACATAATCACCTTGCGGGTTGAGGATTTCAATGACATCGGCTCGACCATGAGCGCGATCCGCCGGGTCGATTGCCAGCAAAGCAGCTTGATTAACACGATAATAAACGTGCAGGCAATGCCAGCCCTCGGACATGACGACGGTTGGTTCAGGCAGCGGAGTAGAATGTCCCTGGGGGCGTTGCACGAAAAGTACTTTCAAAAACAAGATTGTTGGAAACTCAGGAAATTAACTGCTGGGCCAAGTCAAACTGGAACTGCACGACCACGGGTTGAGGTTGGCGTCTCGGATTGGTTTGCACGCATTGTAGAACGATCATGTCACTGATTCACCCAAGTGGCGAGTATTGGATTTCAACCCCCGAATTTGGGTGAGCGGGGGATGTTTCCAAGATTCCTGCGATCCCGACATACAGTATTCATCCGTTCAGTTCGATTTGAGTTTTCACTGGATTTGAAAACCAGGCACATCGAAAAGGCAGTGGCAAAGTTGCAACAACAGAACCTCCGTAGGTCCGAATCGCTGTAAGAATGTCCAAAAGTCCGTAGAATACTCTGGAATTCCTCTAAAAACACACGAACATCCGCGCTGGGTTGTGATGTAGTGTAAATTAGTGCCGCCAATTTTCGAATTGTTGTAGTTCAGGGAGTCGCACGGCAATGCAGGGTAGATTTATGAAAATTCAATGGGTGGGTTCACCGCGTTTTGCAGTCGTTTTTACAGCAGCGGCTTTAATCGCGTCTGCAGGATTGGTCTCTCTTGATCGCGTAGTCGCTGACGAGAAAGAAGCGCCTGCGGCAGTATCAGAAGGCTCGCTCGTCGAATTTGTTGATGGGCAACTTCATCAGGGCTGGGCAGATAACGAAATCGTTCCGTCGGAGCCAGCGTCAGACGAAGAGTGGGTGCGGCGCATCTATCTCGATCTGTGTGGTCGAATCCCAACACTTGAAGAGATGAAGGTTTTCCTCGACGACAAAAGTCCCCGTAAGCGATTTGTGCTGATCGAAAAGCTGCTTGCCGATGAGGACTACGTTCGGAACTTCACAACAATCTGGACCAATAACACGATTGGCCGAGCTACGCCGCGTCGAGTCAGTCGCATGGGGATGGAGAAGTTCTTCCGCGAAGCTTTTGCCAAGGATCGACCATGGAACGAGATTGTCGTCGATATCGTCACCGCTTCGGGCCATTTTGAAGAGAATGGCGCGGTAAACTACACGCTGGCCCAGATGCAGAACCAGGACGACGGAGTTCAGCTTACAGCGATGACGACGCGTTTGTTTCTTGGTCTGCAGGTGCAGTGTACCCAGTGCCATAATCACCCGTTCAACAAGTGGCAACAGGATCAGTTCTGGGAATACAATAGTTTCTTCCGCCAGGTCGGAAAGCGAGATCACCGAAAGCTGGATCCAAACACCGGCCGGATGGTTGATGACTATTCAGAAGTCGTATGGCAGGACTTCCAGGGACCTGTATATTACGAGAAACGCAGCGGCATGATGCAGGTGGCTTTCCCGCGATTTGAAGGTCAGGAAGTTGATCCCGGGCTCGACACCGATCGCCGGATTGAGTTCGGTAAACTGCTCACAAAAGAAATTGACGGCCAGCCACCTCATATTGCCCAGGCGATGGTAAATCGCATGTGGAGTCATTTCTTCGGATATGGATTTACGCGTCCGGTAGACGATATGGGGCCACACAATCCTTCAAGTCACCCGGAACTACTTGAGCGTCTGGCTCGCGAGTTTGTGAAGAGTAACTACAACTTGAAAGAATTGATTCGGACGATCTGCGCCACCGAGGCCTATGCACTTACGAGTCAGTTCAACGACAAAAACAAGGCAGATGACCCCGCTGCTGGTGAAATGCCGTTGTTCAGTCACATGTATCTCAAGCAGATGCAGGCAGAGCAAATGTACGATTCGCTGATCGTTGCCAGCAATGCCCATCAGGCTGGCCGCGGAGGCTGGAGTGCTCAGGAAGAACAGCGCGGCAAATGGATGCAGCAGTTCGTAGTTGCGTTCGATAATGATGAGAATGCAGAATCGACGATGTTCAATGGAACGATTCCACAGGCGCTGATGATGATGAACAGCGAGCTGATTGATAAAGCCTGCAGTGTCGAACGCGGAAGTTTTCTGTTTGAAGAGTTCAGTAAGCCAGGATCAGAGCCTCAGAAAGTACAGGAGCTCTATATGGCTGCTCTCAGTCGTCATCCGACCAAGTTTGAACTCAACAAGGTCATGAAGATGTTGAACGGAAACAACTACCGAACCAACAAACTGTATGGCTATCAGGACTTGTTTTGGGCGTTGCTGAACTCGAATGAATTTGTGTTCATTCACTAATAATTTGATCGCGGATCGGCGTGTCGCCGCCGCATAAGTTTCTTAATTACGTTTGTCACCTGATCGAGGAGTGATTTGAATGTCTCTTTGGAATAACTACGGAATGAATCGTCGGCACTTTATGCAGCACATGGCAACTGCTGCGGCTACGGTTCCTGCTATGAATTTTTTGTCGCACCTTCAGGCAAATGCTGACGTCGTCAAGTCAAAGCAAAAGGCCTGTATCCTGATGTGGATGGGCGGCGGACCGCCTACGATCGACATTTGGGACCTGAAGCCAGAATCAAAGAACGGCGGAGAATTCAGGCCGATTGATACGGCTGCTCCCGGTGTGCAGATTTCAGAACATATGCCTGAAACAGCAAAAATGTTTGGTGATCTGTCAATCGTGCGTTCCATGAGTACTCGTGAAGCTGACCACGGTCGCGGACGGTACTACATGCAGACTTCCTATGTCCCTAACCCAACCGTCGTACATCCGACGTTTGGATCGGTTGTCAGCTACGAGCTCGGCAAGAACCGTAAGGCGCTGGAGATTCCTGCGTTCGTTTCTGTCGATGGTGGCGCTGGTCAGGCCGGATTCCTCGGCATGACCCACGCTCCGTTCGTGGTCGATAATACTGGTCGGATTCGTAACTCGCCGTCGGAAGAAGGCAAGAATCGACTTGGAGATCGCCTGACGATGCTGGAAGAAATCGAATCCAGCTTCATGGCATCGCGTCGTGGCGAATTGCCAAAGGCCCACAAGGACATTTACGCAAACGCTGTCAATCTGATGACCTCAAAACAGATGGCGGCTTTTGACGCAGCAAAGTCCGATCCAACTCTGGGCCTTGAAGCTGAATCGGAAGCCACAAAAGAAGCGTACGGCAAGAACGGATTCGGACAGGGCCTGCTGATGGCTCGCCGCCTTGTTCAAGTCGGTGTGCCATTTGTGGAAGTTAATCTGGGCGGCTGGGACCTGCACGCTGGTGTATTTGACACGCTGAAGAATCAGCGATTGCCTGTCCTTGATAAAGGTATAGCCGCAATTACGGCTGACCTGAAACAACGCGGAATGCTCAATGATACCGTTCTGGTATGGATGGGTGAGTTTGGTCGTACTCCACGCATTAATCAGGATATTGGCCGCGATCACTGGGCCAATTCATGGAGCGTCATGATGGGTGGCGGTGGTCTGAAGAACGGTCAGGCTGTTGGCGCGACCGATAAGGATGGACTCCAGGTTGCCGAGGGCAGCAAGGCGTACCTGCCAGGCGACATCTGGGCAACTGTTGCTTTGGCAATGGGTATTCCAGTGAATACCGTCCACACGTCGAAGCGCGGTCGTCCAATGAAACTGGCCAACGGCGGAACCCCGATTCAGGAACTGATTGGCTAAGTTTCACCGCAACAGGCGAGTGCAGAGGTAATGTAACTTCAGGAGCCCGAACTGTTGCAGTCCGGGCTCCTGAACTGTAAGGCGAGCGGCAGAATCATGTCTACCAAAAAGATATCGCCATACCGAAGGAATCCGACTTGGGACAAGTCGGACTACAACGTAGGCAGATCTGTCCCAGATCTGCATCCTTCAGCATGATCAATGGCAAATGGTTGTC